>JAVHOI010000424.1:0-7084 GCA_036169975.1 Ferruginibacter sp. | reverse complement strand
ATACCATTAATTATACAGATAAATTGCCGCTGGCACAGGGCATTAAGTTTGATTTATAAGCCATTGCTATAAAGTTTACACTTTTTTAGAAAGGTGTAAACTTTATTAATATTAAATACTTCAATTTTTAAAGTGTATTTTTTTATACCTTGCATCAAAATTTAAAAGTTATCAATTCTCCATTAAACATACCACCTTTCCTCAGCAGTAACCTCGATTTGCTGAACCACTAAGTTTAAAACGCTGGTACTAAAACTTTGCCGTCAGTAGAAATTCTCAAACCATTGTTAAAAAGAGATTGACCTGTTGAACACACTTGTCAATTATCAATTAACAAATTATCAATTATCAATTAATCAATTAAACATCATGCAATCAGCCATAGCCTTATCCGCCAATACACAGTTATACATTGACCTTGAAGAAAAATATGGCGCACACAATTATCATCCGCTGCCGGTTGTGTTAAACCGTGGTGAAGGGGTTTTTGTATGGGATGTGGATGGCAAACGCTATTACGATTTTTTAAGCGGTTACTCCGCCGTAAACCAGGGCCATTGCCATCCCAAAATTATTGCCGCACTTACCGGGCAGGCAACCACACTGACTTTAACGAGCAGGGCTTTTCACAGCAGCTTATTGGGTGAGTATGAAAAATACATCACCGCTTATTTTGGGTACGATAAAGTATTGCCCATGAATACCGGAGTGGAAGGGGTGGAAACTGCGCTTAAGCTTGCCCGAAAGTGGGCTTATGAAGTAAAAGGCATTGCTGATAATGATGCGGTGATAGTAGTTTGTGAAGGTAATTTTCACGGACGAACTACAGGTGTTATCACTTTCAGCAGCGATCCTTCAGCGAAAAATAATTTTGGGCCTTACAGTCCAGGCTATACGGCTATTCCGTATAACGACCTTGCCGCTTTGGAAAAAGCATTTCAGGATAAAAATATAGCGGCCTTTTTATTTGAACCCATACAGGGCGAAGCCGGCGTAGTAGTACCCGATGATGGATATTTAACCGGCATCAGGAATTTATGCAGCGAATATAATGTGCTGATGATTGCCGATGAAATACAAACCGGGTTGGCACGTACCGGCAGGATGCTGGCCTGCGATCATGAAAATGTCCGTCCGGATATTTTGATTTTGGGTAAAGCATTAAGTGGTGGCGCTTTGCCGGTAAGCGCCGTGCTGTGCGATGATGAAATAATGCTGACCATTAAGCCAGGCGAACATGGCAGTACTTATGGCGGTAACCCACTGGCCTGTGCGGTTGCCATAGCAGCTTTGCAGGTTTTAAAAGAAGATAAAATGGTTGAAAACGCGGAAGTGATGGGTGAGCTTTTACGAAGTGGAATAAGAAAATTAAATTCCCCTTTCGTGAAATTGGTAAGGGGTAAAGGATTATTGAATGCCGTGGTAATAAAACACGATAACCCTGAAGCCGCCTGGGACCTTTGTTTGACATTAAAAGAAAATGGGTTGTTGGCCAAACCAACTCATGGCGATAAAATCCGTTTTGCCCCACCGCTGTTGATTACAAAAGAACAGGTGATGGAATGCGTTGGAATAATAGATAAAAGTTTGGCGGCACTTTAAATAAGTTTTATAATTTCTATCAGCCGGCATTGAATAAATGCCGGCTGATTTATTTACATAATATTATCTTCGTTTTATAAATTATTTTATGGATACACATCTGCATCACGAACACAAAGAATCCCACCTGAAAAGCTCCGACATGCTCAGGGATATTGTAATTGGCATGAGTGATGGATTAACTGTTCCTTTTGCATTGGCAGCCGGTTTAAGTGGTGTGGTTTCAGACAGCAGCATTATCGTAATTGCGGGTATCGCGGAAATTTGCGCAGGCAGCATTGCCATGGGGCTTGGTGGGTACCTTTCGGGCAAAACGGAACAGGATCATTATGGAAGTGAAATCAAAAGGGAGTATAATGAAGTAGAACATTTGCGTGAGGTGGAAATTAATGAAACAAAAGAATTTTTCGCCAGTATTGGTTTAAGCGCAGGGTTGCAGGAACTGGCTACGGAAGAAATAGCGAAAGATAAAAACCGATGGGTAGATTTCATGATGAAGTATGAGTTAGGCCTTGAAAAACCTGATCCAAAAAGGGCTACCAAAAGTGCATTGAATATCGGGCTCTCTTATGTAGTGGGTGGTATCATTCCTTTAAGCCCCTATTTTTTTATTGCTGATTCCACTGAAGCCCTGGAAATATCCGTAGTTGCCACCCTGGTATGCCTGTTTGTATTCGGATATTTTAAAAGCCGGGTAACGGGTATTAATCCCTGGAGAGGAGCTTTGCAGGTAACCCTGATTGGGGCAATGGCTGCTGCGGCTGCGTTTGGAGTGGCTAAATTATTTGAAGGACATTAGGCATAGAAAAAATCATCAAATCAATATTTCTTTACCAACTTTACAAACAATTCCGCCCCATTTCTCGGCGCAATGGAATTGTAACAATTTTCCATCACAGCAATTGTAAATTTTTCCTGAAACAACCGACGATACTCATTTTCAGTTCCTCCAAATGGCGGGCCTCCTTCAAATTCACGATTGAACAACAGGCCAGCCAATTTGCCACCCGGCATTAATAAATCATACATTTTGTTTACATACTGAATACGAAGCGATGGCGACAAGGCGCAAAAAAATGTTTGCTCTATTACCAGGTCATACCCGCCGGAGTGTTCAAAAAAATCACCGCAAATTATCGAAAGCCTTTTGGGCGAATACGCCTCAAATTTTTCTTTCAGTTTTTTGCAAAGCACGGTTGAAATATCAATTAAAGTAATATTCGTAAACCCCTGCTTTAATAAATATTCCGCCTCGTAACTATTGCCACAGCCGGGTATCAATATGGCGATATGCTTATCCGTTAACTGGCTTATATATTCTTTTAAAGGTGTAGTGATACTGCCGACATCCCATGCTGAGGTATCTCGCATATACCTGTTACTCCAATATTCATTATCCAACTCCATTACAAATGATGTTTAATATCTTTAGAAATATTTTCAACCGTCCATTCAATTTTTTTCTCAAAGGGAAACTGGCGGACGCCACAATTTTGTTTGGTACAAATTCTGCAGCCAAAGTCGTTGCAACCATCGGCATGTACGAATATTTCCATTGATTCGCCAAACTCCCTTTTTACAATTTCAAACAGGGTATCTATTTCAATATTGGCTTCATTAATATTCAAATACCAGGGCAGGGTAAGATGACAGTCAATATGCAGTGTGCTGCCATATTTGATAATGCGAAGGTTGTGCAGGTCAATCCAATTTTCCCGCCTGTTATCATTAAGCGTTAAGACCAATTTATTAATCAGGGTAATATCCGCTTCATCCATAATACCGGATATGGAACTCCTGATAATCCTGTACCCTGTAAATATGATGATGAAGGCGAAGATGATGGCCACAGCGCTGTCTATCCACCATAATTTTAAGATATATAAAAGGATCAAACCAATAATGATTCCAATGGTAGAGTAGGTATCGGTTTGCAAATGCCTTCCACTGGCCACCAATACCAATGAATTACTTTTTTTTCCCGTTTTAATACAAATAAATCCTGCTACATAATTGATGACTCCGGTAATGGCTACCAGCAAAATACCATAATCCAGTTTTTGAACAATATGTGGGTGAATTAAATGTATAAGCGCTTCATAGATTATGACAAAACCAGCCACTGTTATTAAAGTACCTTCAATGGCGGCGGATAAAAATTCAGCTTTACCATGCCCATAAGGATGGTCCCAGTCTTTGGGTTTGGCGCTGATATATAAGCTGTACACGCCTATTAATCCTGCTATCACATTCACAGTGCTTTCCAAAGCATCCGTTAATATCGCTACGGAACGGGTGAGGTACCAGGCAAATACCTTCATCAAAAAAAGCAATATGCCAATGCCGGTAATTATTTTTTGAAGACGAAGATTTTTTTGAATTGTTTGCAAGAAAAATGATTTGAGCCAGCAAATATAAGCACCCTTTCCCAAAGGGGAGCTATTCATCCACATTGCTTCTGGCTTAATTATAAAATGATAAGATTAGGTTTTTTATTCGCAAACGTGCTACCGATATCATTTTGGTCTGTGATTTTATCGTTCGGGTTAAAATCAGTAATTGCATAAGCCGCCTCTTTTGGTTCGGTCACGGCGTAGCCGGGTTTCAAAAAATGCGAAGCTTATTTTTTGAAAGAAGCAAAAGCAGCGGCGTTGCAGTTACGCAGCCCGCCGGCTGTAGAGGCAAAAGCAACGAATTTAAAAGAGAAAAATGATATAGCAGGGTATTTGCGAATAAAATGCCTAATCCTATAAAAAGAATTAATCGAGCGATTTGTTTTGAAAGTAAAGATCGCTTAAAGTAAAAAGATTTTTTTTAAAAATTAAACCCAATGAGTAATTAAAAGCCATTCTTTGTTGTGTCGGGGAAAGTGAATATGAAAAATACAAATTGCATATTTTAGTAATTAGCATTCCATGAAATAACGCAATGTAAAAATTGAAACCTCAATTCGTACATTTGCAAATCGCGGGAACAGGTTGTGGCCTGGTTCCGCCTGATGACATATTCGTACACAATTTATTTAACAGGAAATAATTAATTATTCAGCAAATGGAACTGTCGAAAAATTACATGCCCGGCGAAGTGGAAGCTAACTGGTATGGGCATTGGATCAATAAAGGATATTTCAACAGTGTGCCGGATGAAAGGGAACCTTATACCATAGTAATACCTCCACCGAATGTAACGGGCGTATTGCACATGGGGCATTGCCTCAATAATACCATCCAGGATATATTGATCCGCAGGGCACGTATGCAGGGAAAGAACGCCTGTTGGGTTCCCGGTACCGATCATGCGTCAATTGCCACCGAAGCAAAAGTAGTGGCCATGCTGAGAGAAAGAGGAATAACGAAATCTTCCTTAACAAGAGAAGAATTTTTAGCTTATGCCTGGGAATGGAAAGAAAAATTTGGTGGTATCATTTTGCAACAATTAAAAAAATTAGGTTGCAGCCTTGATTGGAAAAGGACATCCTTTACCATGGATGGGGATTATTATAAAAGTGTACTAAAAGTATTTGTTGACCTGCATGAAAAAGGGCTTATTTACCGGGGCAAAAGAATGGTAAACTGGGATCCGCAGAGCCAAACCGCATTAAGCGATGAAGAGGTAATCTTTAAAGATATTGACTCCAGATTATTTTATGTTACCTACAAATTTGCCGACAGCAATAACGCCCCGCTAAATAGTGGAGGTGTGGGTGGCATTACCGTTGCTACTACAAGGCCCGAAACCATTTTGGGCGATATTGCCATCTGCGTAAACCCAACGGATGAACGCTACATCAACCTTATCGGCAAAGAAGTAATAGTACCCATCATCAATAGAAAAATCCCCATCATTGCGGATGACTATGTGACTACGGATTTTGGAACAGGCGCTTTAAAAGTTACACCGGCCCATGATAAGAACGATTACATGCTGGGCATAAAGCATCAATTGAAAGTGATTAATACCCTGGATGCGGAAGGAAAATTTACCGCCGAAGATTTAATGGATGATAATCCCTCTGATTTGGTGTTATCCTATACCGGCGTTGACCGTTTTGATTTGAGAAAAAAAATAGTGGAAGATATCAGCAAGCTAAACCTGATAGATAAAATTGAAGGCTACAAAGGGCAGATAGGTACAAGCGAAAGAACTGGTGCAGCAATAGAACACCGGCTATCCTTGCAGTGGTTCATTGACATGGATCAGTTTTTGAAAAAAAATCCGGAAGCATTGTCGTCCGTAACAGATGACACCATTCAGTTTCATCCGGCCAAATCAAAAAACACTTATACGCATTGGCTCCGCAATATAAAAGACTGGTGCATTAGTCGGCAGCTTTGGTGGGGGCAGCGGATACCGGCCTGGTACGATGAACAGGGAAATGTTTATGTGGCGGAAAGCCTGGAACAATTACACCTCACAAAACCAGAAACAAAAATCCTTAAACTTACGCAGGATGAAGATGTACTTGATACATGGTTTTCAGCCTGGCTTTGGCCTATGGAAGTTTTTAAAGGCATCAGCCATCCCGGCAATGATGAGGTAAATTATTATTATCCTTCTACCACACTGGTTACAGGACAAGACATTATTTTTTTCTGGGTGGCCAGGATGATTATGGCCGGCTATGAATATGCCGGTAAGCCGCCTTTTAAAGATGTTTATTTCACCGGCATGGTAAGGGATAAGCTGGGCAGAAAAATGAGTAAGCAATTGGGCAACTCGCCCGACCTGCTTGGATTGATTGACCAATACGGAGCTGATGCGGTAAGATTCGGAATTATGGTTTCATCGCCCGCAGGCAACGACCTGATGTTTGATGAAAGCGCACTGGAACAAGGAAGGAATTTTAATAATAAATTGTGGAATGCACTAAAGCTGATCCGCAACTGGCAGTCCCGTATAGATACCTCGGCATCATTGGTGCAAAGCATCGAATCGTTAAGTAACATCAATACGGATTCCGCACTCATCACGCATCTATCCTCAGTAATCACCCACCATTCGGCCATCGTACCGCATCACTTTGCCACAGACTGGTTTACAAATCGCATGAACCAGGTTAAATCGGAAGTGGATGATTTAATGAGACAGTTCCGCCTGAGTGAAGCATTGAAAGCTATTTATTCTTTGATTTGGGATGATTTCTGTAGCTGGTACCTGGAGTGGGTGAAGCCGGGATTTGATCAACCGGTGGAAGCAGCGATGTATAACAAAACCGTAGGATTTTTTGAAGAGATGATGCAGTTGTTGCATCCTTTCATGCCCTTCATTACCGAGGAAATTTATCATTTGCTTGATGAGCACCCAACAGACTTGTGCGTTACCCAAACAGCACCTTATCAACATCCGCTACCCGAAGTACTGGCACAGGGCGAATTATTAAAAAAGGTAATTACTTCGCTTAGGGATGCCCGTAATAAAAACCAGGTGAAGCCAAAAGACGCCATTCAACTGTACATACAAACCGCTACGGAAGCAGCTTACA
>JAVHOI010000423.1:0-7105 GCA_036169975.1 Ferruginibacter sp. | reverse complement strand
TTTATTCAGCAACCTCGGGGATTCATTGAAATTAGCGGCCACCTTGTATCCTGAGCTTTTACAATTAGCCGGTATAGATGATTACAAAAAGCCGGTGATGTCGCTATTGGTAACCCTCGTGGATAGTGGCTATATCAACAATATGCAGTTAGTAAATTATTTCAATACAATTTATTTTGATGCCAAAATAGAATTAAAGAAACAGCAGGGAAAAGATGAAAAAAGGTTGGATGAAGAAAAAAACAAAGACAATGACGCGGAGCCGGTACGCAATTATAACAGCAATGAAAACAAAAATGAATTAAATGATTATGCTATTTTGCTACTGCTATTTTATGATAACAATATTAATGTGCCTAAATTTTTTGATAAACTCCTGCTTTCAAAAGATGATGTGGTAAGATTGAATACGGCGATCGTATTGTTGCGAAATAATAAACCGGTAGCGGATAGTCTCCTGGAATGGTTTGCCGAAAAAGATAAATGGAGGGGAATGCTGTACAGCAGGTTAGAGCAGGTTAAAAAGTTGGATAAATTTCCGGCCAGGTACAAAACACAATTGGATTTGGCAAGAAGCTACCTGGTAGCGGATAAAGAATACTACAAAGTGGATTCCATTGTTTTTATCCGAAAACAAAATATAGCTTGCCAGGGAAAAAAGGGTTTTGTTTATTTCTTTAATTACCGGGTAAAAAAAGAAGACGATTGGAAAATTGGCCTCAGCGGATTGCAACCAGAAAATGTGCTGGAAGTAAGCAGCAACCATAAACTTTCCGTTATGACTAATAAAAAAATTAAGGAAGATAAACCGCAGGATGAACAATTTCAGGAGCAGTTGAAACGGTTGTTGTTTACCTTTCGCAAAAGCGCCCGTAATTTTTTCGATGCGGAAAAGAATAGTTATCGTTTTACAAAAGCGGGGGAATACGAAGAGCGGTGATAAGGTCCACTATCAACCAACAACGATCTTCAACTACCCCGTCCGGTGCGCTATTGTTACTACTGCTTGCAAACTTAAAAGCCATCCAAAACTACATTACCTAACGTCAAAGGTGCATCGCTATTTCCTGAACGACAACAAGGAGTTAGTGGAGGGGATACGAATCAAAAACAAATCAGCACTTTCCTTGGTGCGGTAATTCAAAGGAAAATTGGTTTCCATGCCACCACACCACCAAAAGGTGGATTGGCAACAATGATGTCCACACGGTCCTTTTGTTTGATTGAGTTGTATTCACGGCTCAGTGAATCACCGTTTTCAATTTGCGGCAATTCAATGTCGTGGGTAATCAGGTTTACCACACTCAGCATAAAAGGCAGGGGTTTTAGTTCGCTCCCTGTTACGGTTTCCTGTAAGGTGTTGCGGTCGTCAATGTTCTTTACCTGCTTTTTCAGGTGTTCAATGGCACACACCAAAAAGCCCGCTGTTCCGCAAGCAGGGTCGGTAATTTTTTCACCCAATTTTGGGTTTACCATATCTATGATAAACTGCGTTACGGCTCTTGGGGTATAAAATTCTCCTGTGTCTTTTTTAGTGGCAAGTCCCTGCAATATGTCTTCGTAAATGGCATTGAAAATATGATGCTCTTTGCTGCTGTTAAAATCAATCTCGTTGAGTTTGTTAATGGCCTGGCGGAAGGTAGTCCCGCTTTTCATATAGTTGTTGGTTCCATCAAATATTTGTCGGATAATGATACCCAAACGGTCGTTCACACCAATGGTCAGGTTTTTGAGCTTCGGAAACAGGTTGTTGTTCACAAAATTGATGAGTTCGTCACCGGTGATGCCTTCATCATCTTCTGCCCAATTTCGCCATTGCAATTTGGTTGGAATAGGCGACTTGTATTTCGGTTCAAGTATTTCTTTTTCCTTGTCTTTATCGTCAAAGAGTTTCAGAAATATCATCCATCCCAATTGCTCAATGCGTTGTGCATCTCCGCTCAAGCCCGGGTCTTTTCGGAAAATATCTCTGATTGATTTTATTACGCCTCCTATGTTGCTCATATTGTTTTATCCTTTGTAGTTAATAGCGTTGGAAAGCATTTGGAGAAACGGCATAGCTTCATTGTAATTTAATTCTTCATAGTCTAATCCTAAACACCTTATATTGTTATAGTAGGTTTGGTGATTGTCGTAATAGTTTCTTTCAGATTGCACAAACCAGGCATTGTTTCCTAATTTTTGAGCGATAAACCATTTTTCCAAAAGCCTTGCGGTTCGTCCATTTCCATCATCAAACGGGTGAATTTTCACAAAAACCAAATGAATCATTGAAGCATAAAATAAAGTTTCCGAAAAAGACAAATCTGCTTTCACCAATATTTCTAAATCATTATATAATCTTTCCATTTCAGACTTTACTTTTTCTAGAGTGGCTGCTACGTATTCAATTTTCCCTTCTTTGGTTATTACAAACATATTGGTAACTCTTACTTTGCCTTGTTTCGATTTTTTTAGAATGTGCTTAGTTATTTGGGAATGAGCCAATGCTACCTTTTTTGGGGTAAGCGTGTTTTTTTGAGCAAATAAATACGCCTCGTATAAATCATCAATTTTACGCGTATAATCAGGTTGGTATTCAATTCCAAATCGCTTGTGTTTGATGAACGAATCCAGCTCGATGTGTTCGCCTTCAATTTTTGAAGAGAATACAGCAGATACAGAAGTGTAAAAACTAAAGGTATCTATGCTTAGCTCGCTATCATTCAAATTTTCAAAATCTTGCTTTAATGATATGTTTAATGTGGAAACATATTGTTCCAATAAGTCGGTTGGTATAATATTTAATTCTATGCTCATTACGCTACTTTATACAATTCGTTTTCTAATTCTTTGATGGCTTTTTCGTATTCCTCACGACTGCCAAATGCTTTGATGATTTCGGTTACCGAACCAAATTCATTGATGGGTGGCACAGTCAGGATTTGAATGTTCTCAATGTTTTCAATGCCTTGGTCAGCATATTTGTCGAGCAATGCTTCCAATACTTTTCGGGCTTGGTCGCCATACTTGGTAAAGTAGTTGCGTTTCTTCACATTGTTTGCCCGTTCTTTTCGGGTCATTGGCGGTTGGTCATACGCAACGTGGCAGATTAAATCAAACAAGTCCACTTGTTTGTCAACGGCTTCATACAATGCTTCCACCATTACGCCCTGTTCCACCAATTCGGCAATGATGGCTTCCTTGCGGTCTGAACCTTTCCACTTGTTCAGAAAATCATCTAAGGAAGCAAACTGCTCTTTGATAATTTCTTTGGTATGGTCTTTCAAACTTGTGGTAATGGGTTTGCCGTGTTGGTCAAAATGTAATTCACGGCTAATTAAAACCGAAACATCCACACCATTTACATATATCTTTCCTCTTGGTCGTGGTGGTTCGGGAGTAAAAGGCGATTCGGGTTGTGGCGTTGGTGGTGTGATGTCAATTTCTTCGGCCGATTCAATGTCAATAATCGGTTCTGTGTTTTCTTCTTCGTCCACAATGCCGCCTAAGTCGGTATCTTCTGTAACTGGTTTTATTCTAATTGGGTCGCCATCAAATGCAGGGTCGGCAAATAAGTCTGTTGCATTCCTGAAATCTAAAATGGTAAAATACAGTTTGCCATATTCTTCATTGATACGTGTTCCTCGTCCAATGATTTGTTTGAACTTGGTCATTGAATTGATGTTGCTGTCCAACACAATCACTTTGCAGGTTTGAGCATCAACTCCTGTTGTCATCAATTCAGAGGTAGTGGCAATTACAGGATATTTTTCTTCTGGATTGATGAAATTGTCCAACTCCCGTTTTCCTTCGTCATTGTCGCCAGTAATCTGCATTATGTATTTGTGATTCTCGGCAACCAAATCAGGATTGTGTCGGGCTAATGCAGTTCGCATTCGTTCAGCGTGGTCAATGTCCACACAAAACACAATGGTTTTGGCAAAACGGTCGTAACCTTTCAAAAACTCTGTTAGTTTCCTGGCAACCGCATCCGTTCTTTCTTCTATCACTAAATTTTTATCAAAGTCCTTGCGGTTATAAATGCGGTCTTCAATTTCGTTTCCGTCTTTGTCGGTTTTTCCTTGGTCAGGTCGCCAACCTTCGACATCTACATTCAAAC
Organism: Ferruginibacter sp.; assembly: GCA_036169975.1. Classification (GTDB taxonomy): domain Bacteria; phylum Bacteroidota; class Bacteroidia; order Chitinophagales; family Chitinophagaceae; genus Ferruginibacter. Next base: position 3,003 of record JAVHOI010000423.1, on the reverse strand, counting down.
CAATTCTTACCACTCGATAAGGAGCAAGGAAACCATCATCAATACCTTGTTTCAATGAATAAGTATAAACAGGATCGCCAAAATATTCGGTGTTGCTTGTTTCTTTTGTTTCCTTTGGCGTGGCTGTTAAACCAATATGCGTAGCGTTTTTGAAGTAAAATAAAATTTCTCTCCAACTGCTATCTTCTTTCGCACTTCCTCTGTGGCACTCATCAATTATAATCAAGTCAAAAAAGTCGGGTGAAAATTGTTTGTACACATTTGCATCTTCGTCTGAACCCGATAAACCTTGATACAAAGCCAAATAAATTTCATAGCTTTTATCAATTTGACGGTGTTTTACCACCGTCATTTTATCTTTAAAGTGTTTGAAGTCGCCTCTGCGTGTTTGGTCAATCAAAGCGTTTCGGTCAGCTAAAAACAGAATCCGTTTTTTTGCACCGCTTTTCCAAAGTCGGTGAATAATTTGAAAAGCCGTATAGGTTTTCCCTGTACCTGTTGCCATTACCAAAATAATTCGGTTTTGTCCGTTGGCAATGGCTTCAACTGTTCTGTTTACTGCAATTTGTTGGTAGTATCTCGGTTTGCGGTTTGTACCGTCAAAATAATAGTCTTGTGAAACAATTCTTTCCGCTTCGGGTGTTTCAATGCCTTTATATTTTTTGTATTTCTGCCACAGTTGTTCGGGAGTGGGAAAGTCGTCTAAACTGATTTCCGTTTCTATGTTTCCCTGCCCGTCCGGCAGGCGGGCGTCTGTCGCTGTGCGGTCGTGAAATAAAAATCCATCACCGTTGCTGCTGAACACACAAGGAATGTCAAGTATTTGAGCATAGTCCAAACCTTGTTGTATTCCTGCTCTTACCGAATGATTATTGTCCTTAGCTTCAATGATTGCAATAGGAATATTCGGTTTGTAATACAGAATATAGTCTGCTCGTTTTCTTGTTCCTCTTGCTGTGATTTTTCCTCTAACGTAAATCTTACCATCAGTAAAAGAAACTTCCTCCAATACCTGCAATTGCTTGTCCCAACCTGCCTTTTCCAAAGCAGGAGTGATAAACTTAGTGCAAATATCTCTTTCTGAAAGTGTCTTTTTATTCATTCTTTAGTTCTCAAAATATAATTTACCAAAATACATATTTCTGTCGGTGCGTGGGCTAAAAAATGTGCGGTGGGAAAAAAATAAAAAAAATAGGGTCGGTCAGCGTGTCGGGTCAGGAGCCGTCCGTTTGTAATATCGTTTCTATGTCTGTTTTCACCTGTCAAAATGGTTTACTTTTTTCTTGTTTCAGTTCGTTCGTTGGTCGTTGCACGGTCGTCTTTTACACTTGCATAACCGCAGCAATTTACGCTATTGCCAGCAGCTCAAAAAAAAGGTTTTATTCAAAATCAATGGCTAACATGGAGCTATATTTAAATTGGCAGTTGCGGCAATCTCCAGCCATACGATTGTTATCGGGTTTATTACCTATCGTCTTTTTAATATTCTTTTCAAAAATTTCAATGGCTTCGCCATCCCTCAGTTACATTTAAAGTACGGGAATAATTTATCCGGCAGCAAAAAAAACGATGTCGCCTTAAGCTGCCTTTTGGGAGTAAAGTATCGGCCCTTCTGTTGTATTTCGTTTTATTTTTTTTAATTTATTTTGGTCGCCGCTAAATTGCTTTCAATATTTTTTATCCGGTTAAAAACTTTCATGTTTTAAAATTAAGGGTTATTTTTTTTAATCGGTTTGTTATTTTACTTTGTATTTTATGATGACAATATGGTTTCCCATTATGTTGCTAAGCGTTACTTTTTATATACCCTCCCTCATAATTGTTGCCTCGGTGTTTACCGAATTAAAAAATCCCGGAGACACCTAAAGCAACACAATCCAGGCAGATTGGGGCCGCCTTATGGGTGGAGATAATAGAAAAAAACTTTGACACGACTTTGAATAATATTGCTCCAATACCTGACAAAAAAAACACCCTTATTGACGCCATAAAGGCAAAGCGGCAACTCATTGAAACACTGATGAAGCAAAGGCGGAAGATGGAGGAAAAAATAAAACTACCGGAAATGCCCAATGACAAGCAGTACAACAAATTAAAAACGGGAAGCAGGTTATTTATCAATATCATTAAAATGATCTGTTACCGTGCAGAAACCGCACCGGCCAACGAGATACAGTACTTCAGCAGAGCGGATGATGAGAAAAAAATGCTGATAAAACAAATCATCCAAACACCGGTAAATATAATGCCTGACTTCAAAAACAAAACACTTACAGAAACGTTGCATACGTTGTACACTCCCGGGTACAACGAAATAGCAACTACTATCGCGAAACTGCTCAATGATACAGAAACAATTTTGCCCGGTACGCATTTAACCCTGATTTTAAAAACCCAATGATTTTACTTCACAATCAGGCCAGGATTTCTGAAGTTGTGACCATGCCAGACACACATAAAAATACCGGCAATAATTTGCCGGTTTAAATTTATTGAAAAATTTGATTATTGAAAAGCAGTGGTAACTTTTACCTTCTCTTTCATTAGTTCCCTCAATACTCCGGCGATGGCATTGGCATCCAAACCAATTTCATTATACAATTCTTTAAGTGAGCCATGCTCTATTAACCGGTCAGGTATGCCCATGATTTTTACATCCGCCTTATAACCATATTCATTCATAAACTCCAGTACCGCCGTACCAAAACCACCTACTACCGTACCGTCTTCAATGGTGACAATTTTATTGAATTTGCCAAACACTTCATGCAACAATTCCTTATCAATGGGTTTTACAAAACGCATATCATAATGCGCCGGGTTTATTCCTTCGGCTTTTACATTTCGGATAGCGGCGGCGGCGAAATTACCCGGATGGCCAAATGATAGAATGGCTACATCCTGTCCGTCTTTTAGTTTTCTTCCTTTACCAATTTGTATTTCTTCAAAAGGCGTTTTCCATTCAGGCATTACACCTTCACCGCGTGGATAACGGATTACAAA
>JAVHOI010000422.1:0-7105 GCA_036169975.1 Ferruginibacter sp. | reverse complement strand
CAGGCCGGATGCGAAAATCGCCCAGGCAGCCATTGATTTTCAAAACCATAATCTCATTTATCAGAAAGCATTGGCCAAGCCGGATGTAACCATCGGAACGGAATATGACCAGCACAGCAGTTATAACCCCAATTACGTTGGCCTGTCAATAGCCTTACCTATAAACATTTTTAATAAAAACCAGGGCAATATTAAATCGGCGCAATTCGGCATAAAGCAGCAGGAAACGCTGAATACCTTTCAATATTATAAGATAGAAAATGAAGTAACCGCTTCCTACAATAAGCTGAAATATTTTCAGCAGGTAAATAACCTGCAACAATTGGATTTCTCCTTAAAATATGATGAACTGTTGCAAAATGTTTTTAAAACGTACCAGGCGAGGCAGATCAGTTTATTGGAATTCATTGATTTCATAGATGCCTACAAGGACACAAAACTAAAACTGGTGGAGCAACACAACAGCCTTGTAAAATCAATTGAAGAATTGAACTTCACTACCAACTCCACCATTATTAATATTCAGTAATTATACAAAGTTATTTGTAACATGAAATATGAACGCCCTGTACTCCTCTTTGCCATTTCCGCTTTATTATTTAGCTGTAAGGGCAAACAACCGGATCCCGAAAAATCTACCCTAGTTTGTATTTCCGATTCAATGGCAAAAATTATTACTATTGATACAGCCTTTTTGGGCAGTGTGGATGATGAATTAAAATTGAGTGGTGAAATAAATTTCGACGACCGAAAGGTATCCAAAGTATATCCTTTTAGCAGCGGCCAGGTTTTGCAGGTAAATGTGTCGGTGGGTGATAAAGTAAGTAAAGGCCAAACGCTCGCCATTATTAAAAGCGCTGACGTGGCCGGCAATTACAGTGATATGTCCACAGCGGGCAATGATGTAGCCATTGCGAAAAAACAAATGGAAAATGAAGGCTCATTATTTAAAAATGGCATAGCGAGCGAAAAAGAATTCCTGGAGTCAAAAGAAAATTATCAAAAAGCGGTAACAGCGGCTACCAAATTAAAAAATCAAATCCAGATTAATGGTGGCGGCAGGACCTCCGCTAATGGTACCTATATCATTACCGCGCCAATCAGCGGGTATGTGGTAGAGAAAAAAATAAATCAGGGTGGTTTTATCCGAAGCGATGCCAATGATAATTTATTTACGGTGGGCAATATCAGCGATGTATGGGTTTGGGCCAATGTGTATGAAACGGATATCACCAAAATAAAAGTTGGCTATGCGGCAAGGGTAACCACACTCGCCTACCCCAACCACGTATTTACCGGTGTGGTAGATGAAGTAAGTAATGTATTGGATCCCGTAACAAAAGTGATGAAGATCCGCGTAAGGCTTCCAAACGAAGAGCTACTATTGAAACCTGAAATGTTTGCCAACATTGTCATTACAAATAAAGAGGGCGGCAAGTCTGTTGCCGTGCCCGATAAAGCAATCGTTTCTGAAAATGGAAAAAATTATGTGATCATTTATAAAAGCAAATGTGAATTGGCCGTGCAGGAAGTAGAACTGTTGAAAACCGTTGGTGAAAAGGCGTACATCAAAACCGGCCTTAAGGAAGGGGACCAGGTTATTTCACAAAATCAAATACTGTTGTTTAAAGCCCTTACGGAAAAGTAAGAGACCAATAGTGAATGGTGAATGGTGGATTGAGAATAGTGAATTATGAATGGGCAATGATTATCCCCGCTCTTCAGAGCGGGAATAATGGCAACAAATATTTTCATTTCGGCTAAAGCCGCAGTTTTGTTCCTTATTTCAGTTCCCCGCCCTGAAGAGCGGGGCAATTAAAATGCCTGGCTAAACGACTTTGCTTGATGTATAGTAAATGGTAAATTTTTATCCGGAGCAAGAATAGCTGAATCATGCACTTAAATTAAGGAATGCCCTGCCTGATTGCAAAGGCATACAAGGTCGCCTTCCGATAGCTATGGAATGAACCATATTTGAAATTTAAAAGCCCGGTACAAAAAAAACAATATCCATAATTGGAATGATTCTAAACATAATACAATTTCCAGATATCCCCGCCGTGGCGGGGTTGGGTCGGCAAAACAAATCTCATGAATAAGTTTATAAAAAACATCATCCATTTTTCACTCAGGCACCGCTACCTCGTTTTCTTTTTAACCGCGGTAATATCAGTGATTGGAATAGTGAGTTATAAAAATACTCCGATAGAAACCTTCCCCGATGTAACCAATACGCAAATCATCATCATTGCGCAATGGCCCGGAAGAAGCGCCGAAGAAGTAGAAAAATTCATTACCATTCCAATGGAAACGGTGCTGAACTCCATACAAAAAAAATCAAACCTTCGCACCACTTCAGCATTTGGATTATCGTACATCAGAATTATTTTTGACGATGATGTGGACGATGCGTTTGCACGCCAACAGGTACTAAGCCGCTTAGGTGGCGCCGATTTGCCGGATGGCGTAAAGCCGGATGTACAGCCACCTTACGGGCCTACCGGGGAAATATTCAGATATACATTAAAAAGCGCTACCCGGAGTATCCGTGATTTAACTACCATTCAAAACTGGGTACTCGACCGGCAATTTAAAAGTGTACCAGGCGTGGCGGATGTAAACAGTTTTGGAGGCGAGGAAAAAACGTTTGAGGTAAGTGTAAACCCTCAATTACTATTCAAGTATAATCTTTCCTCGCTTGATGTTTACAATGCAATTGCAAAAAGCAATGTAAATGTGGGCGGGGATGTAATTGAACGCAACGGGCAATCCTACCTGGTAAGGGGGATAGGGCTGCTTAATGATATTGGTGAAATTGAAAACATCATTATTAATAAAACGAACGGCGTACCATTACTGGTGAGAAACGTAGCGGAAGTAGTGGAAGGCGGAAAGCCAAGGCTGGGGCAGGTATCAAGGAACCTGAATAAAGATGTTATAGAAGGAATCATTGTAATGCGGAAGGGGGAAAACCCTTCTGAAGTATTGGATGCCGTAAGAGCGAAAGTTGATGAGTTGAATAATTCCATACTTCCAAAGGATGTCAAGATCAATACCTTTTACGACCGTACCAACCTGATGGATTTTGCGCAGGAAACCGTGATACACAATTTAATTGAAGGCATTGTATTGGTTACATTGATCGTTCTGATTTTCATGGCCGACTGGCGCACCACCGTTACAGTTAGTATCATTATCCCGCTCTCCTTATTATTCGCTTTTATTTGCATGCGAATAAAAGGCATGAGTGCCAACCTGCTGAGCATGGGCGCCATTGACTTTGGTATTATCGTAGATGGAGCGGTAGTGATGGTAGAAGGATTGTTTGTTGCGCTCGACAGGAAGGCAAGGGAAGTGGGTATGGAAAAATTTAATAAACTCGCCAAACTGGGTTTGTTTAAAACCACCGGAACGGAAATGGGGAAAGCCATATTCTTTTCGAAACTAATTATCCTTACCTGCCTGGTTCCCATCTTCGCTTTCCAAAAAGTGGAAGGGAAAATGTTTTCGCCATTAGCTTATACCTTAGGCTTTGCGCTGCTGGGCGCTTTATTATTTACCCTCACCCTTGTGCCGGCATTATCGAGTGTACTGTTAAGAAAAAATGTAAAGGAGAAGTATAATCCCATAGTTATTTTTTTTGAAAAAGGGGTTGGCAAATTATTCAATATCGTTTATCGCAATCAAAAGAAAAGTATAATCATCGCTTTGGGGATAATGGTGCTATCCTTTACATCCTTTAATTTTTTAGGCACCGAATTTTTGCCCGAATTAAATGAAGGCGCATTATGGGTGGAAGCCGAATTACCCATGAGTGTTTCCCTCACTGAGGCTAACATCATCTCCAATAAAATGATTGATGTACTTAAAGAATTCCCGGAAGTAAAACAAACTTTATCGCAGGTAGGCAGAACCAATGATGGCACCGATCCCAAAGGATTTTTTAATGTACAGATACAGGTGGATCTTAAACCAGCAAAGGAATGGAAAAGAAATATTACCGAAGATGAATTGATTGATGAGATGGATGTGCAGTTGAAAAAATTCCCTGGCATCGTTTTTAATTATTCGCAGCCCATTCGTGATAATGTGGAAGAAGCGGTAGCCGGCGTTAATGCGGCTATGGCAGTAAAAATATTTGGCACCGATTTCGGGATACTTGACAGCACTGCCAACAAGGTAATGGATATTTTAAAAAAGGTAAAAGGAGTAGAGGATCTTGGCGTATTAAGAAATCTTGGGCAACCCGAATTTCGCATAGAGCTTGACCAGCAAAAAATGGCATTTTATGGGGTAAACACAGCGGATGCCAATGCGGTAATTGAAATGGCCATCGGCGGAAAGGCGGCTACCCAATTGTATGAAGGTGAACGGAAATTTGATATACGCATACGCTATCAAAAAGAATTCCGGGCTACACAGGATGCCATTGAAAATTTAATGGTCCCTACGAATGATGGGGCGAAAGTGCCGTTAAAAGAAATTGCAGATATCAAAACACTAACCGGCCCCGCATTTATTTATCGCGATAATAACATGCGGTACATCGCCGTTAAATTTTCCGTTCGTGGCAGAGATCTTGGAAGCACCATTCTGGATGCCAGGCAAAAAGTGGCTTCCACTATTGCGTTACCTCAGGGGTATAAAACAACCTGGAACGGTGAATTTGAAAATCAGCAAAGGGCATCCGGCACACTGGCCAGGGTAGTACCATTATGCTTACTCGTTATATTCCTGATTTTGTTTATTACTTATGGGAATGTGAAGGATGCGGTGCTCACGATTTTAAACGTACCCTTCGCATTGATAGGTGGCATACTTGCCCTGCATATAACCGGTATCAATTTTAGTATTTCCGCGGGTATTGGTTTCATCGCCCTGTTTGGCGTATGTATTCAAAATGGGGTCATCCTTATTTCGGTATTCCGAAAAAACCTGGATCAGGGGATGCACCTGGATGAGGCCATAAAAGAAGGCGTACTATCAAGGGTACGGCCGGTGGTGATGACCGCTTTAATGGCGATGATCGGGTTGCTGCCCGCGGCTATTTCAACAGGTATTGGCAGCGAAACGCAAAAGCCTTTGGCCATTGTAGTTATCGGCGGATTAATAACTTCCACCATACTTACACTTTTAATATTGCCGGCCATCTATGCACTGGTATTCAAATTTATGCATCACAGGGAAAACAGGAAATTATTAAAAAAGACAGGGCTGGTAAGTTGATAATATACCACAAACAATTATTAGCATTTAATCCTTTAATAGCGTACCCTGCAATAGAAAAGGATAGGCCGGCACGGATGAGGGACTGATATTTTTTTGCGGATTTCATGACTGCCGGAACTAAAAATTAATGAACAAATGCGATAGTCTTTGATACTGGCTAAAAATACTGCCAGACAAATATCAATGCTGTTTTATTTGGGTACGCAATTATACCTTACCAAAAGGATGGTATATTTGCTCTGACAAATTAAATATGAAATATCTTAAAAAATATTATTGCCTTTTGCTCCTTATAATTGCATGCACAATGGGTAATGCGCAGCAGGTAAACTTTATTACCAAAGGAAATCTTCGTACAGTATTTGATTTAGCGAAAGCGCAAAATAAAAAAGTTTTCCTTGAAGTATATTCACCGGACTGCCACACCTGCCAGTTATTTGATCCTGTTTTTAAAGACCGGAAAGTAGCGCAATATTTTAATGCCCATTTTATCAGTTACCGGCTAAGCGCTGACGTTATTGAAACGCACGCCTTTCTGCAAAAGCAAAAAGTAAGCGTAGTATCCACGCCTACATTCCTTTTTTATAATGCGGATGTAAAACTTATTTATGAGGTTGCTTTAACAGATAAACAAAATACCGCTGAAATTGTATTGCAACAGGCACGGAAGGCTTTGGCAAAATAAATTATCGGCGGCAGAAGAAAATACGAAACACAATTAAACCAGCTAATTGTTTTTATAGCCACTGTCTATCCAGCAGATGATAGCATTTTTATCAATAGCCGAAAGGGTTTGGTTTTTGGGCATTCTTCCCGATAAGATGGAATTTTTAATTTGTGTGGCTCCGTCATGCAATGTTTGGTAGTTTGCCAGAGATGTAATGGTAATATCATCGTGGCAACCGGATGTGTTGCAATCAGTGGAAAACATCTGCTTAATAGTTTTACCATAGCTAATGTTAGGATCGCAGGAGGCCGTTGTATTATTTGCACTTTCTTTTGAACATCCATATCCAATTGCAATAATAGAAAAGACCATAATCATAATTTTTTTCTTACCCATAATGCAAACCTATTTATTTTGATATACCTGTTTAATGTTTAATTATTATTAAATCATTAATTTTATGACAAGCCGCTTGTTGGCCGTGATTGCTTATGCCACCAGTTAAGCAATTGGAGATGGCAGCTTTACTTTAGAAAATACAAAAGGTGTTCATTTTGTAATTTTTATCATAGCAGCCCGGGTAAATATATTTACAGGGAAAGGATGCAAAAAAATCCAGGCAAAGCCATTTTATTTTATTCTATTCCTTTAATATATGCAATGGTATATTCTCCATTTTTTAATTTGAATAAAATATTAATTGAAATATTTTCATGAAAATATAAATGAAATATTTAAAATAGATTATGAATCAGGCTCATTAAAAGTTGAAAGAATTAAATTACCGGAAAAGGATCACCAATTGAAAAATATTTTCAATCCAAAATGAAACAGTCATGTGTTATTACAACGGAGTAAAAATAATCCATAGTGAATTTATCCGGTTGAAAAACATGGAGAAGGCAATCGCACAATATGAATTTTTAAATAAGCCTTTGCTTATTGGATTTGATTACCAAAATATTCCCGTGCTGAAAAGAGTGGAAGGAAAAGAAGATTTTGAAATTGTGGAAATGGAATGGGGGTTCCTGCCGGCATATATTAAAACAAGGGAGCAGGCAAATAAATTCCGCCAGGGTTATAAAAAAGAAAACGGGGGCTGGCAGGAGCCAATCATCACACTGAACGCCACTTCGGAAGAAATGCTTTTTGAAAATAAAATTTACCGCGATGCGGCATTGCACCGAAGGTGCCTCGTGTTGAGCAGCG
>JAVHOI010000421.1:24345-28543 GCA_036169975.1 Ferruginibacter sp. | reverse complement strand
TAAGTACAAAACTAATCAGCTCCTGTGTGGGAATTTATGAGCAGGAGGGTCTTGTTCAATATATCGTAAATGGTTTGCCTGTTTATGCACATGGCAAGGGCGATCTTCAAAGCGCAACAAATGGCTGACTACAATAACAAAACACTTACAGAAACGTTGCATACGATTTATACTCCCAGGTACAACGAAATAGCCACTACTATTGCTAAACTGCTCAATGAAACGGAAACAATTTTTCCCGGTACGGATTTAACCCTGATTTTCAAAACCTATGATTTTACTTTACAACCAGGCCGGGAGTTCTGAAGTTATAATTTTAAATTGTCTTTACACTATGAGCCGGGCAGGCTTATCCCCTTTCCCGGAATTGCTGCTATCAGTTTTTTTGTATAGTCATTTTTAGGAGAAAAATAGATTTCGTTTGAAGCCCCTTCTTCAATAATTTTCCCTTTATTCATTACCATTATCCTGTCACTGATAAACCGGACTACGGATAAATCATGCGAAATAAAAATAGCCGTAAATCCAAATTCTTTTTTAAGATCGTTGAGCAGGTTCAGCACCTGCGCCTGTACACTCACATCAAGGGCGCTTACACTTTCATCAAATATTAAAAACGAAGGGTTCAATGCCAGTGCCCTTGCTATACAAATCCGCTGGCGTTGTCCACCACTAAACTCGTGAGGGTACCGGTTAAAATGTTCCGGCTTTAAATTTACCTTTTCCAATAGCTCTACCACTTTTTCTTTTCGGGCGCTATTGCTGCCCAGGATAGCATGTACTTTCATCGGCTCCAGTATAGCAGCGCCAATGGTAAGCCTTGGGTTTAAAGATCCATAAGGATCCTGAAAAACTATCTGGAGGCCTTTGCGAACCGGACGCATAGCCGATTTGGATAAGCCTGCCAGGTTTACCCCATTCAAAATTATATTACCGGATGTAGCAGGTATCAGTTGCAAAATAGCCCTGCCCAATGTGGTTTTGCCACAACCGCTTTCACCAACCAACCCAAGCGTTTCGCCTTTGATAACGGTAAAGCTTACATTATCCAGCGCCTTAAATGGCGGTGGTGTTTTTCCAAACAAAGTTTTTTCCCCGGTAAAAAATATTTTCAGGTTTTCAACCTTCAATACAATTTCATCGGTAGTGGTTTTAGGTTTGTTATTTTCAGTTTCGTGTTCAGCATTTAATAAAATAACTACCTGTTCCGAAATAATTGATTCAGGGCGAATGGACTCAGAACTTCCTTTATGAGCCTGTCCGGGTTCATCGGGAGGGCGGGAGGCTTCCATAAAATCGCTCACCACCGGCAGCCGTTCCCCTCTTTGATGCATCGCCGGCCTGCAGGCCATCAACGCTTTAGTATAGGGCTGTTGCGGGTTTTGTAATACCTCCCTTGTATTACCCTGTTCCACAATTTCACCCTTGTACATCACCAATACCCTGTCTGCAATATCAGCCACCAATCCAAGATCGTGGGTAATTAAAATAACACCCATGCCCATTCGCATTTGTAATTCTTTTATCAGTTCCAGAATAGTTTTTTGTACGGTTACATCCAATGCGGTAGTAGGTTCATCGGCTATCAATAAGGAAGGGTTGCAACTGATCGCCATCGCAATCATTACCCGTTGTTTTTGTCCCCCGCTTAACTGGTGCGGATAACGGTTCACCATTTCTTCCGCATCAGGCAACTTTACTTTTTCAAATAATAAAATGGTTTTTTCTTTAGCCTTTGCCGAAGACAATTTTTCATGTAATTGAATTGCTTCCGCTACCTGGTAACCGCAGGTAAATACCGGATTTAAAGAGGTCATAGGTTCCTGAAAAATCATCGCCATATCTTTACCACGGATCACATTCATTTCCCTTTCAGGGATTTTTACAAGGTCAACTGTTTTTTGACCGCCCCCCGAAAAAAGTAACCGACCCGATACGATTGCCTGCTTTGGTAAAAGCTGCATCAACGATAAGGAAGTAACGGATTTGCCGGAACCGGATTCACCAACAATAGCGACTATTTCTCCCGCCGCTACAGTAAAAGAAATATTTTTTACAGCCGGAGAGTTATCACCTTCCGAAATAAAATCAATGGATAAATTATTTACCTGTAACAATGGTTGGCGCATGAAGGATAAAATTAGGAAATAAAGTACCACAATAGAAACAAAAGAAGTTTTGTCAACCATACCTGAATTGGAAATCAACCTTTAAACCAAATTGGTCATCCAAAAGTATATCCCTTCACTAAAAGTAAAATTTTCCCCGTGTTCCATTTATGGGTGCATTTCAAAATGTCATACTATTCTCTGGAGGGTTGCCAACCCTGGTAATAGTTTTTCAAATAATAAGAGTCTATTGAAGGTTGGCAACCCCGTGTGACATTTTGAAATGCACCCCCATTAATTAACTTATGATTAAAAAAAAATGATTTCCTTAAATTTGCATTCCGATTAATTAATTAAACCAATATCATAAAATGGGAAGGATATTTGAAACAAGAAAAAGCACCATGTTTGCCAGGTGGGATAAAATGGCCAAAGATTTTACCCGTATCGGAAAAGAAATAAATATCGCGGTTAAAAATAGTGGCCCGGAACCAGACAATAACCCCGCATTGAGAAGGTGCTATCTGAATGCCAAGGCTTGTGGAATGCCGAAAGACCGTGTGGAAGCGGCTATTAAAAGGGCGATGGGAAAAGACAACAGCAGTTATGAGGAAATAACCTACGAAGGCCATGCCCCGCATGGGGTGGCTATATTGGTGGAAACCGCTACGGATAACCCCACCAGGACCGTGGCCAATGTGCGTATGCACTTTACAAAAAGCGGTGGCAGCCTCGGTACCAGTGGTAGTGTGGCATTTACGTTTACCCGTATGGGGGAGTTTAAGGTAAAAAATACCGGCTTAAACATTGAAGACCTGGAATTGGAATTAATTGATTACGGCCTTGAAGAAATTGGTGAAGATAGTGAAGGCAATATCGTTATACGTGTTGGATTTACGGAATTTGGGCACATGGCAAAAGCGCTCGATGATAAAAAGATTGAAGTAATTACAGCGGAACTAACAAGGATCCCGATGAATACCATGGAATTGGAAGAAGAAGCCTCACAGGATGTATTTAAACTGATTGATAAATTAGAGGAGGATGAAGATGTGCAGAAAGTATATCATAATTTGAAATAGGCTACATCCACTATCAGCATGCGATTATCCAAAGTTCCCATCTCCAAAAAAGTATTTTAATTTTTTGGTGAAGATGTGGTTCATAATTAATTCCGCAAATACGGTATCAAAAAGCAGGTATCAAACATTGATCTCCCCTTCCATATAAAAAACACAATTCCCACTCATTGTAACCCTGTCGCCCAGATTTTCGCACCATAGCTCACCACCTCTTTTGGATAACTGTTTTGCATGGAGCGTATTTTTATTTAATTTTTCTGACCAAAAAGGAATAAGGGTTGAATGTGATGAACCGGTTACCGGGTCTTCGGGGATACCACAGCCCGGGGCGAAAAACCTTGAAACAAAATCACAATCGCTGCCTGGAGCGGTTACAATAATGCCTATCACATCTATCTGGTTCAGCAGGGATATATCAATGGTTAAATCCAATACTTCTTTTTCGGTGGCAACCTCTACCACATAATCGCGGCTTTTATACACACCCAAAGGATCTGTAATACCCAACCCAACTATAAGTTGCTCAGGATATTCGCTCACCCTTACCGGCATACGGGATGGGAAATTCATCTGGAATTTATCACCATCGCGCCGTATGATTAATTCGCCGCTTTTTGAATAAAAAACAAGTTGTTTTTTTGGATACCCCAGCCGTTCGTAGAGTATAAATGCGCTGGCTAAAGTAGCATGGCCACAAAGGTCAATTTCAAGCTCCGGCGTAAACCACCTGATATGGTACCCATCACCTTTGGGGACAAAAAAAACAGTTTCCGCCAGGTTGTTTTCCGCGGCAATGTTTTGCATTAACGCATCATCCAGCCATTTTTCCAATGGAATTACAGCTGCGGGGTTACCACCAAAAAGTTTATTGGTAAATGCATCCACCTGGTAAAGTGTATATCCCGGCATTTTTTAATATTTAGGTTGGAAATTAATTGTAATGTTTGAATTCAAAATGAATGATGAGTGATGAATGATGCCATAATTGCCTAACACCTATGCCCTTTA
>JAVHOI010000421.1:2700-24245 GCA_036169975.1 Ferruginibacter sp. | reverse complement strand
TTTGCCCATTTACTCTGCCATCATTTCTTTTACCACCCTTACTACATCTTCGGTATTTGGTTTACTGAAATAATCACCATCACTTGCATAGGAAGGCCGGTGCGCCTGAGATGTAATGGTCCTGGGCGACACATCCAGGTACTTATATCCGCCCTGTTCTTCCATTACCTTGTTAAACATATAAGCTGAAGCGCCACCTGGCACATCTTCATCAACAAAAACAATCCGACTTGTTTTTTTGAGAGAAGCCAGGATATGGTGATTGATATCGAATGGCAACAAGGTTTGAATATCTATCACTTCACAACTGATTTGCATTTTCGCCAAAGTTGCCGCAGCTTCCAAAACTATTCTTAAAGTGGATCCATACGTAACCAGCGTAATATCCGTACCGTCTTTAACGGTTTCAGGCATGCCTAACGGTACCGTATAGGTTAATAAGTTGGAAGGCAGTTTTTCTTTAAGCCTGTAGCCGTTTAAGCATTCAATCATCAGGGCCGGATCATTGGACTGAAGCAAGGTATTGTACATGCCTGCGGCCTGAACCATGTTGCGGGGTACACATACGTACATACCCCTTAAAGCATTAATGATCATTCCCATTGGAGACCCGCTGTGCCAAATACCTTCGAGGCGATGGCCCCTGGTGCGTACGATCAATGGGCAACTTTGTCCACCCGCAGTTCGAAAATGGGTAGTGGAGGCATCATCGCTCAAAGGTTGCAATCCATATAATAAATAGTCTAAATACTGGATTTCCGCAATGGGCCTTAAACCCCTTAGAGCCAACCCTATGGCCTGTCCCATGATGGTTATTTCACGGATACCGGTATCAAATATCCGCTGTTCGCCATATTTAGCCTGCAACCCGCTGAAGCCCTGGTTTACATCACCAATAAACCCTACATCTTCACCAAACGCTGTTACCTTATCATTCGTTTCAAAAAGCTGATCAAAGTATTTATTCAATATTTCGTAACCATTTATCAATTTGGTATCCTCAGCATATAGTGGCTTAACTTCCGCAACTTTTAAAGCCGACTTTGGACCTTCATTATACAGAAAGGAATTGTACAAAGCGGCATTGGTAGCTTTAAGTTTATTGTAGTAACTACGCAAAGCGGATGAAGAGTCATCTTCGCCCGCCATATCCAATGCTGTAGCCAAAGTTTTCATAATCTCCCTGCGCATAGGCTCATTGTTAGCCTCTAATTCAATTGCCATTTTATTGATTTTTTCAGCATTTTCCCGGGACATGGTTTCGGCCATTTTCCTCATCATTGCCACACCGGTACGCACCTGTTCCCTTACCGGATTTAAATAATTATCCCAGGCTTTTTGCTTGCTCGCTTTAATGTACAGTTTGGCATTTATTTCAATATCATTCAACTCGTGCTCTTCGGCCAAGGCGTTTTCCAATATCCATTCCTTCATCTGCCTGATACAATCCCATTCTTTTTCCCAGGCAAGGCGTTCCGGTTTTTTGTATCGTTCATGACTGCCGGAAGTGGAGTGCCCCTGTGGTTGGGTAACCTCCTCAATATGAAAAATCGCGGGCGTATGCGTATCCCTTATTTTCTGAATGGCTGGTTCGAATACCTCGCACATTCCGGCATAATCCCATCCCTTTAATTTATAAATATCAATCCCATTGGTGCCATCATTTTTTTGCATGCCACTCAATGCCGCAGATATGGAACCTTTGGTAGTTTGCAGTTTTTTGGGAACCGAAATGCCAAAACCATCATCCCAAATAAAAATGGCCAGGGGTACCTGCATGACGCCGGCGGCATTTACGGCTTCCCAAAAATGCCCTTCCGTAGTGGATGCATCGCCAATGGTGCAGAAGCAAACTTCATTTCCGTTGTCGCTTAAATTTTTATGGTTTCTAAAAACCGGGGCGTTTCTGAAAAGTTTGGAGGCCAGCGCCAAACCCAATGCCCTTGGCATTTGACTGGCAGTGGGCGCCATATCGCTGCTGCTGTTCTTCCTGTTTGCCAGATCAAGCCAATCCCCATTTTCATCCACAATTTTAGTGGCGAAATGCGCATTCATCTGGCGGCCTGCACTAAAAGGGTCATGGTTGATATCGGGATCGGAAAACAATTGTGCGAAATATTGTTCCGCATCCGCAAGCCCGGCCGCAAACATGAAGGTCTGATCACGGTAATAACCCGCCCTGAAATCGCCTGGCTTAAAGAACTTGGCGGCAGCCACCTGCGCTACTTCCTTTCCATCCCCAAATATCCCAAATTTAGCTTTACCAGTCAATACCTCCTTTCGCCCCATCAGGCTGGTTTCCCTGCTTTCGCAGGCTATACGATAGTCATTCAGCACTTCATTGCGAAAGTGATCATAACTTAATTTTTCCTGCAATGTGGCATCAATGGTATTTACTGTATCCATATAACAAAAGTAAATTATTACTGGTGATGAATGTTAAAAATATGATAACCAAATAACAATTTGTCCTGATTTTATTCGTTTTTGTATCTTTGGCTTTATTATTGAAAAAATACCGGCATTATGAAAAAAATATTTTCTTTTTTAACAATCAGCTTATTGATTTTGTGTGTTAATGCACAAAACACATCGGTAGCATCCAATACAAAACCCGCCGCTAATGAAACCCAAAAACCTTCCGCTATTTCACCTGATGATATATTAATGCTAAAAGAGACTGAGTTTGATTTTGGAAAAATCCCACAAGGAAAACCGGTAACGCATATTTTTGAGGTAACCAACAATGGAAAGGATTCTCTACGCATCGCGAATGTTCAGGCAAGCTGCGGTTGTACCACTCCGGCATGGGATAGGGAGAAGGCGCAGGCTCCCGGTGAAAAAACCAACATTACCGTAGGATATAATGCCGCAAGTGAAGGGCCCTTTACAAAATCAATAACCATTACTTACAACGGAACACAATCGAAGCAGATTATCATTAAGGGGGAAGTATGGAAAACGCCGGCTACTTCAGCTCCCGAAAATAAGGCATTGGAAAATTTAAAAAATTAATTGAAAACAACTATCATTACCATTTAATAACAAAAATTACAACCATGAAAAAAATCTTCTTATCCGCTGCCGTATTCGCATTAACCACTACAGTATTTGCGCAAAAAAAAGTAGATGATATCGCGAAATTCACTACAGAAACAATTAACCTCGGTAAAATTAAACAAGGTGTGCCGACCAAAGGGGTTTTTACCGTTACCAATATTGGTGGCCAGGCTTTAATCATTGAACAGGCAAACCCAACCTGCGGATGTACCATTTCGGATTATACAAAAGAGCCTATTGCAGCAGGGAAAACCGGAGTTATTAATGCTACTTTTAATGCAGCCAATTTAGGGCATTTTGATAAACATTTAACCGTTAAGTTTGCTGGAATTGATGAAATGAAAAGCATTACATTGACAGGGGATGTAGTGGCGGCTGAAGAATTTGACAAAACGAAACCCGCAGAAACAAAAGCCCCTGCCAAAGCAGTTTTAAAGTCAAAAAAGTCTAAATAAGAAATTAATTTCCCCCATTTTAATTAAAACCTCCGCGATTGATTCGCAGGGGGTTTTTTATAGGAAGCCATTGCAACCTACAAGGTGATTATTAAACAACAACTTTTTTGTTTACCCAATACACGCCAAATAAGATAATCAATAAACTGGCTACCTGTTTCCAGCCAAATACTTCGCCATAAATGATTCCCCATCCAATGGCAATAAAGGGTATCCCGTAAGTAACCATGCTGGCAAATATGCCCCCCGCCCTTTTTACCAACATGTAGAATAGAATGGTGGCCACAGCCGTACCAATAATACCCAGCAAAGAAGCCGCACCGGTAGCCAATAATAAATCATGATGATATAAGGGCAAGCTAAAATACCCGGTGAATATAAGTACCAATAAGGCGGGTATGGCATTTAACGAAAGCGCGACGGCGGCAATATGTAAGGAACTTATATTTAACAGGTGCCTTGATACCATATTTACATTGAACCCATATAAAACAGTAGCCAGCACTACAAAAGAAACATAAAGCAAATGTTGGCTTTCCCGAATATGGCCCTTGCTGAGTAACAATAAAAAGCTGCCGGCAAACGCAATGATAATCCCGGTAATTTTATTGGCGGAAGTATTCGTTTTAAAAAACAATACTCCGGTTATTATTACAAAAACAGGTGTAAGACAGTTTAGGGTGGCTGCCAGTGAACTATCAATCCCTTCTTCGGCCATGCAAAATAAAAAGGAAGGCAATAAACTGCCTAAAGCGCCCGACATAAATACAATAAAAATTTTATTGGCAGGCATCTGTCGGATATATTTTATAGTGGTGGGTAATAGTACCAAACCGGCTGATACGATACGCAAGGCAGCAACCTGGTATGGGCTTAAATGATTATCTAATCCAATTTTCATTAAAATAAAACTGCTGCCCCAAATCACGGAAAGCGCCAAAAAGAGTAACCAATTAAAAAGGCTTTTATTCACCCGGCAAAGTTGCCTTTTAAATATTAAATTATCGGTTCCTGACTAAAATAAATGCCTGGTTGCGACTTTTAAGCTTTCGCTTCTAATTTTTATTTTTAAAATATAATAGGAATCTGTTATTTTTAATTTTTGAATTCATCATTTCTTATTAAATCATTTTTGTTAACTTAAAAAATCATGTCATGGCATTTGTAAAAGAATTTAAGGACTTTGTAATGAAGGGCAATGTAGTTGACCTTGCCGTAGCTGTTGTTATTGGCGCAGCTTTTGGCGCTATTGTTTCTTCGCTTGTAGAAGATGTGGTAACACCACTTTTGTTAACACCCGCACTTAAAGCGGCGAATGTAGAAGACCTGGGTAAATTAACCTGGGGAGCCGTAAAATATGGCAATTTTCTTTCTGCCATAATAAAGTTTATTGTTATCGCCTTAGTGCTTTTCAGTGTAATTAAAGCAATGAATGCGGTTATCAAAAAGAAAGAAGTAGCCCCACCCCCTGCTGGTCCATCATCTACCGATAAATTGCTAATGGAAATAAGGGATGCTTTAAAAAAATAAAATGGGTTAAAGGTGTTTTCCACACCGGGCATAGGTTTTGCCGAGAATGGATAATTCCCTGATAACTTTCTATACATTTGCCCCCGATCCATTTCGGGTTTTTTCATCATTTAATTTTTTTTACTTTGAGTACCGCTACTTATCAGATAAAGCTGGATCAGTTTGAAGGGCCATTTGACCTTTTACTGTTTTTTATTGAAAGGGATGAACTGGATATCTATAATATCCCAATCACAAAACTTACCAACGATTTCCTTGATTTTATTCATAATTCCGAAAAGCTGAATATTGAGCTAAGCAGTGAATTTATTTTATTTATCAGCACGCTCATGCGCATAAAGGCGAAGATGCTGATTCCGCGAAAAGAGATAGATGCTCAAGGCAATGAAATTGATCCAAGGCAGGAACTTATCAATAAAATATTGGAATACAAAAGATTTAAAGAGGCATCCGTAAAGATGGCTGAGCTGGAAGGAACCCGTATGCTCATGATAAAACGCGGCAACCTTCAAAAAGAACTTTCACAAATCGGTGAAGAATTTGGAGAAGGTACCGAGATACAAGCGGTTACACTTTTTAAACTAATGAAAGCTTTTGAAAAAGCGGTACACAAACTTAAAGAAAGGAACAACAAACCGGTACATACCGTAGTACAGTACAATTACACCATGGAAGAAAGCAGGGAGTTTATGCTGGATACCTGCCGTAAAGAAAAGACGGTATCTTTTGAAAAAATATTTGATGTGTGTGAAAACCGTATCCATGCCCTTTTTTTATTTTTAAGTTTGCTGGAACTGGTACAACAAAAATATATGACCCTGGTAACCGGTGAAGGCAGAAATAATTTCATCATCGAATACAATGAAAAAAGGGTGGAAGATATTTCAACCCCGCTTGATTATAATGAGATGACGAGCTTTTAATTGATAAATGATAATTGTATAATTGATAACTATTTCTTATAAAATGGAAGTACCCCATTTTATAAGAAATAGTTATCATGGCTGGCTTTATCAATCATTCCCTTGTATTATTGCCAGAAAAAACAACTGGTATCATATTTGACAATTGAACATTTGATAACAAAAATTTTTAAATCATGAAAACCATATTGCATAAGGCTTCTGAAAGGGGCACCGCGAATTATGGCTGGTTGAAGCCAAATTATTATTTCAGTTTTGGCCAGTATTATAACCCCAATAAAGTACACTTCGGACTATTAAGGGTTTTGAATGATGACTTCATAGCCGGTGGTGGAAAATTTGAAACCCACCCGCATGATAATATGGAAATAGTGACCATCCCATTTATCGGTGCGCTTGAACATAAAGACAGTACCGGCGGGCAGGGAATAATAAAAGCAGGCGATGTACAAATTATGAGTGCGGGCACAGGGGTACAACATTCTGAAGCGAATGCCTCCCCAACAGATCCGGTTAAACTTTTTCAAATTTGGGTATTCCCCAAAGAAAAAAATATTACCCCCAGATATGACCAGCGAAGTTTTGATGTCGCTGACAGGCTTGATCAATGGCAGGTAGTAGTTTCACCAAAGAAGGAAGATGCCGCTTTGTGGATTAACCAGGACGCCCGTTTTGCATTAGCCAATTTAACGGCAGGTAAATCATTAACCTATAACAATGCATTCACAGGTAATGGGGTTTTTTTGGTAGTAATAAATGGTTCGGTAAAAGTGGATGAAAATATTTTAGATAAAAGGGATGCACTTGGTATTTCCGCCACGGATAGTTTTACGGTTACGGCTAACAGGAATTCCGAATTGCTTGCGTTGGAGGTGCCAATGAATTAATTAAATATCCTGAACAGTAATGACGTTGGGGATTTTTTCTTTTACTCTCCTTGTGAAACAACCCGCATATTTCAGGAAAAATCCGGGAGCTTATAAATACCTTCCGGTATAACTTTCTTGGCATTTTTTCAAACCAGTTGGTTTACCTGCAAAAACCAGGTTGCCCCCGCCCTCACCTGCTTCAGGGCCAAGATCAATTACCCAATCGGCACTTTTAATTACATCCGTATTATGTTCAATAACCAGGATGGTATGCCCCTGCTCAATCAAGGCATTAAAGGAAGCCAGTAATTTTTTAATATCATGAAAATGAAGCCCGGTAGTGGGTTCATCAAAAATGAAAAGGATATTGCCCATAAATTTCCCTTTACCCAGAAATGAAGCCAACTTTACCCTTTGCGCCTCACCACCAGATAAGGTATTACTTGACTGCCCCAGTTTTACGTAGCCCAGTCCAACATTACTTAATGGCTGTATTTTTTTTGCCACATCCGGCTCGTCTGAAAAAAATACGATAGCATCATCCACACTCATATCCAATACATCATAAATATTCCTGCCTTTGTAGGTTACTTCCAGCACTTCTTCCTTGAACCTATTTCCACCGCATACTTCGCAGGTTAAATGTACATCTGCCAGAAACTGCATTTCTACTATTTGTTCCCCTTCCCCTTTACAGGCATCACACCTTCCCCCATCCACATTAAACGAAAAATGCTTTGGCTGAAAGCCCCGCATTTTACTCAGTGGTTGTTTACTATACAATTCCCTGATTTCATCAAATGCTTTAATGTAAGTAACAGGGTTGCTACGGGAAGATTTACCAATCGGGTTCTGATCCACCATTTCTATTTGAGAAATAGCATCAATATCTCCTGTAATGGCTTTGTGCATGCCTGCCTTTTCTAAGCCTTCACCTTTTAGTTTTTGAAGGGCCGGATATAATATTTGCTTTACCAGCGTTGTTTTACCACTTCCGCTAACACCACTAACCACGCAAAATACATTCAATGGAAATTCAACTGAAATGTTTTTAAGATTGTTCTGCCTGGCTCCCTGCACGATAATACTTTTATTCCATTTGCGTAAAAGTTTGGGCGCTTCTATTTTTAATTCCCCTTTTAAATATTTCCCCGTCAAACTTTTTTCATCGGCAACCAGTTCATCATAATTTCCGGCAGCCACCACCTCGCCACCAAGGTGGCTCGCTAAAGGCCCCATATCAATAATATAATCCGCCTCCCTCATCATCATTTCATCATGCTCAACCACTACCACCGTATTACCCAGATCCCTTAATTCTTTTAGTACACGAATTAAGCGTACTGTATCCCGGCTGTGCAAGCCAACGGAAGGTTCATCCAATATGTATAAAGAATTAGTCAGGTTGCTTCCAAGGCTCCTGGTAAGTTGAATGCGCTGGCTTTCACCACCGCTTAAAGAATTGGCGAGGCGGTTTAGTGTAAGGTATCCCAGTCCAACATCCATCATGGTTTTAATACGATGATGGATTTCTATTAAAATCCTTTTGGAAACCTGCTGCTGGTATTCGCTCAACTGTAATTCATCAAACCAAACTTTCAGGTCTTTAGCAGGCATGCTACATAATTGTCCAATATGTTTATCAGC
Source organism: Ferruginibacter sp. (assembly GCA_036169975.1). Classification (GTDB taxonomy): domain Bacteria; phylum Bacteroidota; class Bacteroidia; order Chitinophagales; family Chitinophagaceae; genus Ferruginibacter. Next base: position 15,761 of record JAVHOI010000421.1, on the reverse strand, counting down.
GATTTTTACATACAATGCTTCTTTACGCAATCGAAATCCTTTGCATTCGGGGCAAAGGGTGCGGCCCCTGTAGCGGCTCAACAAAACCCTGTATTGAACCTTATATAAATTTTGTTCTACCTCTTTAAAAAAATCATTGATACCATTGGCATAAGCATTTCCTTCCCATAAAACCGCCAACTGATCATCCGTCAAATCAATAATTGGCTTATGTACCGGAAAATTAAAATTCCTGGCGGCCATTATAAACTGTTCCTTCCACAACCCAAGCTTTTCACCTTTCCAGGGTGCAACGGCACCTTCGTATAAGCTTAACTGTTGGTTGGGAATTACCAGGTCGGTGTCAATACCAAGCACCTGGCTAAATCCTTCGCAGGTGGGGCATGCCCCATAAGGATTATTGAAAGAAAACAAATTGGGTACGGGTTCTTCAAACCGGATACCATCCAATTCAAATTTGTTACTGAATGGAAATAATTTATTCCTATTGATTTCTATCAACAACTCCCCCTCACCTTCGTAAAAGGCGGTGTTCACGGAATCACTGATACGGTGCCTGTCATCTTCATCAAAATCTTTTACAATAAGGCGGTCTATTAAAAGGTAGGTATCGGCCTGTTTTGAAGAAGCGATTTTATTAACAAGCGCATCATCTTCCAGAACTTCTTCAATTCTTAAAATTTCATGATTGCAGTATAAACGCGAAAATCCCTTTTGAATTAAAATATTCAATTCTTCTTTAACCTCTCTGTTGGCATGTTGTTTAAAAACCACAAGGATCAATACCTTATCGCCTGCATTTAAGCCATCAATGGCATTTACCACATCAGCCACATCATCCTTCTTTACTTCTCTTCCGCTAACCGGGGAAATGGTTTTGCCCGCCCTGGAAAATAAGAGACGCAGATAGTCATATATCTCCGTCATACTACCAACGGTACTTCTTGGTGTACGGGTTGACACCTTTTGTTCAATAGCAATAGCCGGGCATAAACCTTTTATAAAATCCACATCCGGCTTATTCATCCTTTGCATAAACTGCCTGGCATAGCTGCTTAAACTTTCCGCATAGCGCCGTTGCCCTTCAGCGAATAAGGTATCAATAGTTAATGAAGATTTGCCCGAGCCGGATACGCCGGTAACCACTACCAGTTTATTTCGTGGTATGGTAACTGTTACGTTTTTTAAATTATGGGTCCTTGCCCCTTTTATGAAAATTCCTTCTACCCGGGATGAAGGAATAATAGTCACTTTCTTAGTACTTATTTTAGTTGCCATTATTTTGTTTTGCAAAAGTAATGCCTTGCGTTTGCCTAAGGTAAAAAATGTGAAATTCTTATTAAAATCCAGGTTCAAATTCTTTTAGTAACTGAGATAGATTATTTTTAATGTATCAAATTCCCAAAAAAGTTTAAAAAATAATTTGGCATTCTAAATAATAATCCTATTTTCACAGTCCAATATCCATTAAAGTGAAAAGCCACGACGCCTATCTGCATTAGACTTCTACGCTAAATTCTCCTTATTGGGTTCAAACAAAAGTCCTAACCAACAAAAACTGTAGAAGTTTATGAAATGCCTTATTAACTTAACCGACCAACAATTGGTGCGTCTATATATAGACGGTAACACCGAAGCACTTGCCACCTTAGTAAACCGTTACAAAGACCGGATTTACACTTCCATTTATTTACTTGTAAAAGACAAGTATATGGCGGAAGACCTGTTCCAGGATGTTTTTATCCGTATTATTGATACGCTGAAAGGCGGAAGATATACAGATGAAGGAAAATTTTTACCCTGGGCCCTTCGTATCGCACACAATATGTGTGTTGATCATTTCAGAAAAATAAAACGCAGCCCGAGCATTAAAACAAGTGATGACCGGGACATTTTTGAAGTGTTGAATTTTTCCGAGCCTAGTGCGGAAACCCGTATGATGCAAAATCAAAGTCATGAAAGGGTAAGAAAAATGATTGATATGCTTCCTCAGGACCAACGTGAAGTAATCATCCTGCGCCATTATGCCGATTTAAGTTTTAAAGAAATCGCTGATCTTACCAAATGCAGCATCAACACGGCATTGGGCCGTATGCGGTATGGCCTGATCAACATGCGTAAAATGATGGTTGAAAAACAAATCGCTTTATAATATTTGATTGCCATTAATAAAAAGCCCTCCGGATCCGGAGGGCTTTTTTTGTTTCTAAGCCTTTCAGGAGAAAGCATTAAGGAAAGTTCTTTGAACAGGCCAGGAAAATGGAAAATATCCTTACCGTATTTCCGGCCATTTACTATTGAAGGATCCGCCAGTTTGAATAATTTCATTAGTACGCATCCACATCCGCAATCATCACCACACTTTTAAACTGTTTTTCAGAATGTAACAAATTAAACTGATTTTTTATCACCTGTTTGTATAGTTGTATTTGTTTCATATCCAATGGCAGCTTAATGAACAACTCCATCAAATATTGATTGCGAATCCTTGCTACCACCGGCGCTGCCGGGCCTGCCACAAAATTGTTTAAATCTTTTTGCAGGGCAAGGCCTAATTTATGCGCCGCCGCATCCACTACCTCTTTTATCTTATGCTTTAAAGTTATTTCAATAATCCTGCTGAAGGGTGGATAAAAAAACTGCCTGCGGTTACTGATTTCAAATTCATACATTTTTTTATAATCATGCTGCTGCACGTATTGCAATATCGGATGATTTACATGGGTAGCCTGTATCAATACCTTACCCTGCTCATCCTTTCTGCCCGCCCTGCCACTCACCTGTTCCATCAGTTGAAAGGCCCTTTCATTTACCCTGAAATCAGCAAAACTTAATAACCCATCCGCATCTAAAATCCCTACAAGGCTTACCTTTTCAAAATCAAGCCCCTTCACTACCATTTGTGTTCCCACCAGTACGTCTATACGCTGCTGCTCAAATAATTTCAGGAGGTTATCATGCGCCGATTTACCCCTTACCGAATCAACATCCATCCTCGCCACTTTCAGTTTTGGAAATTCTACTTCTATCATTTCCTCGATCTTTTCTGTACCAAAATTTTTCTCTATCCAGTTTACAGTACCACAGGCAGGGCATTCCGTTATTTTGGGATAGGTAGTGCCGCAATAATGGCAATGCAACTTGTTTGAAAATTTGTGTAAGGTTAAGGTAACGTCACAGTTTTTACATTGTGGCAGGTAGCCACAGGTACCGCATATCAGGTAAGGAGAGTATCCACGCCTGTTTTGAAACAGGATTACCTGTCTTCCATTTTCAACTGTTTTTTGAATGGCCTCTTTTAATTGTGGCGACAGCATTACTTTCCCTTTCTGTACTACCTTTCGGGTATCAATGATTTCTATTGCCGGCAAATGTATTCCGCCAAAACGTTCATTCAATTCTACCAATCCATATTTACCTTTTTGCGCATTAAAATAAGTTTCAATGGAAGGCGTAGCGCTACCCAATAAAACTTTTGCATCAAACAGGGTTGCGTAATATACAGCCGCATCTCTTGCATTGTACCTGGGGGCGGGATCCTGCTGCTTAAACGACGGGTCATGCTCTTCGTCCACAACTATCAACCCCAAATCTTTAAAGGGCAGGAACAGGGCGCTGCGTGCCCCAAGCACAATCCTAATTTCATCGGTTTTGATTTTATTCCACAATTCTACTCTCTCGTTATTATTAAATTTAGAATGATAGATAGCGATATTGCCGCCAAAATGTAACTGCAGCCTGCGGATCATTTGTGCGGTAAGGGCAATCTCAGGCAAAAGATATAAGACCTGTTTACCCTGCTTATAATACGCCTCAATTAATTTAATATACAATTGCGTTTTGCCACTGCTGGTTACTCCATGGAGTAAGCAAACATTTTTAACTGTAAAACCTTCTCTTACTTCATCCAATGCTTTTTGCTGGGCTTCACTTAATTCAAAATTAAGCTCCATTGATTTTGGCATCGTCCTGATCCTGTCTATGCTTCGCTTTTCGATCCTTAAAATTCGCTTATCAGCAAGCCCCTTCAATTGCGCAACCGATGCACCGGATTTCTTTAAAAGCGCCGACTGGGTTACATCTCCTTCCGTTTTCATGAGGTGCAGATAACTCAATAATAATTCCATCTGCTTTGGCGCCTTGCTCCAGTTATTAAGCAATTCACCCAATTCCTTTTCATTATCATACATTGGATCCAGTAAAATGAAATTCTCCATTTTACTTTTATATCGCTCACTTAAAGCTTCCCAAACAACACATACTTTTTTATCAATCAGTTTTTTTATTACCGGATAAACATGGGTTACATCCAGCACCTGCTGCACCTCGGTTAAATTCAATTGTTTTTTTATCAATAGCGCTTCCGCCACCACATACTCATCATTATCAAGGTTGGTAAAATCATCACCATATTCTTCGTTGAATAATAAAATGGTTTCGCTGCTCAATTTAAAATGCGCCGGCAGGGCTGCTGCCATTACTTCCCCTTCGCTGCACATATAATAATCACTCATCCATTTCCACAGTTTCAATTGCTGGGGAAAAAGCAGCGGCTCATCATCCAGTATATTCAAAATATCCTTTGTTTGATAAGGAGGTGCTTCCGTACTTATTGATTTTACGATGCCGGCATATCTTTTATTTTTACCCAAAAACACTTCTACCCTGCAACCCTGCCTGATTTTATTTACAAACATTTCAGGAACAGAATAGGTATAAGTAGTGGGCAGCGCAAGTGGAAGTATTACGGAAGCGTAAGAAAGCCTACCCCCATTTCCGCCGACTATCGGGGTGTTAACCGAAGATACTGCTTCACCCCCTTTCCCTGGAGGATCGTTGAAAAGAGGTATTTGATTTTGATCATTCATTCAATATTTATTCACCTTTATTATCTCTTTACTTTAACTGATCCAACTTACCTTATATGCCCTCAATTTTTCTTCCATCAATTGATATACTTTTTCTTTCAGCATTGTTACATCTTCAATGGTTAATCCATCAACGCTTATTTCTTCAAGATACACCGCCCTTGATTTACCTGGTGTCAATGAAAAAATACTTTTGTAATTCAACCTGTCGTAGCTATCTAAAAATAAAATTGGCTTAATGGGTGTCTGGGTTTCTATCGCAATTTTAAATGCCCCGTCATAAAATTCCTTTAAAGGGTTTGCTGTCATATTAAATGTCCCCTCCGGAGCTATCACTACGGATATGCCCTTACGTATAAACGCTTTTAATTTTTGAACACTATCTGCTCTTTTTTCAGCGCTGCTTCTGTCAACCATTACCACCGCATTTCTATAAAAAAAACCGAACACCGGAATCCCCGCCATTTCCGACTTGCCCAATATCCTGAAATGCTGCTTTCGGATCGCCTTCATAATAATTGGGATATCCATGTAAGAAATATGATTAAAAACAAATACGTATCCTTTTTGCGGGTCATGTGGTACTTCATAAATATTTCTATGCCAAATGCCCCAAAGTATCATAATACCATCGGCCCACAATTGACAAATGTTATAAATAATATTTCCACCCCTGATTTTTCCAAAAAAAGTAGCCATGATTACAAAAGGGAATAGCAACAGCATTATAACTATAAAAAGAACAAAGCCATATACTGAAAAAAACGCCTTAATCGTGGAATGGATATATGCCATAATGAAAGGCGAATATAATGCGTTTATCATTTAAGAGAATATTGAAGGCTATTTACCCGCCAGATTGGTTAGATTTATACTTAAAAAACAAAAGAAACCCAATATCACAAAGCACTTCCTGAAAATCTCTGTTATAATTCATTCGATTTAAAGTGAATTCCCTTACCTTTGCCGTCCTAAATTTTGGTTATATGTTAGCAGTAGTAAAAATAGCTGGTCAACAGTTTAAAGTTAAAGCAGGCGATAGCTTGTACGTACCGCATATCGAAGGTAATAGCGGTGACAAAGTCGAGTTTTCAGAGGTTCTGATGACAGACAATGCAGGTACAGTTGCCATTGGCGCCGATGTTAAAGCGGTAGTAAAAGCCGAGATTGTACTCGGCCTTGTACAGGGTGACAAGGTGATTGCCTTTAAGATGAAAAAAAGAAAAGGCTTCCGTAAAAAACACGGGCACCGTACACACTATACCAAAATACAAGTGACTGAAATCGCTTAATAAAAGTTGATATTTTTTTGAAGCCGACTGATGATAAAATTGATTGGCTTATATAAAAAATATTTACTCATAATTCGAAATCCGAAACAATAAAATAATTTAAGATGGCACACAAAAAAGGTGAAGGCTCGGTTAAGAATGGCCGCGATTCACAAAGCAAAAGATTAGGCGTAAAAATTTTTGGCGGTCAACCTGCCATTGCGGGAAATATAATTGTTCGTCAGCGGGGCACCGTTTACCATCCGGGAAAAAATGTTGGTCTTGGAAAAGACTTTACCATTTTCGCTTTAACAGATGGTGTAGTAGAATTTAAAAAAGGGAGAGGCGATAAGAGTTTTATTTCGGTAAATGCTGTTGAAGCAACCGCATAAACATTAAAGTTTTTTTTGGCAGGTAAAAAAATATTTTTACTTTTAAGTATTATTTACTAACCAATTAAATTTTAAAGAACATGGCAACTGCAAAAAAAGCCGCAAAAAAAGCTGCACCAGCTAAGAAAGCTGCTCCTGCTAAAAAAGCCGCACCAGCAAAAAAAGCTCCTGCAAAAAAAGCTGCTCCAGCTAAAAAGGCCGCACCAGCAAAAAAAGCTCCTGCAAAAAAAGCTGCAGCAAAAAAGAAGTAAGCTTTGCTTTTTTGAAAGCGAAACTAATACTAAAGTCCTGGCCTACCGCCGGGACTTTTTATTTATACGGATACTTAAATCCACTTTCAATAACAGCAGAAGCAGATGCACCTCCTATGATAACTACCTCTTTCAAATAATAAATATAGTTTTAAAAAATCCTTTTACATTTGAGTATGGATAATTACCAGATAGCAGGCTGCTTCTCACTTTTAGCCAAATTAACGGATATACACAATGAAAATAGTTTTAAGGCAAAGTCGTATGCGGCTGCCGCTTTTAATATAGAAAAACTTCCGGTGCAGTTAAGCGAAACTCCAACGGAAAAATTATTTAGCATAAAAGGAATCGGAGAATCCACCGGAAAAAAAGTAATTGAATTATTAACCACCGGCGAATTAAAGGCGCTGAATGAGATGATAGAAAAAACGCCACCAGGTGTAATGGAAATGCTTAACATAAAAGGTATTGGCCCAAAAAAAATAGCTACCATCTGGAAAGAAATGGAAATAGAAAGTATCGGGGAATTATTATATGCCTGCAAAGAAAACCGATTGAAATTATACAAAGGGTTCGGAGAAAAAACACAACTTAACGTAATTGAAACAATAGAATTTTATTTAAAAAGTAAGGGAAGTTTTCTTTTTTCGCAGATGGAAATCATAACAGAAGGAATAAAAAAAAATTTTATAAAATTATTTTCTGAAAATAAAATCGCTTTTACCGGAGCCTGGAAAAGACAACTGGAAATTATTAACGAACTGGAAATAGTAATTGATGATACTTCCCTCAATTTAGAAAATATACTAACCTCCGCGGAAGATTTAGAGCTTATTGAGAAAAATGAAAATGATCTTTTATACAGGGCTTTGGATGGAATAAAAATTCGTTTATACCCCTGCGATAGTAAGCCAATGATGGAACTGGTTTTTTTAAACGGGTGTTCTCCCGCTTTTGCGGAATCATTTTGCCGGCAATATCCGGCTATTGATTATTCAGCCTGTAATAATGAAGAAGATATTTTTAAGCAGGCAGGTTTGCATTTTATTCCTGCCTGCCAAAGAGAAACAATCGAAGTAATAGAAAGGGCGAAACGGGATGCTTTACCACCCTTATTAAAGGTTACTGATATCAAAGGCATCATACACAGCCATAGCAACTGGAGCGACGGAAGCAACACAATAGAAGATATGGCTAAGAATGCCATTGAAAAAGGATTTGAATACCTGGTGATAAGTGACCACAGCAAAAGCGCTTTTTACGCAAATGGATTGCAGGCAGACAGGATAAAAGAACAGCATTCCCTTATTGAAGAGTTGAATATCCGGCTGGCTCCCTTTAAAATTTTTAAAAGCATTGAAAGCGATATATTAAATGATGGCAGCCTCGATTACGCCAATAATATACTTTCCACATTCGACCTGGTGATTGCTTCCATACATTCCAATTTAAAAATGAATGAAGAAAAAGCGATGCTACGATTGATGAACGCTATCCAAAATCCTTATACAACCATTTTGGGCCATTTGACAGGCAGGTTGCTGCTCAGCCGCCAGGGATACCCAATTGATCATAAAAAAATCATAGATGCCTGTGCCGCCAATCATGTGGTTATAGAATTAAATGCCAACCCCAGCCGCCTGGATATTGACTGGCGGTATATGGATTATGCGCTGGAAAAAAACATATTGATTTCGATTGATCCCGATGCTCATTCAACCGCCGGATTTGATGATATAAAATATGGTGTATTAACTGCGCAAAAAGCAATGCTAACAAAAGAAAGGAACCTCAGTAGTTTTGGATTAAAGGAGTTTGATGAATATTTAAATAGCCGGAAAAAGATGAATAATATTTAATCCAATACTAATGGTATCTCTACAAAAAAAGTTGTACCGGTTCCTGTATTCGTTTCAAACCAGATTTTACCTTTGCTTTCCTCCACAATTCCTTTGCACATGGCCAAACCTAAACCTGTGCCTGAAGTTTTAGTAGTAAAATTTGGAATAAATATTTTTGAACGAACTTCTTCCGGTATGCCCGAGCCATTATCCTTAACTGTTATCAGTACGGTGTTTTCGGTTAATATTTCTTCCATTTCGATATTCGCCCTTTTATCATCAGGGATAGCCTGCAATGCATTTTGAATCAGGTTTGTAAAAAGTCGGTTGATATGTGTACGGTCGGCATCAATCATTACGGTACCGTTTACAGGCTTCCAGGTAAGTTCCAGGTTATCTTCTATGGAGTGTAACTGCGTCAGTAATTTTAAGGATTCATTCAGATCAAATAATTCTTTTTTTGGATTTCCAATATTAGCGAACTGTGAGAATTCTCCTGCAATCTGGCTCAGGTGATCTATTTGTTCCACCAATGTACGGGCAACGCTTTTGGTTAGCTCATATACATTACCTGTATTGTTATCAATAGCTCTTTGAAGGTATTGCAAACTCAATTTCATTGGGGTAAGCGGATTTTTAATTTCGTGAGCCACCTGTCGTGCCATTTCCCTCCATGCACCTTCCCTTTCACTCTTTGCAAGGGCAGCGGCGCTATTATCCAGTTTAGCTACCATTTTATTATATTCTATTACCAACTCTCCAATTTCATCATGCCTGTTCCAGGTAATAGCTTCGTTCATTTGCCCCAGATTTACCGCTTTCATTTTATTACTGATAAAAGAAAAAGACCGGGTAATGCGATTGGTAATAAAAAAGGCCACTATACCCGCAATTAAAAAAATAAAGGCATTCAGGTTTATAATGGCCACTAAAAAGTTTGATATCTCCTGACGTAATTTTGACTGGGAGGTAAAATAAGGAATATTCAGATAAGCATATTCCCTGCCCGCTTCATCAATTACCGGCACATAATTACTCAGGAATTGCAAAGTACCAATGGTCTCTTCCCTGAAAAACTGAATTTCCTTCAAATGATTCAAATGGTAATAGGCAACAGGATCCATCTTATTACTAACAATCCCTTTATTATAAGGCAGAGGCAGCGAGGATGCCCTGAGGGTGCCATCCAGGTCGTATAAATTAATATCCACCGCATGTACTTCCGATATTTTCGCGATAGTTTTAACCAATCTTTCCCGGTACCATTCATCATACACTTTTATTACATCATCAAAAACTATCAAATCCGATAATGAATTGCGCACTTCGTTTTGCATTACCCGGATGGTTAGGCTTAATTTTTCCCGGTTATTATTATTATACCGGTCAACAAAAAATAAAATGGTAACAAGCCCAACTATAATAAAGGAAATAAGGCTTATAAAAATTATAGTGCTGTGAACCTGGTTGCGGATACTCATTTGCCAATATCGCCGCAGTTCGCGCCACCGCAACCGGGAACGTATAACCGCATTTAGTATCCAAAATACGGCGGTAACGAATAAAAAAGCGCAAAATAAATAGGAAAACAAAGTGATTGCTTCTATAAAATAATTATCCTTCTTGGCTATGATCACGCCTTTATCCGCACCTGCTTTGTACCATAGTTCATCATAACCTTTTTTTCTTACCGACTTAAAGTCTGATTTAGGTATCTGATCCGAAGTTAACTGCAGGGGAAAAGCATAATCATTATGGCTACTGACCAATTTAAGTTTATTGTAAACGGCGAAAGAATAAACCGGGGAGTTTTCGATAGATTTTTCGTATCCTTTCAAAAACAATTCAGGGTACAACGCATCAGTTTTATAATTTTTTGGGCTGGCCAAAATAAATATATAGCCCAACAGTTTATTCGCGGTATTTGAAATATCCTTTTTACTGATATAATTGAACCGATCATAAGAAACATCATAAAAATAAAGATCCTGGATCGCCGTAGGCTTGCCCTGCGTATTAAGGATGGTGTTGAGCGTATTAAAGGTGGTTGAATCTTCATTGAACAAAGGGTTTTCCAACTCATCAAAAGTAAATATCCTTGTATCGTATTTATTCAGGTATCCTGTAAAATTATCATTTAACAAACTGTCCTTTAATAATTTGTTGGTATAACCAATTTTGAATTTATCAAACAACGGCGCCAATGCGTCATTTCTAAAATCAGTTAAAACGGTGTTCATCAGTCTTTCGCTGGATGGATCCGCTTTGGTGGAAAGCGCTTCGGCGAAATGCTTTCGCTGATTAATTTCATTGTTATTATTTTCAACAAGAATGATGGAGGCTATGGACAGGGAAAAGAAAAACAACCAAAAAATCAACCTTGATGAAATGATTTCTGAAGCCAGTAAAAAAAGATATTTATTGTTAAGCAATAAAAGATAAATCAGTAACCAGATCAGCAGGTACAAATCAAATATGGCATCTGTCGTATTGATCCTAAAGGTTAACACGGCCAGCCCGGTAATGGTAATAACCAACACCAGTACCATTATATTCTTTGGCAGCAAAGGTTGCAGCAGGTATATTATTATTTGGGTAATAAAAAAGTAACCGATAGCTATACAGCCTATTACAACAAAACCAATTACACTATATACCGTTAAGGTATAAAAGTTAATTACATCAAAAGATATTTTTGAATCCGCCACCATTGACCTGAATATATGGCCGCATAGAAATGTACACTGAATTAAAGTATATAATCCCGCTAATATGATCAGCCATTTAAGAACAAGTTTTTTTTCCTGAATAACCACTTTTTTTTCCTGTATATAAAAACGGATAAAAAGAACGATCCATAAAAACAACATCGCATTTATCAGCAAATCGCCCAATGATCGTAGTATTTTATTGGAACCATATACAGCCGGATCGAATAATTCGAACTGGCGGAAATTTACGGGTATGGGCAGGTAATAACTGACAACCCTTAAACCGGTAACTACCAGTACTAAAAACGCTACTCCTTTTAAAAAATTTTTCTGCACGAAATAGGTAGCGCCAAACTGTACAAAAATCAAAATGAAAAATGCGGCGATCATTCGAAAAATGGAAGCCAGCAAATTATTTTCAACAACGATATTAACTGATTTCGGCACTATTGAAAAAAGAAAATCACCTTCTTTGGATTTGATCGCATTGCCGCTTTCTCCCCCGGCAATAGAGTAGGCATTTTCAATTTTTTCGCCAGTTGTAAAAGAATTTTTAAGGTAGTCGTTTGTAATGGCATAATCCCAGCGAACCGGGATCAAAGCCACCACAATCAAATCATTGAATGCACTTTTTCGCCACACGTAAAAGCCATTGGATAAATGAATAAAACCACTTTTGCCCTGCATGGACGAAACCCTGCCTATAGGATCAATTGCCTGGGTACTCCAAAAAAGCAGGTTGTAAATACCCATTTCATTTTTGGAATACAGGAATAAAAAATATTTTTTGTCAGTGATTTGCTGCAATACTTTTTCCGTGTAGGTATTATTAGCAAATTGGCGCAGAAGGGCGGTATCGGAAACCACCCTATCAAAATCAGTTTCCTGCTTCTCAATAAAGTTGCTTATGTTTTTGGCAACCGTTTTAGAGGATGAATTTCCCGTAAGGTAATTGTCTATAATAAAAGATATGGTTATAAGCCAGGCCGCGGTTACCAGTAAGTAACTGTTCCGGATTAAAAATTGTTTAAATGAATAATTATTTTGCAAAGTGAAATTTAATTAACCGCACCTGCGGCAGGTAAAACTATTTTAAACTTATGACCGTTTTATACTATTCCATAGTGCATCCATTTCCTCCAGGCTCATTTCATCCAAAGCCTTTCCCTTTTGTAAAGCCGCCGCCTCCATTTTGGTGAAGCGGTCAATAAATTTTTTATTGGTGCGTTCCAGCGCATTTTCAGCATCTATCCGCAAAAACCTTGCGAAGTTTATCAAAGAGAAAAAGACATCGCCTAATTCATCTTCCATATCACTTTTATTGCCCGATGCGATCGCTTCAAACAATTCCAATTTTTCTTCCTCCACTTTATCCCAAACCTGTTCTTTATTTTCCCACTCAAAACCCACCTGCTTTGCCTTCTCCTGTAGCCGCATCGCTTTAACTGTGGCAGGTAACGATTTAGGCACACCGCTCAAAACGGATTTTTTGCCTTCTTTTATTTTGAGTTTTTCCCAATTTCTTTTTACATCTTCTTCATCCGCCACTATCACATCGCTATAAATATGCGGATGGCGGAAAATCAGTTTCTCACAAACGCCATTAATCACCTCATCCAGGGTAAACTGATTTTGTTCGGCTCCTATTTTAGCGTAAAAAACTATATGCAAAAGGATATCCCCCAATTCTTCCCTGATACCCTTCCAGTCTCCCTCAGTAATGGCAT
>JAVHOI010000421.1:0-2600 GCA_036169975.1 Ferruginibacter sp. | reverse complement strand
AGGATATCCCCCAATTCTTCCCTGATACCCTTCCAGTCTCCCTCAGTAATGGCATCCGTTAATTCGTAAGTTTCTTCAATAGTAAGCTGACGAAGGGTTTCAATTGTTTGTATTTTATCCCAGGGGCATCTTTCCCGGAGTTCATCCATTATTTTTACCAACCGCAAAAACGCATTGGCATTAGATTGAAGCATATATAAAAATTAAATTTTCATGAAAAAGAAAAGGATATAAAAACCATCTGTCAACCGTTTATTTCCATTCAGTCGGTTTTTTATAATCTCTTTGTACCGATCCTGATATTCAGAATTTCGTTAAAATTAATAAAGAAAATTGGCAACTAACCTTTTGCAATTTACAAGGCTACGGAAAATGGTTAAAATATATTCTATAAAATTTATTTTCTGTTATCATTTTCATATAATCACCCTACGATTCAATAATTACACCGCACTAACTTAATTTTACAAATGAAAACAACCTACATGAGCAAACCAATTCTGATCACATTATTATTTTTTACCGCAATCACCTCTGTAAGCAATGCTCAATATTACTATAAGGATATTGTAAGTAACAGGCAGGTAATAGCGGAAAAAACAGCGCTAAAGGAACAAAAGATAAGGAATATCCTGGTACATAGTTTTGAAGGGAACAGTGAGGTGAGCCCCGGTTTTTATTGCGAAAAAAAAATCAGCAAAGATTTTCGCCGGATAGAAACTTACACCAAATCGAATATTACCGGCAAGTCGGTGCAAACCTCGAAATATAATGATAAAGATCAGTTGATTCAGTCGGCGGATAGTTCCGAACTTTCGGTTACCACCTCCCAATATCAATATGATGATAAGAGAAATGTCACCCATATTATTTCCAATTCGCATTCCAATGATGATGATTTTGCTACACGGCTAACTGAAGAACATCAATACACGTATGATGCGAATGACAGGCCGGTAACGATGTTGCGCATCAGGAACCAAAAAGATACCTCTATAATAATTTTTAGCCTGGATGAAAAAGGTAACGTAACAGATGAAAAGGATATGGGTAAAAATGGCAAACATTATTACTATTATTACAATGATAAAAACAGGCTTACTGATATTGTAAAATTCAACGTGGTTAAAAATAAATTGATGCCGGATTTTATGTTTGAATACAACAGCACCGGGCAGGTAACTCAAATGGTGACGGTGGAAGAAGGTGTAACCAATGATTATTATACCTGGAAATATGTTTACAACGATGGGCTGCGGATAATTGAAAAATGCTTTTCAAAAGAAAATATCCTTTTAGGTTATTTTGAGTATGAATATAATTAAAGTCTGATTTTTGAATGCCGGATGTCGGATTCCCCTAACAGGCGGGTATTTTCAATTGTTTGGTAAAGAATGCCATTTGAAATGATAGTTGAATAAAGAGGTATAGCGTCTTACTTTTGATATTTAAGTTTATCCTATTTCAGTAACCATCACCGGGCAATAAAAAAATCATACATCATACATCTAAAAATCAGGCATCTGATTGTTTGTTTCTTTCCTAACTTTATCAGCATGAATAGAGTTATAACCTTTGCAACCACCCTCCTGTTTTTCATCTTTCCCATTTGCAGCTTTGCACAGCAGTTTGGCGGCAATCCCTCTTCCTTAAAATGGAAACAAATCAATAACCAACAAAGCAGGATAATTTTTCCGGCAGGCATGGATAGCCAGGCTAACCGGATTAATAATATAAACCACCTGCTTGGCAATAACACTACCTATAGTATTGGTGGCAGGCAACGTAAATGGAATATCGTTTTATTGAATCAAACCATTATACCAAATGCTTATGTGCGACTGGCACCGGTGATGAGTGAATTGTACATGGCACCGGATCAAAATAATTTTAATACAGGAAGCCTTCGCTGGGATGATAACCTGATCATTCATGAAAACAGGCATATTCAGCAGTTCAGCAATTTTAATAACGGGCTTACAAAAGTTTTTTCTTTTTTCCTTGGACAGGAAGGGCAATTACTGGCTAATGGTATAGCTATACCGGATTATTTTTTTGAGGGAGATGCGGTATGGCAGGAAACCTTGGTGAGTGCGCAGGGCCGGGGAAGGATGCCTTCATTTTATAATGGGATGAAATCTCTTGCATTGGGTAATAAAAAATATTCCTGGATGAAATTGCGCAGCGGGTCATTACGGGATTATACGCCCGGCCATTACGAATTGGGCTACCAGTTGGTAGCTTATGGTTACGAAAAATATGGAGAAGATTTCTGGAGAAAGGTTACCAGCGATGCCGTTCGTTTTAAAGGTTTGTTCTTCGCATTCAACAATGCCATCAGGCGGCATTCCGGAAAAACCTATCAACAGTTCAGGGAAGATGCCATGCGATATTTTAAGGAGCAATCTTTACCGGAAGCGGAGAAGAAAATATCCCCAACTATTTTTATCACTGAAAATAAAAGGAACAATGTAGTGGATTACTTGTTTCCTTATTATGTGAGTGATGATAGCATTGTAGTAACAAAGCATTCTTACAAATCCATCAATACATTTTATTTATTGATAAAAGAAAAGGAAGAAAAGATAAGGGTGAAAGAC
>JAVHOI010000420.1:0-7159 GCA_036169975.1 Ferruginibacter sp. | reverse complement strand
TTTCGAGGTCATTGAGGTAATCACCAAACACCATCGTTTCATCAATAGCAATTCCATATTTTTTTTGCAACACTTCAATAGCCCTTCCTTTGTTAGCCAGCTTATGCGAAATATCCAGCCAGATGCTTCCCGAAACCTTCACCTGCAACTGATCCTGCATATTCCGGAAAAATGTATAAGAGTTCCCTTCCGACCCGGCGAGATCGCAGACTGCTATCTTCAAAAACCGGTCATCATCTACCTTCAGTAAATCATCTACCACTTCAAACCTGTCGTAATACATTTTTACATTTTCAATAAACCGGGGGGATTCATTTTCCACATAAGCCCTTTTCTTTCCACACAAAATGGTATAGACGCCCGGTATTTTTCTGGCGGTCAATAATTGCTCTTTTACAATATCCTGTTCCATTGCCTGTACCAATACTTCTTCCTCTTTATACACGACATAACTTCCGTTTTCGGCGATAAAAATTACCGCATCCTTAATAGTTTCAAACCGGTTCAGCAGGTTGTAATATTGCCTTCCGCTTGCCGCGGCAAACAATACCCCCTTTGCTTTCATTTGATCGAAAACGGGATAGAAATCAGCGCTTAATTCATGTCTGTCATTAAGCAAAGTGCCATCCATATCCGCCACCACCAATTTTATTTTTGATAAATCCATTTTATTTTTTTTAAATGATATTTGAAACATACACTAACGGTATCCCATAGCCTGTAAATAAAATAATTCGGCATACCTCCCGTTTTTTTGCAACAGTTCGTCGTGATTACCAATTTCTACCAGTTCACCTTTTTCCAATACCAATATCCGGTCGGCCATTCTTACGGTTGAAAAACGGTGAGAGATGAGTACGGCGGATTTGCCTTTTGTTAATTCGGCAAAGCGAAGGAAAACATTGTACTCCGCCCTTGCGTCAAGGGCCGCGGTTGGCTCATCTAATATTAATAACTGTGCGTCTTTCATGTACGCCCTGGCTAATGCGATCTTTTGCCATTCACCTCCTGACAATTCGGTGCCATCATTAAAACGGCGGCCAAGCGGCTGGTCGTATTTATTGGGTAATTTTTCGGCCAATATATCCGCCAGGCTTTTTTGTGCCGCGGATTTTATCAGCTCCCGGTTATCTTTTTCATTGATGTTGCCAATGGCAATATTTTGGGCTAACGACATCTGGTAGCGGATATAATCCTGAAAAATAATTCCAATCTGCAATCGCAATTCTTCCAGGTTGTAATCTTTCAGGTCATGCCCGTCCAGCAGTATCCGCCCTTCCGTAGGATCGTAGAGCCTGGCCAATAATTTTACGAGCGTGGTTTTCCCAGCGCCATTTTCGCCTACCAATGCCAGCTTCTCTGAAGGATGCAGCGTGAAATTCAAATGACGGTTTGCCCAATTGTCGGAATTGATATAGCGGAAACCCACATCCTCAAAGGTAAACCCCTGAATGATTGGTTTTGGAAAAGGAAGGGCGTTTTTTGCTTCCGTTATTTTTGGTTTGATAGTAAAGAAATCGAAAAAATCACTGAGGTAAACGGCGCTTTGGGATATACCCGTGAAGCGGTTTAAGATACCTTCGAGCAGGCTTCTTATTTGCCGGAAGGAGCCTGCCAAAAAAGTAAGGCTGCCAATGGAAATACTGCCATTAACAGCTTTGATTAAAATAAAAACATAAGCGCCATAATACCCCACGCTTCCCAGCATCGCAAACAGCGTGCCCCAGCCAGACCGGCTGAATGCAAGCCTTTTATTATCCTCATAGAACTTGCCGGATAACTTTCGGAAACGATCAATGATAAAACCGGAGAGGTTAAATATTTTTACTTCCTTTGCTGTTTCATCACTTGCTCCAATGTATCGCAAATAATCGAGCTCCCTTCGTTCGGGCGTTTGTCCCCGGATAAGCGCATAGCCCCGGTCGTTGAAATGTGATTCGCCCAGAAAAGCAGGTATTACCGCAATCAATAATAATAAAATAAGCCAGGGATTGAAGGCAACCAATCCAGCCGCAAGGAAAGCCATGGTAACAATATCCTGCACCTGTCCCATTAATTGCGAAAGCAGAACAGTACGGCCTGTTGTCTGTTGCCTTGCCCTTTCAAGTTTGTCGTAAAAAACGGAATCTTCAAACTGATCCAGGTCAAGCGTGGCCGCATGGGCCATGATCCTTACGGAACTATGGTTCGAAAACAGATCGCCCAGCAAACCATCCGTCAGGCTTATACCACGGCTAAGTATATCCGAAAGAATTACGAGTCCGAATTCAATGCCTACCCATTTCCATAAATGACCGTTTGATAAAGTTCCCTTACCTGCATTTAAAACAACTACTTCGTCAATGATGAGCTTGCCTGCATATAAAATTGCCAGTGGGATGGCGGATCGAAACAGCCTCAATGCAGCGCTGATGAGCGTCATGGACGGGCTGGTGCGCCACACTAATTTAATAAACCTGGGAACATTTTGAAGCGCAGCCAACCGATCCTTAAATGTGAGGGTTTTTAATTTGGGATTCGTATTTGTCTTTTTTTCTATTCTTCGGTTCCGCGGATCCATACGCAAAAGTAACAAAAAGGAAGATTATCAAATGTATCATGCAGGTACAGGCTGGCAAACAGTGGACTGGCAACACCTCCCTGTCGTGTCCCATTTTGCCTTGAAGCAATAGTTCCCTATCAGACAATGTCATTCAGGCATACAGTCTGTCCTGACGATGCCCGAAAATCGGCAGTTTGGTTCCCAGCTTAGTTCGGTTTCTACACGTCGTCAATGGTTCATCTGATAGCTATCAGATTGCATTCAACTCCATTACTCTTACCTGATGCCTTACTACACCTTTTAACCCCAACGCTAAGCGCCCTGCCTTTTGAACAGAGTACCCCGGGGCGGTGGTTTGTACACTCCCGTTGCAAGGCGTGTACAGCAGGCTTGTTACCATCATTTATACAATTACGAAACAAGTCATAACGCACTTGTTTCTTGTTACACACGCCATAAAAAAAGAGCTCAATAAATGAGCTCTCTTTTTGTAGTATATCAGTTTGGAATTACCATCTGTTGCCACCACCGCTATTGCGGCTGTTAGAATATCCACCACGACTTCCGCCGTTGCTTCTTTCTTCTCTTTCTTTAGCTATTGAAACAGACATTGCCCTGCCTTCAACTTCCTTGTTGTTTAAACCAAGCATTGCTTCTTTGCCTTCTTCGCTGTTAGGCATTTCAACAAAACCAAAACCACGTGAGCGGCCTGATTCCCTGTCCATAATAACTTTGGCTGAAGATACTTCACCAAATTTTGCAAAAAGTTCGTTAAGTTCAGCATCGTTTGTGTTGAAACTCAAATTTGAAACGTAAATGTTCATAATCTTAAAAATTAAATAATAAAAAATAAAATACCTGTGATGGTAACTAAAAACAAAACTTTTAAGAAGAGAGAACTAATACGTTGGAGAAGTAAAAAATTGAATCTATCTAAAAACGAAGTGCTCATTGAGCTATTATCACGGAGCAAATGTAGGGGTATTAGTTTACAAACAAAGATTTATTTTTTAAACAGGAAATTATCTTAAAAAGAATCGCAAAATTAAATAAGATTACCGGGTAATTCCCATTCCGGATTTGCGAAAATTATTTTTACCGTAATCCAAAATTTTAAAGTTTCCTAAAGGTTTGCCGCTTTACAAACAACTCTTAAAGGAACGGCTGCACTATCCCTTCAACTTTTTTACCAGGTCAATGTAATCCCGCATAGCATTCTCTTTTGGTCTTCCCTTCAATTCTTCCCATGAACTATATTTTGCTTTGGCTACAAAATCAAATGGATTTGTCGGTGCATCTTTATTTACATCACCTTTTGTTGCCTGTTTGTACAAAGCATACAATTGCAATAAAATATCATTACCGGGTTTTTCTTTTAATGTTTTACTATTGGCTACCGCCTGTTCAAATAAAGTAGTGAGCTCCATAATTTTTTTTTCAAAATTAGCTGAATAAAAATTTACCCGCAATTTTTGAAAAAAAAGATAGTACAAATGTTATTTTGATAAACCTTGCCCGGTAAGATGTTTCGGGCATTAACTAAAATATTCATCTTTTTAATAATTCCAGTTTTCTCAATTCTTTTAAATAATCATATTGCAGGTCTTCGTGCAGTGTCGCGATTACCTTAGTTATTTTTTTTAACTGAAACTGGTAAAGGTTGTTTAATACGGCACTGTGCTGAATGGGAATGGAGGAATTTACCAGGGCATCGCAGAAATACATCAATAATTCCACCTCAGCCTGTTTGGAACCTGTATGACGAATATACTTTGCCGTAGTTCTTAATATTTTTCGCAGGCTCTTTTTCGCAAAGTATAAATTGGATTGATTGATACCTGCAAACTGTTCATCCATTGCCCTTTTTACACTTTCGATATAGGCAGACTCATCCTGCGCTTCAAAAAGTAAATAGGTCAATAGTTCTTTATTTTCCTTTTTATATTTTGCCAGCCGAATACATAAGTCTAATAATTTTGCAGGAGGGGTAACATTTAACTCCTGCTTAATTTCATTGATGGAAGCTGCTTTCATTCTGCTAAATTACACAATAAGGGCAACGGATAATAGTGTATTTGAATTTTCCTGTAAGCATTCATGGGCTTCACTCTCCGGGCACAACAAGCCCGCTAATTTATTGAATTCATAAAAATATACTTTCAGAAATCAGGGGAACAATAATTATTTAGCTGCTTCCATACTTTATTGAATTTCTAAAATAATATTGGTTGATTTTATTTTTCACCTTCAACCGGATGATTTTTTTTTATGATTTTGTTTCAAAAAAGAAGTAAAGATTTAGTGATTAAATAATTTTCTATATTGCACTCCGAAACCAACCACTATGAAAAAAATAACCATTGTGTTGCTGCTATTATTTGGCAGCATTCATTTTACCGATGCCCAGTTTTATAAATCCATTTTGCCTTCCGGGGCATTCGCCGATTCGCTTGCAATTATCATTCAGGATTTTAAAAAAAATTTTTCAACCATTGAAGGCGTGCAATTGCCATCGCAGGGAGAAATGGATGTATTTCGTTCAAAGGCTTCCATCCCCGGCGCATTGCATTGTGGCATCTACCGTTTCCATTCTTTACAGGATACCACTGCCAATTGGCAAGCCATAATGTATGAAGGTGAAAGTTATGAGAATGCCGTAAAAATTTATAAGAACACTTTCCACCAGTTAAAAAAAAGTAAAATGAAATGGGTGGATAAAACTATTGTTTCATTTGCAGGCGATCTGGAAATACCGGACGAAAACGTAAGCTTTACGGTATCTACATTAAGGCTAAACACGGTGGATAAGCCTTATCGTAGTTTTTTTGGAGAAGTAGAACTTACCAGCACCTATATTGGATGGGAGGTGCATTTGAACTTTCATAACAGGAAGAATGATGCTGAAAAATAATGACCAAAATTCAGGATGTATAATGTATGATTTTTTTATGAGGCGGGAACGGGCTGATTTAATAAAACTATACTAAAACATAATCCCGCTCAGCAAAACTAAAATGCGCTGAAGCCAGTTGTTATCTGTGTGATGCCTGTAAAGCGTAATCCCGGTTTAATCGCCATGAAATAGAAAATTATTTCGTAAATGACAAAACAGCGCCCGGCTTCTTCGTCTTTAATAGTACCTAATGTTTTAAATAAAATATTTGAAAATATTTCTTTTAAAAAGAACGGAATGCGTATTACAAATCATAAAAATACCTGGTCCTGTTTACTTTTATATCTCTTAGCAAGCCGGATTTGGGACTGATACTTATATTAAAGAAACGATAACGGCCTACAGGTGATACGTTGATGGCCATCTGCCAGCAGTGCATTTCACGGGCAATTGAAACGGAAATTGTTCCCAGTTCTTTTTGAGTAATATTATAAAATCCGTTTAAGCCCAGTTGCCATTTCTCCGTTAAATTCAATGTGCCATTCCAATTTATATCCTGGAACACATTGGTTTTGTAACCACTATAATCAGCATTTCTATCTCTTTGAAAACGGAGCGAGTAAGAAAAACTAACTGACCAGGGAATACTAAAATCAGCAAACTCCGCCGGATTTTTACTCATATAAGCCGCTTCGGTCTGGTATTCATCCAAAGGCAAACCTGTATTAGGATTATATTGCTGGTCGGAAAGATCATTTGGTTTTTTCTTTTTAGTTTTATCCCCTCCCTGGAACTGGGTTGACATGGAAATATTACCTCCGAGAAACCTACCCAATGACAATACCTTTTTTCGCCAGATTAGTTTATTGATTCTTTCGCCCCTGGCATCTACCTGGTAAGGATCCAGTGTGGCATTTGCCGTAATACTTATTTTTTCAAATAAATTACTTCTGGCCCCAACACTAAAAGTGCTCAGTTGAAACGAATCCGAAAGAAAATTATAACTGCCACTTAAGTTTAATCCATCAATTAAGGTGACTTTTTTTACGGCATCAACCGCGGTATCCTTTTTATCACGCACCTTCATTTGAATATTATTGTCAATATTAAAACTTAAGCCACCAAACTTTCCTTCGCCAAAAGCGCCATAAAGGCTATTGTCAAAAACATTGAACCTTCCAATGTGCCCGGCAGTATCAACCTGGCTATTATAAAAATATTTTCCATTCATATCAGGTTTATAATTGGCGCTGATGGATGGACGGATCTCATGCCTGATGGCTTTAATTTTTGAATTCTTTCCAAAAGTATAGGAGCCGAATATCCTGGATGACATACCAATACCAAAAGACATATCCCTTGCCGAATAGAAACTTTTATTAATGGAAGTATCCATCTTTCTTTTGGTACTATCCCAGCTCCTTATAAATTTTTGCTGGTACCATCTTTCCGTATAGGATATGCTTGGCGATACCTGCAAGGGGCCTAACTGTGGTAAGGACAGGGAAATAGGGACATTGTGGTTGCCGCCCCATTGCAGGTTATTGAATATTTGCTTTCCGATATTTAATTGGCTAACGGAGGTATCATCCGAAAAATAAGTAAGGCTTTTTACATTTGAATTTAAAGCGATGCCCAGATTTTCGTACCACTTATAATTTCCAATCACCTCTTTCCGCCTGAGTGGGTATAAGGTATTTAAATTAAAACTTACATCGGGCAAT
>JAVHOI010000419.1:0-7178 GCA_036169975.1 Ferruginibacter sp. | reverse complement strand
AAATGACCAAGCTTTCCGTTAACATCAACAAAATAGCCACTCTAAGAAACAGCCGCGGTGGCAACAACCCTGATCTCATAGCAACCGCATTGGATATTGAACGTTTTGGTACGGATGGCATCACCGTGCACCCAAGGC
This sequence comes from Ferruginibacter sp., assembly GCA_036169975.1. Classification (GTDB taxonomy): domain Bacteria; phylum Bacteroidota; class Bacteroidia; order Chitinophagales; family Chitinophagaceae; genus Ferruginibacter. The sequence continues at coordinate 7,040 of JAVHOI010000419.1, read as the reverse complement.
CTGATGAGCGGCATATCCGTTACGCTGATGTGTATGCGCTAAAAAAAGTAATCAGTACCGAATTGAATATTGAAGGCAATTGCACGGAAAAAAAATTTGTTGACCTGGTATTGGCAAACCACCCTGCACAGGTAACACTGGTGCCCGATGCGCTTGGCCAGTTGACATCCAATCATGGATGGGATACTAATGAACACAGGGATTACTTAATACAAATGATCCGCCTGTTTAAAAATGCCGGCATCCGCACTTCCATCTTTGTGGATCCGGTAATTGAAATGGTGGAAGGGGCTGCAGCTACGGGTACAGACAGGATTGAATTATACACCGAAAGTTATGCGAAGTTGTTTAAGGAAGGAAAAAGACAAGAAGCCATAGAACCATTCATCGCCGCAGCTAAAAAAGCCACTGATTCAGGGATGGGCATCAATGCCGGACATGACCTTGATTTACAAAACCTGCAATTCTTTGCGCAACATATTCCGGCATTATCAGAAGTATCCATCGGCCATGCATTGATCTGTGATGCGATTTACCTGGGCCTTGAAAATACGGTGCAACTATATAAAAGACAGTTGCAATAAAGGCTTTGTTAACCAGAAAATTACCTTACATTAATAAGATACCAATGAGGATTTTTCTTTCAGGGTGAAGCGCTGCCCTTTTGAAAGAGGGTTATTTTGTTACTACCTCCTTACAAACTTCTGATGAATTTCTATCCTGTTTAAAAATTGTTTAGTTTAATCAACGCTTTTTACAAAGCAATTGTAAAATTCGTTTTTAGGGAAACCCAAAATCAACTTTATCTACAAAGTTTTTTTACCCGATATTATCCTCAATAATGGATTGATCCACCGCCGCCTGATTTTGAATTTCTTTTTCCAGTCGCTTCAGTTTTTTACCATAAGATAATTTTGTTATCAATACAAAAAGTACCGGCACTACGAATATCGCCAGCGTGGTAGCGGATAACATGCCGCCAAATACCGTCCAGCCAATTGTTTTACGCGACTCCGCCGCCGCACCATTTGCAAATGCTAATGGCAGCACACCGAGGATAAAAGCCATTGACGTCATAACAATCGGGCGCAGCCGCAGTTGTACAGCCTGCAGGGTGGCGGGTATGATTTCTACTCCGCGGTCAACCCTTTCTTTGGCGAACTCTACAATTAGAATGGCATTTTTCGCAGCCAGTCCAATCAGCGTGATCAGTCCAATTTGCGCATATACATTATTGGTTAGATTGGGCAACAAGGTTAGGGTAAGTATAGAACCAAAGGCGCCAATGGGCACGGCGAATAATACTGAAAATGGTAAGGACCAGCTTTCGTACAATGCAGCAAGGAAAAGGAATACAAAAATGATGGAGATAAGAAATATGGTAGTAGTACTGTCGCCCGCTTTTATTTCTTCGCGGCTTAGGCCGGAAAATTCATAACTGTAACCTGCGGGTAATGTAGCTGCCGCTACTTCCTTTAGCGCTTTAATGGCCTGGCCACTGCTAAAGCCCGGCTTGGCTGAACCATTTATTTCAATAGCCCTGTAAATATTATAATGAGAGATCACCGAAGGGCTTTCTATTACCTTAGATGTAATTAGTGAACCTAATGGTATCATGCCTCCTCCGCTGTTACGTACATAATATTTGCCCAGCTCATCAATGGAAGAACGGAAGGCGCTGTCACCCTGTGCCACCACCCTGAAGTTTCGGCCATACATGTTAAAATCATTGATATAACTACTTCCCAGCAGGGTTGACATGGTACTGTAAACATCCGCTACCGACACCCCTAATTTTTTAGCTTTTTCTTTGTCAACATCCACCTGGTAAGCGGGTGTATTCGTTGTAAAGTAAGTGTAAGCCGAAGCAATTTCGGGGCGGTTATTTACAGCATCTAAAAATTTTTGGGAAACCGCTTCAAACTGCTGGATATCTTCTGAGCCAGTTGATTGTTGTAGTTCAAAAGTAAAGCCGGCCGTGGATCCAAGCCCGGGTATGGCAGGTGGCCCAAGCGCCATAATCCTCGCTTCTTTAATATCAGCCGTCCGTTTTTTAATTTCAGCAATGATGTTTTTTACCTGTAGTTCTTTTGTTGTACGATCATCCCATGGCTGAAGGTTTACAAACATGGTACCCACATTTGACTTGCTTGAAAAGCTGACGATATTAAGCCCCGCCAATCCCCCTACAACCCTTACGCCGGGAATACCCTGTACCCGTTTCATAACCTTCAATAACATTTCTTTACTGCGGTTGGTGGATGCGCCTTCGGGCATTTCGTAAATTACATATAAACGGCCCTCATCTTCAGCAGGTATAAAACCAGTGGGTTTATTTTTAAATAAAAAGAAAAGCCCGATGAATAAGCAAACCATCATGATAAGAACCATTGGCGTCGCATTGATCCATTTGCCAACTCCCCTTGTGTAAGAGGCGTTCATTTTGCCAAAACCTTTATTAAACCAAATAAAGAATTTTTCAAGCAGGTTCATTTTAACGTTATCCCGCTTTGATGGCTTTAGCATGATAGAACATAAAGCAGGTGTAAGTGATAATGCCACGAAGGCGGAAATGAGTACGGATACCGCAATGGTAATGGCAAACTGCTGGTAAAGGCGGCCTACAATTCCCGGTATAAAACCAACCGGCACAAACACCGCTGCCAATATCAAAGCGATAGCTATAACTGGTCCCGATATATCTTTCATGGCCATTTTGGTAGCTTCCTTTGCGGAAAGTTTTGCATGGTCAATGTAATGCTGCACGGCTTCTACCACTATGATGGCATCATCTACCACTATGCCGATAGCCAATACAAAGGCAAACAATGTAAGCGTATTAATGGTAAAGCCAAATGGTATGAAAAATATAAATGTTCCAATAAGGGAAACCGGAATAGCCAGAACGGGAATCAATGTAGCCCGCCAGTTTTGCAGAAAAAGAAAAACTACCAGCACCACCAGCAGCAATGCTTCACTCAATGTTTTCAACACCTCACTGATGGATACTTTCACCACAGAAACCGTTTCTAAAGGCATCAGGTAATCAACATCTTTGGGGAATGTTTTTTTAAGTTCCGTCAATGCTTTATTTATACCATCAAATGTTTCCATGGCATTGGCGCCCGGCGCCTGATAGACCAATACGAATGCGGCGGGCTTGCCATTTACATAGGCATTGCTGCCATAATCAAACTTGCCGAGCTCTACCCTTGCCACATCTTTCAGGTAAACAATGGTGCCTGTCGCGGGTACCGATCTTACAATAATATTTTCAAACTGGTCTTTGGTGTTAATACGGCTATTGGTAAGCACGCTGTATTCAAATGACTGCATGTATGGTTGTGGGTTCCCCCCTACGGTACCTGCTGCCACCTGCAGGTTCTGTTCCGTTAAAGCAGCGGTGATATCAGTAGTGGTCATGCCAAGGTTGGCTAATTTTTCGGGATTGAGCCAGATACGCATACTGAAATCATCTCCTCTTGATGCGATATCACCAACACCTTTTACCCGCTGCAATGCATCCTTTAAATATAAATTGGCATAATTGCCCAGAAAATTTGCATCATGCGTACCATTGGGTGAATATATTGCCAGCGCCAGCATTATACTTGGTGAACGTTTACGAACAGTCAGGCCTAAACGCTTTACCGCATCCGGCAGGGAAGGCTCCGCGAAACTTACCCGGTTTTGTACATCAACGGCAGCAATGTTGGCATCCATACCAGTTTCAAAATTCACGTTGATACCGAGTTCGCCACTTGAAGTACTGTTGCTCGACATGTAGGTCATGCCCGGTGTACCATTCACCTGCGTTTCAATGGCGGTAGTAGTAGTTTGCTCCACCGTCTTTGCATCAGCCCCTATAAATCTGCCATAAATATAAACTGAAGGGGGTGAAATATCGGGATATTGGGCAACTGGCAATGTGGTTATGGCTATTACACCCACCAGCACAATCACGATGGATATTACTATTGCCGTAACGGGCCTTTTTATAAAAGTATCTGCTATCATTACATATATCCTTTAAGCTATTTTTTTTGGGACAGGTTTTTTTCATGACAGCTTAATCGAATTTTTTCCGGCAAGCTAATCATACAGTTAGTTGATTTTTATGATTTCAATTTCAATAACTGGCTATCTGATTTAAAAAATCAGGCCCGCCAATTCAATTACACCACCTTTAGGTTGATGAAAGAATCCACTTATACTCTTTATTTTATTGCCTTTAGGCAAATAACTTTTTCGGCTAAAGCTGCATTCTTTTTGGCAATTCTTTGCCACAACCTAAAGAGCGTAGCCATTCAAATAATTAACTAAACTACTTTGCTCATTAGCCTGGCGTTGGCATTGTAATAATTGCGATGCCACCAGGCAATTTTATAAGAAAGCTATTTTAGCTATTTATTTTAAAGTCTTTATCAAGTCTTCATTCAATTTTATATAATCCGCATTTTTTGCTTTGGTTGCCAACTCCAGCGATTTATTGGCGGCGGCAATAGCATCCTGTTTTTTACCCAGTTTAGCGAGGCAATTCGCCCTTTGATGATGTATCCAGTATGCTGTAGGGTTTTGTTCGGCGGCTTTATTAAACCATTCCAATGCCTGGTTAAGATCTTTGCCATTGTCCATATAATACATGGCGGCATTAAAATAAGGCCTGTTGTCTTTGGTCATTATATTATTGATCTGGCTCATTATTTTGCTTTCCACATCAGTCGAAATTGGAAGAGTGACAACCGTATTTTCCCACATCAGGTGAAGCTCGCAGGTGCTGGCTTTTACATTGGCAAACTGCATGGTAAATGTTTCTGTTTTATCATTTATCATCATTGGTTTTACATTTACCCTTACCACATCATTTTCTACTTTGTAGGCGGCAGGCGATGTTACATCCAGTTGTTTGGTGATAATCAAAGTCCAGTTGTCCTTGTCAGGTATTGTAAGAAGGCCATATTTACCGGCAGCGATTTTTTTATCACCAATAGTAACCTCATCACCAAAAGTAAGGGTAGTCGCATCGTTGGCGCCCGTACGCCATACTTTACCATAAGGCACCAGTTCACCAATCACTTTACGCCCTTTTACACCTGGCCTCGAATAGGATAATTCGATGGCGGACAAACCAAAGTTTTGCTTTATGGTTTGGGTAGTACTCGGCTGTGGAGTGGATAGTGTTTGCGCAAAAGTAAAATTGCCCGCAGCGATGGCAATTATGAATAATATTTTTTTCATGATTTGTTTTTTTGAACAGCTAAATTAACAAGTATTAACCTGAAAAAGCGGAAACTATGAATTTTATATTTTTTCATACCATAAAAATTATGCTACCACAGTTATTTATATGACAGCATTGATTTTTTTTAAGACAATATCCAATTGCATGTTCTATTGTGGAAACATTTTTGTTTTACCAGCATCCAAATGTTTTCAATTTGAGGTTAGGAAAAAATCCGGATTTTTTTCTAAGACCCTATCCGGTACTAAAGGCATTTTTAATCTTTTTTGAATAGTTGTTTTGTGTAAAACTTTTCTCACCAGACTGACAGGTTTCTATTTAAGGTTTTTTAAAATATAGGCTACCTGTATTTTTTAAGGATTCATTTTACCACCAAATTCAAATTTTAAAAAGGAAAAATTGAAAACTGGAATTGATAAATAGTAAAAAATTGTTTACCCGAAAATTAAATAATGAATACATTAAAATAGGTTTAAATTGAGTTGCAAAAATCACCAAATGCTTCATAAATTTAGAATAATCATTTTTACAATTGTACTGTCAGGTAACCTTTGCGGCCTGATGGCTCAAACAGTGCAACTGCTAACTTCCGGTACCCAAACCTCCATCCGCGGATTAAGCGTTATAGACGACCGTATCGTTTGGGTAAGCGGCAGCAATGGTATTATAGGCAGGTCTGTTGATAGCGGTAAATCATTTAAATGGATAACGGTAAAAGGATTTGAACAAACAGACTTCAGGGATATCGAAGCCTTTGATGAAACATCCGCTGTAATAATGGGCGTTGCATCGCCGGCTTATATTTTGAAAACAGCCGATGGAGGTGAAACCTGGAAACTGGTTTATGAAAATAATACAAAGGGTATGTTTCTGGATGCAATGGAATTCTGGAACAAACATAACGGCATTGTGATTGGCGATCCCATTGATGGTAAATTTTTTATTGCCCGTACGATTAATGGCGGCAGGAGCTGGAAAAATATTCCTCCAAAAAATTATCAGGTAGCCGATAGCGGTGAAGCCTGCTTTGCAGCGAGCGGTACCAATATCAGGAAACTAAATCGAAAGGAAGCAGTATTTGTCAGTGGTGGTTTGCGCAGCAATTTATTTATGCGGGATAAGAAGATTGCGCTGCCCATTGTATTGGGAAAAGAGACAACGGGAGCCAATTCCGTAGCGGTAAAAAATAGTAATATACTAATTGTAGTGGGTGGGGATTTCAATGCCAAAGATTCCATTACCAAAAATTGTATCATTACGAAAGACGCGGGAAAAACCTGGGTTCCCCCGGTAACGCCCCCACATGGTTATCGCAGTTGCGTAGAATGGCTGGGCAAAAACAACTGGGTCAGTTGCGGACTAAATGGCGTTGATTTCAGTAAGGATGAAGGCGAAAACTGGATGTGGATCAGCAAAGAAAGTTTTCATGTTTGCCGCAAGTCTAAAAAAGGAAACGCTGTTTTTTTTGCAGGTAGTGGTGGCAGAATTGGGAAGCTCGTTTCGCATTAAACCCCTTTAGCCTATTTACATAAACAGCGTCCTGATTCAAATATTTATTTCCATAAAAATTATTTGACCCGGAATTTTTTTTCTATTTATTTTAATTTTCTTATTTACATTATTTGCCTGATTTATTTTTTAAAAGCAAAATAAACAGCTCCTAAAATAAGCGTAAAACTCACCAGGTATTTCCAGTGAAAAGGCTCTTTCAAATACAATACCGCAAACACGGCAAATACTATAAGCGTGATGGCTTCCTGCGTTATTTTTAATTGAAAGCCGTTAAACCCTTCCATGA
>JAVHOI010000418.1:0-1546 GCA_036169975.1 Ferruginibacter sp. | reverse complement strand
CTATTCACCATTATCCCTACACACGCATGAGCGACATTGTAATTAAAGTAGAAAACCTCTCCAAACAATATCGCCTGGGTTCTGTAGGCACCGGTGCATTTGCGCATGACCTCAACAGGACCTGGCAACTTATGCGGGGCAATGAAGATCCTTATCTTAAAATTGGTAAAAAAAATGACCGGATCGTAAAAGGAAACAGCGATTATGTGTGGGCCTTAAAAGATATTAATTTTGAAGTGAAACAGGGCGAAGTGCCCGGCATTATTGGCCTTAACGGAGCCGGTAAATCCACCCTCTTAAAAATCCTCAGCCGTACTACCACACCTACCGCCGGGCAGGTAAAAATAAAAGGCCGTGTAGATAGTCTATTAGAAGCAGGCCGAAAGATAAAAGAAACAGGAAGTAAAATGAAAGAATAAAAAAAGCCCATGAAACATGAACTCAGATGAAAAACATTAAATTTGGTGAATTGAAAAAAAATAAAAATGGAAACATTAACTATCAAAATACCTGAGCAGATTGATACTAAAATATTTGACGTGCCAACTTATCTTGCTGCAAAACTTTATGAAGATGCTATTTTATCCGCGGGGCAGGCGGCAGAAGTCGCAGGTATTTCAAAGAGAGCATTTATCGAAATATTAGGCCATTATGGTGTATCCGCGTTTGCGGAATCTATCACAGATTTGAATTCAGATATAGCAAATGCATAGCGTTGTAATCGCTGATACCAGTTTCCTTATTGCAATACATAAGCTGCAATTATTTGATCAGGTTAAGGATTTATACAAGGAAGTTTATATTACAAAAAAAATTGCAGCCGAATTTCAGCTTGCATTACCTGCATGGATAATTATCCGGGAACCTCACAATTTTCAGGTGCAGACTGTTTTATCATTTATAATAGACGAGGGAGAAGCATCCGCCATAGCACTGGCTTAAGACTATGCGGAGGTTATTTTAATTATTGATGATTTAAAAGCAAGAAAAGAAGCCATCAAATTAGGGTTTAAAATAACAGGTACTTTAGGAGTTTTATATAAATTGAAACAGGAAGGCATCATTTCTTCATTAAAAGACAAAATTTATCAACTAAATGAGATTGGTTTTAGAATTAGCCCTAAAATAATACAGGAGATATTAAGAAAAGCCGATGAAAATTAAGTATGAAGTTCTGGCAAACCCTAAACTCTAAACTCCTTTACACAACGGCACAAAGAAAAACAACGGAATCAGATTCATCATTCATAACTCATTTGTCCACCACCGTAATTAAAGTAGAAAACCTCAGTAAACAATACCGCCCTGGCAGATGCAAAAGCTTTAAATCCATAGTTGCCGGAAACTGTCATTAAAAAATTCGTGTAATTCTTGCCTTCAAAATTCGTGTAATAAAAAAATGAGTGTAGTCATAAAAGTAGAAGACCTCTCCAAACAATACCGCCTCGGTTCCGTAGGCACCGGTTCGTTTGCGCATGACCTCAACAGGAGCTGGCAACTCATGCGGGGCAATGAAGATCCTTATCTTAAAATTGGCGAAGAAAAT
>JAVHOI010000417.1:0-7220 GCA_036169975.1 Ferruginibacter sp. | reverse complement strand
TTCTAAAGCTAATTTTTTCAATACCTAAATTTATATACTTCCTGCCATACCAGGGTAATAAATTTAGCTTTGTATTATTTAATTGACTAAAATCATTTATTTCCGAACTTGCATAAGTTGCTTTATAAAATAAAAAAGCCCGGAACTACTCCGGGGCTTCAAATCAAATTTATTTAAATAGATTTTTTAACAGTGGTTAAATAGGATTAATGATAACCGTAAAGAAGTTTATTTTTTTGTCAATCAAACAAATTTATTTATGAGAATCTTTCGTTTCTTTATTGATTTTTTTGTTCAATGACCGCTTTGCCCGCACTCATTTTAATCAAAGTTTCCATTTGTGCTTTTCTATTCGATTCAATTTTATCATGGTGCACCACGGCAAGGGTAGGGGCAATCACCAAACTAACAATACTCATCAGTTTGATAAGAATATTCATAGATGGGCCCGATGTATCTTTAAATGGATCGCCAACTGTATCTCCGGTTACGGAAGCTTTGTGTGGTTCAGTTCCTTTATAAAAAGTTTCACCATTGATTTGGGCTCCCTTCTCAAAAGATTTTTTAGCATTATCCCATGCCCCACCGGCATTATTCTGAAACATACCCATCAATACGCCACTAACGGTAGCCCCTGCCAGAAATCCGCCCAATACTTCAGGACCGAAAATAAAGCCAATAATTATGGGAGATAGTAAAGCAATAGCCCCTGGCAGCATCATTTTTTTGAGAGATGCTTCTGTTGATATGGCCACACATTTATCGTATTCAGGTTTGCCTGTACCTTCCATTATTCCCGGAATAGTACGGAACTGGCGCCTAACTTCTTCCACCATTGCCATAGCGGCTTCACCAACAGCACGAATCGCTAATGAAGAAAAAATAAAAGGAATCATACCGCCTACAAATAACCCGGCCAATACATCTGCATGATAAATATCAATTCCATCAATACCTGCTATACCCACGAAAGCGGCAAACAAAGCCAGTGCTGTTAAAGCGGCGGAAGCAATAGCAAACCCTTTACCACTTGCGGCGGTTGTGTTACCTACCGCATCCAATATATCTGTTTTTTCCCTTACTTCTTTGGGCAGTTCACTCATTTCAGCAATGCCTCCCGCATTATCGGCTATTGGACCAAAAGCATCAATTGCTAATTGCATTGCTGTGGTAGCCATCATTCCCGCGGCGGCAATTGCCACACCGTATAATCCTGCACAGGCGTAGGAACCATAGATACCTGATGCCAGCACCAATACCGGTAGCAAAGTACTTTCCATGCCTACTGCCAGGCCACCGATGATATTGGTAGCATGGCCTGTAGCGGATTGCCTGATGATACTCCTGACCGGGCGTTTACCCATGGCCGTATAATATTCCGTAATGACACTCATTAATGTGCCTACAGTAAGGCCTACCAGGATAGCGCCATATATTCCCATTTTTGTAAATTCATGCCCACGTAAAGTCATGGTATCCGGCATTAACCAGGTTACCAAAAAGTAAGATGCAAAAGCGGTTAATACAATCGAGCCCCAGTTACCCATGTTTAATGCTTTTTGTACTGCATTGGTACTAAGCCCGGCACCTTCAGAAATACGGACAAAAAAGGTTCCAATGATGGAAAATAAAATCCCCATTGAGGCAATGAGCATTGGTAAAAGAATGGGAGACATTCCTCCAAAATTATCCGTAAGGGCATTCGTTTCCCTTCCCAAAACCATAGTAGCTAAAACGGTTGCAACATAAGATCCGAACAAATCGGCACCCATACCAGCCACATCACCAACGTTGTCGCCTACATTATCCGCAATGGTTGCAGGGTTACGGGGGTCATCTTCGGGAATGCCTGCTTCTACTTTTCCTACCAGGTCGGCTCCAACATCAGCAGCTTTGGTATAAATGCCGCCACCCACACGTGCAAATAAGGCGATGGACTCGGCGCCTAATGAAAAGCCGGTTAATATTTCAATGGTACGTTTCATTTCTTCACTGTCAACAGGAGCATCTTGTGCGAAAATCATTTTTAATACAATGAAAAGCCCACCCAGGCCAAGCACAGCCAAACCTGCCACACCCATGCCCATAACCGAGCCGCCGGTAAATGAAACCAATAAGGCTTTGCTCAAACTTGTTCTGGTGGCGTGTGCTGTACGTACATTGGCTTTGGTGGCTACCCTCATTCCAATAAATCCTGCCAATGCGCTAAAAAATGCGCCTAATATAAATGCCAGAGCGATGCTCCAATGACTGTTTTCATTGCTGAATCCCATTACGCCTAATAGTAAAGCGCCGATTAAAACAAAATAACCGAGAATCTTATACTCAGCTTTTAAGAAGGCCATTGCACCCTCAGCAATGTAGGTGCTGATTTCTTTCATACGTTCGTTGCCTGCATCCTGTTTGGAAACCCATGCAAACTTTACAAATGTGTATAATAAGCCTACAATGCCCATTGCCGGAATAACATAGATCAATTTGTCCATAAATAGTTGTTCTGATTTTTAGGACGCCAAAAATAGGGTAATTGGTGCAAATACTGTAAAAATGTGATAGATTCTTAATAACTAAAGGCAAATCTATCTTTTATTGTATTCTTTATTTATGTGCAAAATGGCAGTAGAAACAGTTATTTTACCTAATAATTATTTTAATAAATGATTTCAATTTTTATCATTTAAACGCTTAAAATTTTTCATTGGGGATATTTGGATTTTTCCCATTGGTTCACCAATGTTAATAAATAGGCCATCTTTGTTTTTAAAATTTATTTCATTAATAAAGTAATAAATCCCGACTATTTCTAATATTGAAGAGGTATAAATTTTTAAAACAATTTAGTAAAAAAATAAAAATGTCAAAAAAGAATGCCCATTAATTTATTATGTTAAAACATGCCTTACTACACATTTTAGTCGGTTTTGTTGGATAAGACTATTATAATGTTAAAAAAAAATTCTTGCAAAAATTCAAAGCCTTACGGTGTTTAATTGAATTCTTCGGCTTCGCTTAATACAAATGCTTTTACATCAGCCAACTTTTTTTCTGCCATACAGGTTTCCCATAAATAGTAGCCACCTGAAAGATTAAAAACATTGTTGAACCCGTTTTGCTTCAATATCCTTTGGGCCAGGTATCCCCTTAATCCTGCCTGGCAATAAATATAAATATTTTTATTTTTTGGGATTTCATCCAGCCTGTCCCTTATCTCATCAACTGGTATGTTGGTGGCTCCGGCTATTTTTCCGGCGTTGTATTCATCCTCTCTTCTGACATCCAATAGAAAATCATCAGGATCTAATTTTTGCAGCTCGTCCCAATAAAAAATATCCAATCTTTTCAGTAAAATATTTTCTGCAACAAAGCCCGCCATGTTTACAGGATCCTTTGCGGAAGAGTAAGGCGGGGCGTACGCATGTTCAAATTCAATTAAATCATGAATGGTTTTTCCCTGTTTGATAAAGGCGGATAAAATATCCAATCGCTTATCCACCCCATCATATCCTGCGATCTGGGCACTCAGTAAACGGCCATCTTCAGGTGAAAATGCAATCTGAATGGTCATTTGCCTGGCATCAGGATAATAAGCCGCATGTGATCCGTTGCATGTAGTGGAAACAATATGGCTAATGTTGGCGGCTTTTAAATGTTTGGAAGCCGTGCCCGCGGTTCCAACCGTCATATCAAACACTTTTACAATGGCCGTGTTGATAGAACCTTTGTATTTTTGAACATTACCCAAAACGACATTATTGGCGCATATCCGTCCCTGTTTATTGGCGGGACCGGCCAGGTAGGTAATCATGGATTGGCCGGTAATGGGATTTTTAAATTCAATCGCATCACCTACCGCGTAAATATCCGGATCGGATGTTTGTAAATATTCATTCACCCAAATCCCTCTTGCAGTGCCCGTTTTAAGTCCGGCTTTTACAGCCAGCCTCGTATCAGGACGGACACCAATTGAAAGTAAAACCATATCCGAAGCCAATACTTCTCCATTACTTAAAGATACTTCTACCTGTCGCCCGGTTTTGGTAAAGCCTGTTACGGTAGTGTTTAAACGCAGATGGATCCCCTTGGTACGGATATGCTGCTGAACAATGGCTGCAACCGGAAAATCAACCGGGGCGAGGATTTGGTTTCCCATTTCAATAATGGTAACCTCCAAACCAAGATCATGAAAGTTTTCCGCCATTTCCAAACCAATAAATCCGGCGCCAATCACAATTACCTTTTTTACCTCCTTATGTTTTGTATAACTTTTAATATAATCGGTGTCGTTTACATTTCTTAAAGTAAATATCCCCTCATTGGTAATGCCGGGGAGGGGCGGACGCAGCGGTTCAGCGCCAGGCGACAGGATTAATTTATCATAAGTTTCTTCATATACTTCACCGGTTGTTTGCTTAAAAGCCGTAACCATTTTTTTTTCGGGGTCAATGCCTGTTACTTCAGTTGTTACCCTTACATCAATATTAAAACGCTGATTAAAGGAAGCGGCGGTTTGTACAAACAATTTATTCCTGTCTTTTATTACATCTCCAATATAATACGGCAGGCCGCAATTGGCGTAGGAAATATATTCGCCTTTTTCAAAAATGATAATTTCCGCATGTTCATCCAGTCTTCTTAATCTTGCTGCTGTGCTTGCCCCACCCGCTACCGCGCCTACAATTATGTACTTCATATTTGGTTTGTATTTGTTTTTAAAATCCCTGATTTTATTTCCAGGTTTTAATTTTTTTATGCAAGGTTTTTTTATCAAAGGTATTTTGCCAAGTGTATCACTGAAATATGAACCCGCTAAAAGTGGCACAAAAGTAAAGGTTACGGATAACAGGAAATGTGACTTTTGTAACGTTGGTGTTTTGCTTATAATAAAGGTTAATGCAAAAAAAATATACAATGGTAAGCAGTAAAAGGCAAATTGAATGTAACATTTATTACACTTCTAAACTAAACAGCAATTTCCGCCAGGAATCATTTTAATTAATGACAAAAGTTATAAATGCGCCTTGTTTAAGTTATTAAAATTTGAAATTATCTGATCGAATTTTACGCTATAATTATTTAAACGAATCAACAAATGAAAAATCTTGTAATACTGGGCGCAGGTACCGCGGGCACAATGATGGCAAATCATTTACATCATCAGTTGAAAAAACCCGACTGGCAAATAAGTATTGTTGACGAACGGGAAGAACATCATTATCAACCCGGTTATCTTTTTCTGCCTTTTGATATTTATTCGCCGGAAGATATTGTAAAAACCATTGAAGAATTTATACCGAAGAAGGTGAAACTGATCAAACGGAAGATCAACCGCATCCTGCCAAAAGAAAATAAAATTCAATTGGAAGGTGGCGATGAACTGGTTTATGATTTGTTGATCATTGCTACCGGCGCTAAAACCGCTCCTGAAGAAACACCGGGGATGAAAGGAACCGAATGGCAAAAATCCGTTTTTGATTTTTACACTTTTGAAGGGGCATTGGCCTTGCGAAATAAATTAAGAAACTGGCAAGGCGGTAAATTGGTAGTACATATAACCGAGATGCCAATCAAATGCCCGGTAGCCCCTTTGGAGTTCGCATTTTTAGCCGATTCTTTTTTCAGGAATAAACAAATCCGGGATAAAGTGGATATTACCTATGTAACTCCGCTAAGCGGCGCATTTACAAAACCAAAATCTACTGAAGCGCTTGAACATTTGCTTGACGAAAAAAATATCAAAATAGAAAGTGATTTTGCCATAGAACGGGTTGATAATGAAAAAAAAGAAATTGTGGATTATGGAGGCAAAACAATTCCTTTTGATTTACTGGTAACAGTGCCCACCAACAAAGGCGATGAATTAATGGAAAGATCCGGCATGGGCGACGATTTGAATTATGTACCTACGCATAAGGCTACACTTCAGTCAAAAGATTACGCCAACATTTTTGTATTAGGCGATGCCAGTAATATACCTGCGTCCAAAGCTGGCTCTGTTGCCCACTTTGAGGCAGAGATACTGACTGAAAATATTCTCCTTTATTTGAAACGGGAACCTTTGAAGGAAGAATTTGACGGGCATGCAAACTGTTTCATCGAAACGGGAAACGGCAAGGCATTGCTCATAGATTTCAATTATACGCATGAACCTGTTGAAGGAAGTTTCCCTTTTCCGGGCATCGGGCCATTGCGCTTATTGAAAGAAAGCAGGATGAACCATTTTGGCAAGCTGGCCTTCAGATGGATTTACTGGAATGTGTTATTGAAGGGAACTCATATACCCTTTGTTCCCGCGAAGATGCCGGAAAGAGGAAAGCATTATAATTAAAGCATTTCGAATAAATCATTCACTCATTAAAATAAAAAAATCATGGAAACAACAATAGCCGGTAAAACCATTACCGTAAACGAAGAAGGCTACTTAACCGATTTTAGCCAATGGGATGAAAAAGTGGGAGAAGCATTAGCTACTGATGCCAAAATTACATTAACCCCAAGGCATTGGGAAGTAATAAAATACCTGCAAAAAGAACATAAGGACCAGGTAGCGCTCAGTATCAGGCGTATTGGTAAAAGTGGCGTGGTGGATATTAAGGAGCTTTACCAATTATTTCCCAATGCGCCATTAAAGGCCGCGACGAAAATTGCCGGCATACCCAAGCCCGCCAGTTGTATTTAATCAAAATAAAAATTTGTCAGTTATGAACGAAAATAATGGCGCAATAAATAAGATGATGATCATCTTATCAAAAGGAACATTGGAAAATGTATATGCCGCATTCGTATTGGCCAACGGCGCACGTATGGAAGGTATTGAGGCAGAAATGTTCTTTACCTTTTTTGGTCTGGAAGCAATTCATAAAAAGAAACTGGAGCACCTGCATGTGGCAACGGTAGGTAACCCCGCCATGCATATCCCAACCATGGTGGGTGGTTTGCCAGGCATGGAGTCTCTGGCAACTTCCATGATGAAAAAGGAAATGGAAAAGATTGATATGCCTGAAATACATGAGTTTTTGGACATCATGTCCGCATCCGGAGTAAAATTATGGGCCTGCAGATTAGCGATGGATATGTTTCATTATAAGAAAGAAGATTTGTATGATGGAGTGGATGGTGTAATATCTGTTGGGGATTTTTATAAGAAGAGCGAAGGGGAAGGTGTGCATTTACTGTTTGTATAATCAGGCAGCCTTTCCATTCAGGAAGTTGAAGCGGTATTT
>JAVHOI010000416.1:0-7242 GCA_036169975.1 Ferruginibacter sp. | reverse complement strand
CTAAAGATTCAGATAATGAAAGTGATTTGTCGTGAAAAATTTTAGTGTCAAGAAGGCCAGGTTGCCGACATTTGCCTAAAAAATTATCGTTATTTTGGAAATAGCCGGCTACATCGCATCGCTTATTATTGGTATTTCGCTGGGTCTTATCGGTGGTGGTGGTTCCATACTCACTGTGCCGGTAATGGTGTATTTGTTCCATATTCAGCCACTGCTGGCTACATCCTATTCATTATTTGTGGTAGGAACTACCAGCCTTTTTGGCGCAGCTAATAATTACAAAAGAGGTTATGTAAATATAAATACGGCCTTATTATTTGGGGTATCATCCGTTGCTACTGTTTTTTTAACCAGAAAATTTATAATTCCTGCCTTAGAGGGGATAACGGTTACTATCGGCGTCATTACCATTACCGAATCCATGTTTACCATGCTACTGTTTGCCATTTTGATGATGATGGCGTCTGTATCAATGATAAAGACTAAGAAGCAGCCATTTCTGGAAGTGCCCCGCCCCAGGAATATAAATGTATCCAGGCTTTTATTTTATGGTATTGC
This sequence comes from Ferruginibacter sp., assembly GCA_036169975.1. Classification (GTDB taxonomy): domain Bacteria; phylum Bacteroidota; class Bacteroidia; order Chitinophagales; family Chitinophagaceae; genus Ferruginibacter. Next base: position 6,684 of record JAVHOI010000416.1, on the reverse strand, counting down.
CATTGGTTTTATTACCGGTTTGCTTGGCGCAGGAGGTGGTTTCCTTTTAATACCCACACTGGTGTTAGTTGTTGGGTTACCAATGAAAGAGGCGGTAGGCACCTCTTTACTCATCATAGCTTTGAATTCTTTAATTGGTTTTACGGGCGACCTTGGGCATTTTATTATTGACTGGAAATTGTTGTTACTGGTAACAGCAATCGCAATTGTAGGGATATTTATTGGTGGCGCAATGGCAAAGAAAATTTCTGCTGAAAAATTAAAAAAAGGTTTTGGCTGGTTTGTATTGGTGATGGGTATTTATATTATTGTAAAGGAAATATTCTTCAATTAGTTGTAAAACTTTTGCATTTTAATTAAGCATAATTATCTGATCTGGTAAAAGGCTTTACCTTCTCTTGTTACATAAATAATACCTTTGTTGTTCAAAAAGTTTTATTGTATGATTGAAATATTAAAACAACCCTGGGCCTGGTACACAGGAGGAATTATCATTGGATTAATTGTACCCGCTTTATTAATTACCGGTAATAAGCATTTCGGCATATCATCCAACATGCGCCATATTTGTGCCGCCTGTTTTCCGGCAAATATTTCCTATTTCAAATACAACTGGAAAAAGGAAATTTGGAATTTCTTTTTCGTGGGGGGCATACTTATTGGCGCATTTATCGCCACCCTGTTTTTACAAAACCCAAAGCCGGTTTTGGTAAATGTAAACCTGGCGCATGAGCTGGCCGGGTATGGCATTACGGATTTTAGTGGCATGGTACCAAAGCAGCTTTTTTCCTTTGAAAACTTATTTTCGGTAAGAGGTTTGATTATGATGGTTGCGGGTGGATTTTTAGTGGGCTTTGGTACCCGTTATGCCGGTGGTTGCACAAGTGGCCATTCCATTATGGGCCTTAGTAATTTGCAGTTGCCTTCATTGATCGCAACCTTTTGCTTTATGGCGGGTGGTTTTATTATGGCTAATTTGTTGTTGCCCTTCATCATGCGTTTATAAGCAGAAGCGCTATTAAATAATTATTATTATGTCGCAGGAAAATGAATATTCCAAAATGATTAAGAAAGATCGTCCGGCCAGTTTAAACAATGACGAAATGGATTTTGAAATCCGTTCGCTTGATGCGATGTGCATCAATGATTCGCAGCAACATCACCCCTGGTGGTACAATTTTAAATACATGGCCATTGGTATTGTATTCGGTATTGTGTTTGTAAAAACGGAGATCATCTCCTGGTTCAGGATACAGGAAATGTTTCGCCTGCAAAGCTTTCACATGTACGGGGTTATTGGCACGGCGGTAGTGGTGGGCATGATTTCCGTTTGGGGAATAAAAAAATTCAACATCAAAACAATTCACGGTGAAACTATTGAATTTCATCCAAAAAAATTCAATAAAGGACAGGTATATGGCGGATTGCTTTTTGGTATGGGTTGGGCGTTAACCGGAGCTTGCCCCGGGCCGTTATTCGCATTAATTGGAACAGGGGCATTGGTAGTATTGGTAGTGTTGGCAAGCGCCATTGCAGGCACCTGGGTGTATGGCTATTTTAGAGATAAGCTGCCACATTAAAAGCGATATTGCGGCTACTTGCAAATTGTAGTGATTTAACGATAGTTGGGCATTAATAAAGTTTCGGGCAAAGTATTGTTAATAAAGCAGGAATAAAAAGGTAACGGCGGTTTATAGGCAGTACCTTTACCGGGTATCTAAACAAAATAATTGATTTAAAATTAAATAAAAAATGAAAACAAATATTCAATCTATTGGCTTTACGGCAAGTGAAGCGCTCACCGCATTCGTGAAAGAAAAAACGGCTAAACTTAGCCTTCATTTTGAAAATATCCTCAGCAGCGAAGTTTCTTTAAGTATGGATAAATCATCCACGAAAGAGAATAAAGTTTGCGATATACGGCTTGTAATACCAGGCAACGACCTGCTTGCAAAAGCCCAATGCAAGACCTTTGAAGAGGCCGTTGCGCAGGCTTCCGATGCGCTTGTAAAACAGGTTGAAAAACATAAAACCAAAATTCAGGATAAAAGGGATAAGGTAGATATTGTAGCCTAAACGGATTGGATATAATAAATAGCAGGCTCCCATTTTTCCCGCATTGAAATATTTCAATATCAATTTTGGTGATTAGGTGTTTGCTTAAATTTTATGCGCCGAATTGCAGTAAATGATGATTGAGATGTTTCCATGCCAGTCTTCCCCAATCTTTATTATTTATTTGGCCAAAGAAAGGATGTGGTGAAAAGCCCGGAGCTGATATAAACTCTTTCATCCGCCTAAGTAACAAATGCTTGTCACTTTCAAAATCTGTAACTACAATTCCGTTGTTAAGCGCATCCATTTCCTTTGGAGTGCTTAATTTACCTTTACCCCAGGGCAATAAATACAAGGCTATACACCTGCCAATAGCAGAGCGTAATAAAAGCGGACCCTGTGCCCGCGCAAGTTTGTAGCCGAGTGCGATGTCTAACTGGTATTTTACATGCAACACCATTTGATGAACATCCATTTTGCCCCATTGTGCTTCCGAAAAGGGTGTAATAGAATCGAATCGTAGTATGATTGATTCGTAATCTTTTTGATTGAATAAATTTTCCATAGCAGAATTTTTATCTCAGTATTTCCAACTGGTATAAACTATAATTTTAATAGGGTTAAATTTTTTATAACTAAATGGCAATAGCTTTATTAAAAGCATGAATGGAGAATTTGTTTAATGTGCTAAAGTAGTATTTTTCTTTTTAATCTTCATTTTTAATAATTACGTGGCAATATTATTGTTTATAACTGCCTTAAAATAAGTTGACGCGAAGGCATTATTCCGCTATCGCTTTTAATACCTGGCTGCTCATGGGCTTCACGGATGATGCAAAAAAATGAACCAGTTTTCCATTTTCATCCACGAGGTATTTACAAAAATTCCAGGTTGGGGCCTGCCCGTTCCATCCGTTTTTATTTTTATCGGTTAGCCATTGAAATATTTCGTTTTGCCCGGTTCCTTTAATGACTTTACTTTTTTTCATTAATGGAAAAGTAACGCCGAAGTTTTCTTTACAAAAGGCGGCAATGTTTTCATTCGATCCCTTTTCCTGTTCCTTAAAATCATTTGCCGGAAAACCTAATATCAACAGGTTTTCTTTATGTGCCTGGTACAGTTTTTCCAATTCCTCATACTGTCCGGTATAGCCGCAATCAGAAGCGGTATTTACCAGTAATATTTTCTTTCCTTTAAAATTATTTAAATCCAACTGTTCACCATTAATCAACTGAGCGGGTAAATTGTAAAATGGTACAACGGGCGCCACAACTGTATTTGAAAGCTCAGTGCTATTGATGCCGGTTGCTTTAGTAAACCACATCATTAACGGATATGTAGCTTTTAATATTTTTTGCCTTGTAGTCATGTTTTTTGAATTTCTGTTTGAGATGGTTACGAATATCACGAAGCCTGTTAATAATAATAACAGCACGATGAGGGCTTTTTTGAGCCATGAATATTTATTTTTTGATATCATAATTTAAGCTACCTGATTAGCCATTTAAACAATTTTAATTTACCCCTGAATGGCGGATATTTCGCGGCGGGATCAAACCAGGTGGGCGTTTTCATAACCGCTTTTATATGGCTGAATGTTTGGTACGAAAACCAGCCATGGTAATTACCGCTTCCACTAAAGCCACGCCCTCCAAATGGCAAATGATGATTGGTTAAATGAAAGGCAGCATTATTTACACAGCCACCACCAAAAGGTATTGCGTTTAACCAAGCCTCTTCTTTTTTATGATTTGAGGTAAATACATACAATGCCAGTGGATTTTTATGCCGGGCAATAATGGCTTTTGCTTCATCCATGGAAGTGAAGGTAAGAATGGGTAATATCGGGCCGAATATTTCATCCTGCATGATGGAGGAAGTTAAGGATACATTATCCATAATGGTTGGTTCAATGTATAATTTTTCCCTGTTGGTTTTTCCACCCAACAGGATATTACCCTGCTTCAGATAAGTAGTTAAACGATCAAATTGTTTTTCATTTATTATTTTTCCATAATCATAGCTTTGGGAAGCATAATCACCAAAAAATTTAGATAAAGCAATTTTAAATGCCCCGGTCAATGTTTCTTTTATTGATTCATGCACCAGCAAATAATCTGGCGCCACACACATCTGCCCCGCATTCGAAAATTTCGTCATCGCAATGCGGTTAGCTGCTACCGTTATATTGGCATCCGCTTCCACGATGCAGGGGCTTTTGCCGCCTAATTCGAGGGTAACGGGTACAAGGTTGCCGGCAGCCATTTGATAAATGATTTTACCTACGTTAGTACTTCCGGTATAAAAAACATGGTCAAATACAAAATTGTTCATCATGGCCGGTATTACTACCGCTCCGTCACCTTCTATCAAATGAATGTATTGCCTGTCAAAAGCGGCTTCAATTATTTTCTTCATTATCGCGGCGGTAGCCGGTGCAAATTCAGAGGGCTTAAGCACTGCGCAGTTTCCCGCCGCAATGGCTCCCACCAGGGGTGTAAACAATAATTGAAAAGGATAGTTCCATGGGCTGATAATGAGTACAACTCCCAATGGTTCCGTCATCACAAAACTTTTTGAAGGCAGGTTGAGCAGGTTGGTGACCACCTTTTCGGGGCTCATCCATTTTTTTAAATTGCGCAAAGCGTTTTTGATTTCAGCCAACAGAAAACCTGTTTCAGTTACCCAGGTTTCTTCGGGGCTTTTTTTAAGATCGGCATTCAAGGCTTCCTGTATGGAATGGCTATGTTCAATAACGGCAGCCTTTAGTTTGGTGAGTTGTTCCTTTCTGAAAAGATAAGATTTGGTAGCATCGGTTTCAAAATAAGACCTCATTGATAATAAGTGATTCATATCAGCCATAGAAGTAAATTTGCAGCAAGTTAGTAAATCGAAATTGTATGACGGATGAGGAATATATGAGGCAGGCTTTAAAAGAAGCACAAAGGGCTTTCAACGAAGGTGAGGTGCCGGTGGGCGCCATCCTGGTGATGAATGGCAGAATAATCGCCAGGGGCTACAACCAGGTAGAAAAATTAACGGACAGCACGGCCCATGCGGAAATTATCGCATTAACCGCTGCGTTTAATTTTTTAGGCAGCAAGTATTTGCCTGATGCCGTGTTGTATGTTACCATCCAGCCCTGCCTGATGTGCAGTGGTGCATTGTACTGGAGTAAAATAGGAAGGGTGGTGTATGGGGCTGAAGATGAGAAAAATGGTTACAAAAAATTTGCAGGTGATCATTCGCCTTTTCATCCAAAGACAACCGTATCGGGCGGGGTTTTAAAAGAGGAATGCGCCCGGTTGATGAAAGATTTTTTTAAGGCAAAAAGATAGATAATTTGAAAATTTCATATTTTAACTGTGGATTATAGTTTATATAAATGAGGGAAAGAATAATTTGGCAATAATTAATTCTTGTCTCTAAAATAAACGGTCAACTACTAACGATCAACTATTGTCCATTAAAACACCACTATTTTTTTTTTTGCTTCTTTACCCGGCTCAGTTACCAGTATAAAATAAATGCCGGCTTTAAGCATTAAAAACATTACGATATCTTCATTGCCATTTGTAAGCAGGCGATTATCTTCCCTTACCAGTTTACCTTTAATATCCAGCACTTTTACAATAGCCATTCCCGGAGCAAAATTTTTTACCAACAAAGTGATTTTGTTATTTGCCGGATTGGGGTAAATATTTAACTCAGGTTTTGGGCTATCAGGCCTTTTGTCTTTTGCCTTATACGTTATATTGGGAGAGGCTTTGCCGCTATCCATATTGGTTTGGGATTGGGAAAAACAATTTACGGAAATAGAGCAGCAATAAAAAAAAATAAATTTAAACATAAGAATTTTTGAATGGGGATAAAGTGGGTACAATTATCATGTCAATAGTTCATAATATTTTCTTAAAAAATGAAACGGCATTGTATTTGTCATCTACACATAACCTCCCTAAATTTGTATGATTAGATTCTTAAATTCATTTTCAATCATTAAATAAAAACCATTATGGCATTTACATTACCGGCTCTGCCTTTTGCATTCGATGCATTAGAGCCACATATCGACACTTTAACCATGCAGATACATCATGGCAAACACCATCAGGCTTATGTAGATAACCTGAACAAGGCTATTGCAGGTACACCGAACGAAGCCAAATCAATTGAAGAACTGGTAGCTGTTGCGGGAACTATCAGCCCGGCTGTAAGAAATAACGGCGGTGGACATTGGAACCATAGCTTTTTCTGGGAAAGCCTTGCACCAAAGGCTGGTGGCACTCCTTCCGGTGCATTGGCCGATGCGATTACTTCCGCATTTGGATCTTTTGATGTGTTTAAAGAAAAATTTGCGGCAGCGGGTATGACAAGGTTTGGAAGCGGCTGGGCGTGGCTGATTGTAAAAGATGGCAATCTTGAAGTTTCTTCTACGCCTAATCAGGATAACCCATTGATGGATGTAGCTGAGGTAAAGGGAACGCCCATTTTAGGTTGTGATGTTTGGGAACATGCCTATTACCTGAAGTATCAGAACAAACGTGCGGACTATTTAGCCGCATTTTGGAATGTCGTGAACTGGGAAAAGGTTGCACAGCGCTTTGCTGCCGCAATATAATTCCGGG
>JAVHOI010000415.1:0-7255 GCA_036169975.1 Ferruginibacter sp. | reverse complement strand
TACGCAAAAATGGTCAGCGCTTGCCGGTACCTACAGCATCGGCGGGGCCAATTATGGAAACCATACGCCAATAGTTGTAAAACGTACTATTGATGCACATCACTACCTGCGTCCTATTCCGCAAGGTCAGCTTGATGGCATGGAAATGACAGCAGAAGAAAAAGCCGTTTATCAAAATCCCGGGTATTAATCCAGTTTTTTTAAAAATTTATTGAAATGAAGAACTCGAATTAAAGCAAAGCAATCAGTACAAAGGGAGGTGATTTTTCACCTCTCTCTTTTTATGATAATAGTTTACTTTTTCAGGAAATTAAAAAATTGAAAATTGTAGCCATAAAAAACAGGGTAACATAATATTTGCTAATCTTAAAGCCTCATTCACCAAAGGGATAGAAATTGCGAAATAATTAATTGTATGATAAATAAAAACTGTTTTTCAATCGCTGCAAAGCAGTTGTTTCTGCTATTAGTTTTGGGTTTGTTTTTAATATCCTGTTCCAAAAAGGGGGGTAGCGGTGGTGGTGTTATTACACCCCCGCTTCCGCCAATACCAGTTCCGGTTTATGATGCGCAGGTAACCATACTTGCCGCTGAAAATTACCAGGTGATCCGGGGTTTTGGATGTGCAACTGTTTTTGCTCCACCAGGCACCTCCGAAATAACCAGCGATGAATTTGACAGGTTATTTGGATCCGCTAACGGCCAGGTAGGTTTAAACTTTCTCAGGATAAGAATCGCTTCGGATGATGCAGATGCATGGAGAGCAGTAGAACTGGGTCATGCAAAAGCGGCCATACAGCGGGGAGCAAAAGTTTTTGCAAGTCCCTGGAGCCCCCCGGCAAGAATGAAAACAAATAACAATATCATTGGTGGAAAACTAATACCGGATAGTGCGGCTGCGTATGCAAAGTACCTGAACAATTTTGCCGGCTTTATGGCTCTTAACGGTGCTCCATTGTATGCTGTATCTGTTCAAAATGAGCCCGACTGGGATCCAACCTACGAAGGCTGTGTATGGACTGCAACTGAAATGAGGGACTTCTTAAAAAACCAGGGAGCTTTGATTACAGCTACCCGTTTAATAGCTCCGGAACTGGTTAATAATAACCAGGCTTATGTAAATACAATTTTGTCTGACGATGGGGCTGCTGCAAATTTTGCTATTTTGGGAACCCATCTTTACGGAGGTGGTATTGTTGAAAATCAGTTGGCAAAAAGCAAAGGTAAAGAAGTGTGGATGACCGAGCACCTGGATACAGATACTGCATATACAGCAAATATCAATACTGCTGTTGAAATACATGATTGCTTTACGAAAGCAAATTTCAGCGCTTATATATGGTGGTATGGAAAAAGGTTTTATGGCGCGATAGGCCAGGACGGAACTGTTACGAAACGGGGTTATTTTATATCACAGTTTGCCAGGTTCATTAAAGAAGGGGCTATCCGTGTAGGTGCCTCAATAAATTCAAAAGCCGATGTGTTGATATCTGCATACAAAAACGGCACAAAGAAAGTAGTTGTGGCCATCAATACAGGTTCCGGATTGGTGAATCAGCAAATTTCTTTTAAGGATGCTGTTGCTGCAACAGTTATACCGTATGTTACGAATGCAACAAAAAATGCGGAGCGAGGGAGTTCCATGACATTGTCAAACAATAGTTTTGTTTACACAATACCTCCTAATAGTGTGGTTACATTTGTAGAGCAGTAAGAACGCCTAAACGGCCAAAAACATTACAAGCCTCCCAATAGTGAGGTAACATTTGTAGAGCAGTAAGTCGTATTATTGCACGAATTTTAAACCACAATCCGATATTCATCGGATTATACGAATTGATTCTTGCTTTAATATCAAGTTTTGTATGCCGATTTCAATTATTTTATACTTAACATTCCACTTGTTTAGAAACCAAATTGTATAATACTTTAGAAATCCAAAATAGTTGTTTTTTATAGTGAAACAAATAACGATGAACTAAACTTAACTATACCAGTAAATCAATTTTATATGAATCTACGGATACTGATGACATCGTTTATTTTATTAATCATTTGCTGCTGTTCGTTTTCATTTGCCCAGGTTAATAAAAGTCTTCCCAGGTTGGTTAGCACAAATGGAAGCACCCAGTTGTATGTAGATCATAAACCTTTCCTGGTTCTTGGTGGTGAACTGGGTAATTCAAGCACCTCCAATTTGGATTATATGCGGCCCATCTGGTCAAAACTCAGGTCAATGCACCTCAACACGGTACTTGCACCGGTTTATTGGGAATTGATGGAACCAATTGAAGGGCAATTTGATTTTACCCTGGTTGACAGCATGATTACAGGCGCAAGGATACATGATTTGAAATTGGTGCTGTTATGGTTTGGTACATGGAAGAATAGCATGAGTTGCTATGCGCCTGCCTGGGTAAAAACCAATCAGCAAAAATTTGAGCGTGCAAAAGATAGTAAGGGAAATGGCCTGGAGATATTGTCTGCTTTGAATAAAGACAATTTAAAAGCAGATGTCAATGCCTTTACTGCTTTAATGAAACATATTCGCGCTGTTGACGCTGATTTGAATACGGTTGTCATGATACAGGTGGAAAACGAAATTGGTATGCTTACAGAAGCAAGGGAATATACGGATGCCGCTAATCATGCATTTAATAGTAACGTTCCCGCTGAACTAATCAATTATCTGATTACGAATAAAGAGAAACTAGTTCCCGAATTTCTTAAGGTATGGGAGAAAAATGGTTTTGCTCCCAACGGTAGCTGGGAAGCCATATTTGGCAAAGGATTGGCAACGGACGAAATATTCCAGGCATGGCAGTACGCCAAATACACCAATGAAGTGGCCAATGCCGGAAAGAATATATATGATATTCCCTTGTTTGTAAATGCGGCATTGAATTACCGGAATGTTGACCCGGGTAAATATCCAAGTGCCGGACCTTTGCCTCATTTAATGGATATCTGGCAGGCAGGCGCACCAAGAATTGATTTTTTATCGCCGGATTTTTATAATCCTTATTTCAGGAAATATTGCGATCTGTACGTGCGGAGGAATAATCCTTTCTTTATCCCGGAGATAAGATTTGAACCTGGCAATGAAGCAAAAGTTTTCTATGCATTAGGGCATTATAAAGCAATGGGCTTCTCACCATTTTCAATTGAATCTACCGATTCTGCTGATTATGCACCGGGACTGCCAATTTCAAAAAGCTATGATATACTCAATCAATTATCACCGGTTATTTTACAGTACCAGGCTACCAACAACATTGAAGGAGTATTATTAGATTCCACCAGTCAGAAACAGGAAATCATTATGGGAAATTACAAATTGACTGTGATGCATGAATACACATTGGGCTGGTCGCCAGGTGCTAAAAAAGCTGGTTGGCCGGAATCAGGCGGATTGATTATTCAAACCGGAAATGATGAATTTATCATTGCGGGAACCGGTATAGTTGTTACTTTTTCATTGGCATCGGGCACTAATAAATCAGTCGGTATTTTGCAGGCGGATGAAGGACATTATGTAAATGGAAAATGGAAGCCAGGCCGGCGAATGAACGGTGACCAGGATCACCAGGGCAGGCATATCAGGATTGCTGGAAAGGAATTTGGAATACAACAGGTGAAACTGTATCAATATAAATAGTTGTGTGCGGATCGTGAATTTTCCTGGTGGGTCACCCCCAAAGGGTGGCTCACCAGGAAAATTCAGGTAGCAGTTTCTGTTACAAAATTTTTAAACGAAGCCCTGTTTTGTACCTCTATATTTTAATGTCCGGATACTTTATTAATAGCTCTGTAGTAAATAAAAATAAAACCTGATTAGTTATGTTAATGCATCAAACCATGCGCTGGTTCGGGCCTAATGACCCGGTTAGTTTGAATGATATCCGTCAGGCAGGATGTGCCGGGGTTGTAACCGCACTACATCATATTCCTGTGGGCGATTTATGGACGATAGAAGAGATCAGTAAACGGAAACGCATGATTGAAGATGCCGGCATGACCTGGACGGTAATTGAAAGCCTGCCGGTGAGCGAAGACATCAAAAAGCAGAACGGGAATTATCCGCTGCATATAGAAAATTATAAACAGAGCTTACGGAATGTTGCCGCCTGCGGTTTAAAGGTAGTGACCTATAATTTTATGCCCATCCTTGACTGGATGCGTACGGATATTGCCTATGCCTTGCCCGATGGAAGCAGGGCTTTGTATTTTGAGCGTCTGGCATTTGTAGCCTTTGACCTGTTTATGCTGAAAAGGCCGGGAGCGGAAAAAGATTATAGTGCGGAAGAAATTAAAAAGGCTAAAGAAAAATTTGCTTTCATGACCCCGGAAGAAAAAGAAAAGGTATTTCATAATACTATGCTCGGTTTGCCCGGCAGTGAAGAGGCTTTTACACCGGAACAAATTTTAGCCGAATTAAAAACATATACAGCAATTGATGCCACCCAACTCAAAAAACATTTATTTTATTTCCTTCAGCAGGTGGTTCCCGTAGCGGAAGAATGTGGGCTGAAGATGGCCATTCATCCGGATGATCCACCATATCCTATTTTGGGGTTGCCACGAATTGTAAGTACCGAACAGGATGCCGCGGATATTATCAATGCAGTGCCATCTCCTGCTAATGGGCTGTGCTTTTGTACCGGTTCTTTTGGCGCCAGGGCGGATAATGATTTACCAAAAATGCTTAAACGATTTGGAGACCAGGTGCACTTTCTTCACCTGCGCAATACGAAGCGGGATGCAGCCGGAAATTTTTACGAAGCGGATCATTTGGCTGGCGATACCGATATGTACAAAGTGATCAAAGAGGTATTGCTCTTGCAGCAAAGAAGAAATATTTCAATTCCAATGCGGCCCGATCATGGCCACCAGATGCTGGATGATTTGAATAAAAAAACCTACCCCGGTTATTCTGCGATTGGGCGATTAAAAGGGCTGGCGGAATTAAGGGGCGTAGAATACGCAATTGGTAAAGGTATTATCCGTCCTCCACACGCCTGATGACCGGTATTAATTTGAGAGCGGCAGGGAAGTCAGGAGACAAAGAAAAACACCATGGTTATGAAATTGAATAGCTTCTATGATATTAATTTACAGGAAAGTTTTTATCACTCACCTGACCATCAACCGAGCCGATTTTGGCAAATAAACCCGAAGCCAAATTACTTGCTCAAATGCATACTACGCTCCTTGTACAATTGCCTGAAGTAAGGATCCCGTAAATCTTTAATAAACCGGATTGCCTCACCCGTACTTTTCATCTCCGGGCCTAACTCTTTATTTACACCGGGGAATTTATTGAAAGAGAAGACAGGCTCTTTAATAGCGAACCCTTTTAGTTTTTTATCGAAGTCAAAGTCTTTTAGTTTGGCTACACCCAACATTATTTTAGTAGCGATATTCAGGTAGGGTATCTGGTATGCCTTGGCAATAAACGGTGTAGTGCGGCTTGCACGGGGATTAGCTTCTATCACAAACACATTACCATCTTTTATGGCAAACTGTATATTTATTAACCCTTTTATTTTGAGTGCCCTGGCTATTTTTTCAGCGTAGTGTTCCATCGTTGTAACAATCAGGGGCGACAGGTTAAATTGGGGCAGCACGGCATTGCTATCACCACTATGGATACCCGCAGGTTCTATATGTTCCATCACGCCCATCACATGAAATTCGTCTCCGTCAAAAATGGCATCTATCTCCGCTTCCTGGCAACGGTCCAGAAAGTGGTCAATCAAAATCTTATTGCCGGGCAAATGTTTTATTAAACTTAAAATGCCTTTTTCCAGTTCTTCATCATTCAACACAATCCTCATGCGCTGCCCGCCAATTACATAACTGGGCCGTATCAAAACCGGGTAACCTACTTTTTTGGCCACCTCAATGGCTTCATCGGTATCGAATGCCGTACCATAATTTGGGTAAGGAATGTCGAGTTCTTTCAGTGTATCGCTAAACCTGCCCCGGTCTTCCGCAATATCCATGCTATCGAATGATGTGCCGATAATTTTGATACCTTTTTGGTGCAGCTTCTCCGCAAGTTTAAGCGCTGTCTGTCCACCCAGTTGAACAATTACGCCTTCGGGTTTTTCATGCTCGATAATTTCCCAGAGGTGTTCCCAAAATACGGGTTCAAAATATAATTTATCGGCTATGTCAAAATCGGTTGAAACGGTTTCAGGGTTACAATTTACCATGATAGCTTCGTATCCGGCTTCTTTTACAGCCAGCAAGCCATGAACGCAACAATAGTCAAACTCAATGCCCTGGCCAATTCTGTTGGGGCCACTTCCTAATACGATGATTTTCTTTTTATCAGATAGCCCCGATTCGCTGGATTGTATTTGTCCTCCTGCTTCGGGGGAGGTAGAGGGGGCCTTTTCAAATGTCGAATAAAAATAAGGCGTCTTCGCTTCAAATTCAGCGCTACAGGTATCCACCATTTTAAACACCCTTGTTAACCCCATTGCCTTCCTTCTTTCATAAATCATTTCAGCGTTTTCTTCGTTCATGATCCGGGCGATCTGCTCGTCGCTAAAACCTAAAAACTTGGCATCTCTCAATAGATCATCCGGCAGCGTTTTCAGATCGTACTTAGCTATTTGTTTTTCACAATCACAAATTTTTTGAATCTGGTAAATAAACCACCTGTCTATACCTGTACTTTCACAAATACGTTTTATGCTTGCCCCCGCCATCAAAGCGTCTTTAATCCTGAATATCCGGTCCCACTTCGGGATTTTTATATAATCAATCAATTCATCCGTATGCATTAAACTCTTTCCGTAATAGCCAAGGCCTACCGCTTCATTCTCCAGACTCTGACAGGCTTTTTGTACCGCCTCGGCAAAACTTCGGCCAATGGCCATTACCTCACCCACACTTTTCATCTGAAAGCCGAGGGTATCATTGGCGCCTTTAAATTTATCAAAATTCCAACGGGGCATTTTTACTATCACATAATCCAATGCCGGTTCAAAATAGGCGGATGTTGACTGGGTGATCTGGTTTTTTAATTCGTCGAGGTTAAAGCCCAAAGCCAGTTTAGCGGCAATTTTAGCGATGGGATAACCTGTAGCCTTACTCGCCAAAGCCGAAGAGCGGCTTACCCTCGGGTTAATTTCCACCACAACCAATTCTTCAGTTTGTGGGTTTAAAGCAAACTGCACATTGCAACCTCCGGCAAAATTTCCGAGGGCCCTCATCATGCGGATAGCCGTGTTGCGCATTTCCT
>JAVHOI010000414.1:0-1560 GCA_036169975.1 Ferruginibacter sp. | reverse complement strand
ATCATAATTGACCCTTCCACCGGGGATGAACTAAAAGTGCAGGGCGATGCCCAATTGAACGCAGGTGTGGAACCCGGCGGCAATATTGTAATGGCGGGCACCTACCTTTTAAATAGTGGCTATTATGTATTGAATTATCAGTTCCTGAAAAAACGTTTTAATTTGATTCAGGGCAGCGCCATTACTTTTAGCGGTGAACCGATGGATGCCCGGATAAATATTACGGCTGAATATATTGCCAATACATCCCCCAAGGATTTACTGGGCAATGAAGTAGGATCAGTAGATCCGAAAATCGCCAATTCATTTAACCAGAAAATCCCTTTCAGGGTGATATTGTTTTTAAAGGGGTCATTAAAGAAACCCGATATCAGTTTTGACATTCAATTACCTGAAGCGGGCGCCATAAGCAGTGAGTTAAGAACCACCATTGAAAATAAACTTGTTCAGTTAAGGGGCGATATCGCAGCTACCAATAAACAGGTATTCGCTTTACTGGCGTTGGGCCGGTTTGTAGGTGAGCAGAGTACGGATTTCTTTAAAAGCAATAGTAACGGTGGCGGGTTTTCCGACATCGCAAGGGAAAGTGTAAGTAAATTTTTATCAGCCGCATTAGACCAGATAGCATCTGATCTTTTTAAAGGGATCAATGTGGATCTCAACCTGAATTCTTATAAAGATTTTACCAACAGCGACGGGACACAAAAAACGGATCTGAATGTGGAAGTTTCAAAAAGCTTTTTGAATGACCGGCTAAGTGTAACCGTGGGTAAAAATTTTGGTATTGAGGGCCAGGATGCTTCCGCAAAAGCAGCGCAGCAAAAAGGCAGCCGTTTTTTGCCCGATGTAACGGTAAACTATAAACTATCTACCGATGGCAAGTACATGGTAAGGGCTTATAATAAAAACCAGTTTGAAGTGATATTGGATGGATATGTGGTAGAAACGGGAGTAGCATTTATTGTTACCATGGATTATGATAAGTTCAGGGAATTCTTTATTAAAAAAAACAAAAAATAAGGCCAATAGAAAATGAACAGGGCGATAATATATTGTACGATAATTATGCTTGCCGTCAGCAGTTGTGGGGTAAAAAGGTATTTGCCTGCAGGTGAAAGATTATATCGGGGGGCTACCATTAAAGTGGAAAAAGAGAAAGGCGTAAAAGCATCTTCAGGGTCATTAAGAAAGCAAATTAAACTGGCGGCAAAACCAGGGGCCAACAAATTTATTTTGGGGCAGCCTTATAAAGTTTGGTGGTGGTTTGTAATTGGCGAGCCGAAAAGAGAAAAGGGTTTTCGGACATTTCTCAGGAACAAGCTGGGTGAGCCACCCATATTGAGCAGTAAAGTAAATGCCCCCGTTACGGCCATCAATATGCAGGCTTTTCTGGAAAACCTCGGGTACTTTCATTCCAAGGTAAGAGGTGATACCGTCAATAAAGGATACATGACAAGGGCGATTTATAAAGCGCATGTATTTCCTCAATACAAAATAAAAAATATCAGTTGGGTCAGTGATAGTTCAAACCTGATGAAGCTGTTGCAGAAAAGGCAAAGC
>JAVHOI010000413.1:0-7264 GCA_036169975.1 Ferruginibacter sp. | reverse complement strand
AAAAACAAATTGATGCGATTGAAAACAGAATTGAGCAATTAGAAGAAAAAAAAGCAAAAGGCAAAGATGAATAAACTAACTAAAATACTAATCGGTGCAGGTGTGGTGGTAACAGGTGGTTATTTGTTAAAGATGAGCAGGACTTCTGCAAATCTTGAAACAGAAATAAAAGCCAAAATACACAAACTTGATTTATCAGGTATTACCGTTCGGGTGGATGCGAAAATTAAAAACCCCACCGAAAGCAGTTTAAGAATAAAATACCCTTTTGTGAAACTCTCTTACAAAGGCGACACAGTGGGTAGTTCACAGGTTGTTAATCAGGACATCACTATACCAAAGTTCGGAGAAGCAAACATCGAAGCCATAATGATAAACATTCCGCTTCTCGGAATCTTTTCGGTAGCAATGGATTTATTGAAATCAATAAAGTCAGGTGCAGGCGTGAAAATGGGAGTAAAAATTATCACAACGATATATACCACGTTCAGCTCGTTCCCTTATGAGTACGAGCAAGAGCAAATATTGAAAAAATAACCGTCATAGACGGATAAATATAAAAATTGTCTTTTAAAGGACAGGAAAATGGAAGCGAATCACAAACGGAAAATAAAAAGCGGTGCAGAATTTAATCACTTGTTTCCAAAACCACAAGGCGGGGAAGTAGAAATTAAACGTGATGCAGATGTATCAGCAACGGTGGCTTTTATTCCGCAAGTAGTTTTGAAAACATTATACGATACAAACAGAATTTCACAACTATTAAATGGCGAAACACTCGATGAAACGTGCAGCAATATTTGGCATTTTGTATATAACCATATACAGTATGCAAAAGACAAAGACGGTGTTGAACAAATTAGAAGACCGGCTCGTGCTTGGCATGATAGAACACGAGGAGTTGATTGCGATTGTTATACGGTGTTTATCAGCAGTATATTAAGCAATCTGAATATCCCGCACATCTACCGAATCACGAAATATAAAAACAGAAATAATTTCCAACACATCTATCCGATTGTACCAAACAATGATGGCGGTTATATCACGATAGATTGTGTAGTGAATGAATACAATTATGAAGAACCATACACCGAAAAAAAAGATACAGCTATGAAACTACATTATTTAAACGGAATAGAAAACCAGCAAAACAATTCACTTATGATAACAGAAAAAAACATAGATGCCCTTGAATTAATGGGTACAGAAGATTTTGACGATTTAGGCAAAATTAATTTCAAAAAAATTAAAGAAGGGGTAAAAAAAGCACTTCACGTTGTAAACCGGATAAACCCTGCAACCGGTTTATTACGAGTTGGTGTACTGGCTTCGATGAAACTCAATTTGATGAAAATTGCAGGTCGCATCCGTTACGCTTATTTGACCGATGCACAGGCACAAGCCAAAGGTTTAGATATGCAAAAATTACAGAAGCTGCGAAGTATCCTAAAAAAACTGGAAGATGTTTTTTATAGTGGCGGTGGCAAAAAAGAAAACCTGAAAAAAGCAATCCTGACAGGCAAAGGAAACAAAGACCATGAAGTAAGTGGTTTAGGAATGGTTGCCGATGACAACGATTACGATGAAAATACGCCATTGAATGTTTTGCTATCGGGTATTTACGAGGAGGAAGCAATGGAAGGATTGGATGGTTTGGGAGTTGTAACAGCAACAGCCATAGCAGCAGCTTCAAGTGCATTGGCAATAATTGCAGGGCTTATCAAACAAATCGGGGCAATGAAAAAAGACGGTAAAGATACACCGGCAGGCGAAGAAGGTTCATCATCTGAAAGCGTTAATGTAGATGACGCAGGTGATTCAGTTAATGTGGAAAACAAAGGAGGAACAAAAAAACTAATGAAAATAAATACATCTGCTTCAAATGACAATAGTTACGATGATTCAGGAAGCGGAAGTGATTCAGGCGGCTTTTTAGAAAAAACAAAAAACTGGGTAAAGGAGCATCCGGTGCAGGCAGGCGCAGTTGCACTTGGTGTTGCAGCAATTGGAGTATTGGCAGTAAAACACTTTACAAAAAAGAAACAAAAACAAAAAGGGCTATCGGGTGTGTATCACAAGAAACACAAACATAAAAAAGGGAAAGGCAAACCAAACCACAAACACCATAAAGCCCCAATTGCCCTGCTATAATCAACGGATTTAAACAAAACAATAATTAAAATCAGCCTATGGCTGTTAAAAATCAAACAGATGAAAAGAAAAAGTAAAAATAAAAGAAAACGTGCGTTGAGCGGTACTGCTACCGGACATAAAACAACAGCTGCGAAAGTCAAACACAGCGCAATAGCAACCGGAAAAGATTTGCTTATCGGTGTTATCGGTGGAGGTATTGCAGGAGCAGTAATCGGAAAGTCATCACTATTGATTGGTGCAGGTGTTACAGGATACGCACACTTCGCAAACAAACCAACATTGACCATATTCGGTATCGGTATGATGGCTGCAAGTGGTTTTAATGCAGGTGCTAATTCAACGCAGGGCATTGATGGATTTAGTGCTGAGGATGTGAAAGCCCGTATTATGAATTTCAAGGACAGTTTCATTTCCAAACTCTTTTTAGATAAGATTATTAAAAAGAAAACAGGCGAAAGCACAAGCGGTATTGGTGCAGTTCAATACTATGATTATCCAAACGGAAACAAGGAACTTGATTTTTCGGCACTTGACCGCTTGCATAATCAAATTGTGCAAAGTGGTATCGACTACAAAAAGAATATGCAGGGAATAGAATCAAGTTCGGAAGAGTCAGTAAAAGAAACCTATTCCAATGATGCAGAAATGGATTTTACAACACCCTCCTATTAACCTTAAACAAATCAATTAATACTAACAATTAAAAATCAAAACTATGTTCGGAGAAATCGAAACAATCGAAAACAGCGAGTTCAACAATATCGGAGCCTTATTAGGCATTGACGGAAACGATATAAGCAATGAACTTTTGGGAGCTTTAAAGCAATTGCCACCCATTCGCAGACAAATGGCAGTTAACAAATTAACAACTCCACCGGCAAGTAGTAAAGGCTCCCGTGCGGAAATGGAAAAGCATTTTCGGGAGTTGCCAAAACATATCAAGGATGAATTGGCAAAAGGAAATTTGCGCTTGGCAGATGCGTTGATTTATTCCATTAAACCCGTAACATCAAAAACTATTAAGATGTTTGAAACGCAGGACGATAAAGAAATCGGTATCCGCAACGTTTCTAATGCGAAATTGCCAAAGAACCAATCCTTGCTGGTGAGCGGTATTGTCTTACTGGCAGGTATTTCAGCAAGTGCTTCAAAAGATGATGTCATGTCAACTACTTACAACCCACTGGAAGGTTTTCCTGCCATTGCCAATGGAGAAAGCAATTTGAAGGCAAACAAAAAAATAATTATGCCGGAAACGAGCAACAACTTCTTCAAGACACTGGGCTTAACCACCGTACCGGTTGGTTATTACAAATTGTCTAATCCCCGCTTAATTCAGGATGATATTCAAATTGAATTTACCGTTGAATTAGGCACAATGACAGGGATTTTACCCAACACCCAGCTATTTGTCGGTTTACACGGAACCATTACCACACCTTAATTAAACACAAAACCTTTTAAAGTCTTTATTATAAGGCTTTAAAAGGTTTAAAAATAAAAACAATGGACATTATAGAAAAACGCATAGGCGATTTGCAGGTAACAGCCAGTGGTCAAACTGTAAAAGAAAAATTCGAGCTGGATAAAACAGTAAAACGCATCAAAGGCATTAAACTTACTTCCGACCGTGAAGACTTGCTTTTCTATCGTGGAGCGCAGCGGGTTGTTATCAATGGCAAAGAACGTTTTGAGGAAAATTACGAGAGTAAAAATTTGCAATCCACGATAAACGTCAATGTAAATAACCGTTATAAGAATATGCGTGATTTATCTCCCGGTAATGGCATCATCGAAATTGAGTACACGGATCACGTACATCCTCTCACTGTTTTTGCCGTTTATACTGTGAGCCTTTATGTAGAATATGAAATTGATGAATAAAATGAACGAAAATTATCATATCCATACTTTGAAGGTAAGCACGATGGGAGAAAAAAAGCTCTTTCAAATCAAGCAACCAAGAAATGCAAAAAAAATAACAGGGATTTTAGTTACCGCATTACCGCTGAGTTTACTATTAATTCCAGCAAGTGCTTTTATAAAAGATGGCAAAAAATATTTTTCACTCAAAGCAGGAAATATAAGCCTTAAACTGCATAATCCGAGAGATATTTTTTTTTCCGATGATGTACTTTTTTTTGAAATCATGCCCGATTACGAAACATTAACCGGTATCCAAAAATTTGGTTTTGATGATGGCGGTTTCAGCACGCAGGGAAATACAATCAACTACCGTAACATAAATATAGAAAGCAAAGAAACTATTATTGAAGGATATTATGCCGACACAACACTTGTAAATGACCTGATACCTTACCAGCTAAAAATATATATACGTTACGAAACAGAACAATGAAGCCTGAAATCGCCACCTTCCTGATACCCCGCGATATGCGTGAATTGGGATATGAAGAAAAAGAATACATCGTAAAGTATGATGATTATATATGCCCCGGTACAGCTACCATAAAGATTAAAGAAGATAATGAATTTTTTTACCTCATTGGCGAACCGCAAGGCATAAACATATCCTCTGCCTTTGGTGTTTATGATTTAAACGATACCGGTATTAACAAACAACAGCATGTGCATCAGGGGAAAATAATCATTCAAAATACCAACGCACAAGCAGTACAAATAAAATTTATCCATGTAATACCCAAATACAAATAGCCATGCCGTACATCAACGAAAAATACAGTGAACAAAAAATTGATAATCTCTATAACTATTTACAAAACAGCAAAGAACAGGGAGAAGCCGAAGACTACGAAATATTTGTAGATGCTTTTAAAGTAGTTAAACGCACCAATGATTTAGCACGTTTCGAGAGTTATTCCCATTTCCTACAGCCCGAAACAAAAACACTTACAATCATTATTTACGATGGCACATCGCCACGCAATACCAAACATGTTTTCACAATCAAAGAAGATAACACAAACGGTTTAAGCGGTATGGATGTAGATAGCCGGATTGAAGAAAAATTACGTTCAGAAAAAGAGAGATGGGAAACCGACCTTTTGAAAAAGGAAAACGAAAAGCTGAAAACTGACCTTGCGGAAGCCGAAGCCTATATCGAGGAACTGGAAGAAAATGCAGATAAAGCAAAGGACAAAAAATTTAGAATGGGTGATGTGAATGTAGGTGAATTTGCATCGGTTGTATTGGAGGGATTTGTTCGTAGAAATCCGCAATTATTAGCAAAGTTACCCGGAGGCGAAGCACTGGCAGGTGTAATTGAACAAGATAATGATGAACGGGAAAAAGCCCTGCTTGACAAAAGTCCCGAACCAGAGGTTAGCTTTAAAAAAAGTGGCTCTGCCACCGAAGAAGAAAAAAGCTATTTGGATTTTATCAAATCACTCAAAGATAAATTCGACCACGAGCAAATGACAAATGTGATGTTGATTTTAGATGCACTGGCTAAAAACCCTAAGGACATTGACCTTACAATTCAATATTTATCAGACTTACACAAATAATAGAAAACTATGACAAAATACAATTATGAAATCAATATCGAAGCGACCACAGAAGCGGAAGCCGATACAAAAATGAGTGCCATAGGCACATTAATAAAAAAATTAACAGCAAAAGAATTAGCAAAGCTTGCACACATCGTTCAAAACGACCCGATTAAAACAGCAATGGCGAAAAAAGCATTAGGAGTTTAGCCTCAAAAAAAACAGCAATGAAAAACAACGACAGCATAAAACATAAGTTACTCGACTATGGAGTAAAGGCAGTATTGCTTGGTGGTGCTGTGTATGGACTTCATAAGCTCTACCAACATTATCAAAAAGACCAAACCGAAAAAGGAGCAGACGATAAACCCGAAGTGAGGCAGGCATCTACAATTTATTCGGCATTTAATCCGAGCGGTATGGAATGGATGAAAAAAATGGATGGTACAAATACCGAAGCTATTTTTAATACAGCTAAAGAAATTACCGACCTGAACAAAGTGTTGAGTGCTTATAAGAAATTGTACAATTCAAGTATGTTGGATGATTTGCGACAAGAGTTAAGCCCCGGAGATTATACGAAGTTTTTAAACACGGTTAAGTTCAGCGATACCAACATTAATAAAGCAGGTAACAAACCAAAGGTAGAATTTAAGAAAGGAACATTATTAGCAACAAAGCTGGCAAGTAATATTCGCAAAACACCAAAGAATATAAGTAAATGGAGCCTTGATAATAACATTATTAAACTGGCAGAAGCAGGAAAGTTTATCGGCTTTGCAACAGGTAAAAGTACATTTGATAATAGTGGTGCAGGTGAAACCGGAACATTGTTTATAGAAGTTCAATCGGTGGCACTGGATACTAAAAAAATAATTTACTACTGGGTAGCAGCAAGCCAATTGAAAACCATTAGCCAAGCTGATTACAAAGCCCGTACATATCCTTTCTTTTTTATTAATGAGAAAGAAGTACTCAATGGTTTTGATGTTTCTAAAAAACGTGTAATAGTTTTTCAATCCGCTCCGGTAATGGATGAAAAATTTAAAATGATTGGTATTGCATCTCCTCTGCAAATAGTAGGCTATTCAATTATGGAACTCGATGACAACAAAGGAAATAAGTATGTGAAATTCATAGCGCCCAACCAACAACAGTATTGGATCAATAAAAAACTGGTTCAACTGATATAACACGTACGCAAAGCACACGCAAGGCGCACGCAAAACGTGTTTTTTAATAACGTACTAATTGGGAAATAACTAACAACAATGACAAAAGAAGAATTTGTAAAGGTGTACTATTCATTAGCGGAAAAAGCAGGTAGAAAATATAATCTGAATCCAACAGTAATACTTGCACAAGCCGCAAATGAAT
The DNA here is from genome assembly GCA_036169975.1 of Ferruginibacter sp. GTDB lineage: Bacteria > Bacteroidota > Bacteroidia > Chitinophagales > Chitinophagaceae > Ferruginibacter. The sequence continues at coordinate 260 of JAVHOI010000413.1, read as the reverse complement.
CAGGTTGGGGCGGTTCGTATGGTGCAAGAGTGAGAAAGAATTTTTTTGGGATAACAGCCTATGGCAGTACTAATGAATATTGGAATGGAGCAAAAAGTGCTTCACAAACCAACCCTAATTTAATTTTCAGGATTTACAAAACCGAATTAGATAGTTTTATGGATTTTGCCCGGTTAATCAGCAGTAAATACAAATCAGCGGCATTGGTGAGTAAAGACAGTACACAATATGCAAAAGCCATTGCATACAGTCCTTACATA
>JAVHOI010000412.1:4465-7280 GCA_036169975.1 Ferruginibacter sp. | reverse complement strand
TTTCTTTAAATTGTATTACCGGCAACATCATTTCATCCGTGTGCCCGTTGGCGAAAAGAAAAGACAGACCCGGTATTATAGCCGAAGGCCGGGGAATAATATTCGTCTCTATTCCATCATCGGGCAATGCGGGTACATCAACCATTTTCAACTGCCCGCTTTCCTTAATAGGTAAAATATTTTCCTTTAAAAAACTTGCCTTCTCCCGGTCATTTGGCGCTATGGCCCATTGCCAGTGCCTTTCATTGCTCCAGTAATTGGCATATTTGAAGGCAGGCATTAATTTATCGCCTGCCCTGATGATGCTGCCACCGCAATGATCAAAGTGCAGGTGGGTTAATACTACATCCGTAATATCATCTTTTGTAAAGCCATATTTCGCAAGGGATTTATCCAATGTATCTTCCCCGTGTAAATAATAATGGCCAAAAAACCGGGCATCCTGTTTATCACCCATTCCATTGTCTATCAAAATTAATTTGTCGCCTTCTTCAATCAGTAAGCAGCGCAATGCCCAGCTACACATGTTATTTTCATCAGCGGGGTTCAGTTTGTTCCACATGCTTTTTGGCACTACGCCAAACATGGCGCCACCATCTAATTTAAAATACCCGGTATTGATTGAAAATAATTTCATACTGTAAAATTACATTGTTTGCCGCAATGCCTTTTGTTTTACGGCAGTTAAGATAAGCATGAAAAACCCAATGATAAAAAAGATAACCAATGATAAGATCGAGCTGCGGATGCTGCTGACACCTTCAATAAACCCAAAAGTAAACAGGCCAATAACGATAGCCAATTTTTCAGTAACATCATAAAAACTGAAAAAAGAGGCGGTATCTTTTGTTTCGGGCATTAATTTACTATAGGTGGACCGGCTTAGGGATTGTATGCCCCCCATTACCAAACCTACCAGTGATGCGATTATATAAAAATGTGTTTCCGTAGTAATAAAATATCCCGCAATACATACGCCTATCCATAGCAACACCGTAAAAATCAGAACTTTGATATTTCCAAATTTTTCGGAGAGTTTTGACATGCCGATAGCACCGGCAATGGCTACAAGTTGTATAATAACCGCTGTAATTATTAATTTTTGATCCGGTAGTTTCAGTTCTTTAATACCAAAATCAATAGCCACCAACATTACCGTTTGTACGCCCATGCTATAAAAAAAGAAAGCACCCAAATAGCGTCTTAGTATCGGCATCCGAATTACCAGGTTCCACACATTTTTTAACTCATGGAAGCCATTTATCAAAACATGTTTTTTGGATTTCCTTTCACTTTTTGGGCTTATGGGCAATGCTTTAAAAGTAATCTGCGCAAAGCCTACCCACCATATCCCCACCAATAAAAAGGTGATTTTTAGCGCCATTGTTTTATCGGTCACCAATATCACCAGGCCAAATCCAATCAATTGCATCAGCACACTGCCTATATAACCCAGGCTATATCCTTTAGCGCTTACCCTGTCCCGGTCTTTTTCAGCGGCAATTTCCGGCAGGTAAGAATTATAAAAAACCTGGCTGCCATAAAAACCAATACCCGCAAACATAAAACACATCAAACCAAGCGTGATATGCCCCTTATCAAAATAAAACATCAGGGAACAACTAAGGGCGCCGAGGTAACAAAAGAAACGCATGAAATTTTTCTTATTGCCTTTGTAATCCGCTATGGAAGAAAGTATGGGTGATAAAAACGCTATTACCAAAAAACCAAAAGCAAGTACATAATCCTTTAATTCAGTATTTACAAAGCGCCTTCCTAAAAACCTGATACCATCCGGGAAATTTACAAGGCTGGTTACGGCTGCATAATAAGCGGGGAAAAAAGTGGTGGTAATAACGAGGTTGTAAACTGAATTGGCCCAATCGTACATAGCCCATCCGTTAATCTCTTTTTTAGAAGCAGTTTGCATATAGAAGCCTGATTATTTGGGTAAAATAAATTTATAATGGCAGATGAAATTAAACAAATTATCCATTATTAATAATTCATTTTATTACTGCCTGATTATTCCCTGCCATAAAAGAAGCAGCATAATTACGCCCGCAATAATGCGGTAAATGCCCCATATCCGAAAGCCATATTTTTTTAAAAAATCAATAAAAAATTTGATAGCGAGTACTGAAACAATGAATGCTACGGCGCTGCCTAACAGAAGAGTGATTATATTGGATCTTCCTAAAACTTCAGGATGATCCAAATAAGTATCCAGAAAACTTTTCGCGGAAGCGGCAAGCATGGTAGGCACAGCCAAAAAAAATGAAAATTCCGCCGCGGCGCTGCGTGTCAATTTTTGACTCATACCAGTAATGATGGTGGCGGCACTCCGGCTTAGGCCCGGAAAAACGATAGACAATACCTGGCCGCAACCGATGATAAAAGCGGTTTTGTTGGTTACTTTTTCCTCAGTATCTACTACCGGGTTTTTAAATACTTTGTCAATGAATATAAGGATAACACCACCTGCAACCATTACCCACGCTATAAAAAACAAGTTGCCAAGTGCGGCGTCAATATGTTTTTTTAAAAAGAAGCCGGCTATTAATGCGGGTATCACCGCAATAACCAATTTGATATAAAAATTAAACTTTGTAAAATTAAAAAACTTTTTCCAGTACAATATTACTACCGCAAGGATTGCAGCCAATTGTATCACCACTTCAAACATATCAACAAACGGTGACGGGGTAACGCCGAGCAGGGGATGAGCGAATTTCATGTGTGCGGTGGAGGATATTGGCAAAAATTCCGTCAGCCCTTCGACGATGGCGATTATAATGGATTGAATGGGATTCAT
>JAVHOI010000412.1:0-4365 GCA_036169975.1 Ferruginibacter sp. | reverse complement strand
AAAATTCCGTCAGCCCTTCGACGATGGCGATTATAATGGATTGAATGGGATTCATTGTGTTAGTAAAAAGAATAAATAAAAAAAGTAAAGTAATTGAATTAAAAGGGCTCACGTGCCTAAATAAAAATTTTAAAGAAAACGTAATATGTGATTGATTAAAAACAACGTTTATAACTACAATACGGTATTCACTTTATTAAAAATCGCAAAGCCAATTACTTTTGTACTTCCTTAGGTTTCTTCATAATCGCAAATATTTCAATCATGAATCCGCCAATAATGAGTAATGGCGCTATTGTTATTCTTGTAGTACTGTAAACTTCGTTGTCGTTAAATACTGTTGGGTCAGCGCTTTTGCCACCAGCCATCAGGAAGAACCCAATTGCCAATATGAGCAGCCCTCCCAGCATCATCATATAATTTTCTTTACCAAATAATCCTTTTGTTACGGTTTGCTTTTTATGCTTGTTCATGATAATTTTTTATTTGTGCAAATAAAAGTAATAATTTTCAAATAGCCTTCATGAGAAGGTGCACTCCAAATTTCTGTAAGGGTTGTCAACCCCGCCATTAATAAAGGTCATCTAATTTCATTTGTAAATATTTTAAAACGGAACGATGGGTACTTATCAGTGAAATGGTGATGCCCAGTACCAATATGCAGGCTATTATCAAAAGCATATTGCCGGTATCTCTCAGCAGGCGAAGCCAGGGGACGAATTTTTCTACCAGTAAAATAAATGCGAACACGGCTACAATCGCAATAACGGCAGCTATTAACCCGTTGATGATGGCCCTTATATTAAGGGGTTTGGCTATAAACCCCCGGGTAGCGCCAACCATTTGCATGGTTTTTATTAAAAAGCGGTTGCTGTACATCGCCAGCCTGATGGTATTATCAATGGATACGATGACGATAATGGAAAGGATAATTGCGAATACCAATATTCCCGCCGCTATGTATTTGGTATAAGAACTCACATAGCCCACTGTTTCTTTAGGATATTGAAATTCAGATATCGCCCCGGTAAAATTGGAGGTAAGGTAATTACTTAAAATGCCCAGGCTGTCTTTATCCATATAATCGGCCTTCACATAAAAATCAATGCTTTCCGGTAAAGGGTTGTTGGTAATGAATTTTTTCCAGGAACTATCGTTGCCGGTATTCCATTTTTGTATTGCTTTTTCCCTGGTTACATATTCCGCGGATTTTACATAAGGGCGTGATGCGATATAATTTTGCAGGGAATCCACTTGCTTTTTTGAAGCGGATGGCGTTATCCACGCATGCACCTGAATATTTTCCCTAAACAGTTCCCCTGATTTTTTTAGGTTTAAAAACAACCAACCTGTAATGCCAAAAAGAAATAAGACTAACGCAACGCCTGTAATAGCGTTTACATAGTTTGGTTTGCCGCGTTTGGATGATGCTGATTTTCCGAATTGAGTCATGGGTTAATTATATTTTTTGTTCATCCCTGGCCGAACGACTTTCCGGCAGGTTCTTATTATTGGATGCCTGGTTTATTTTTGTTTTAAAATTTCAATAAACAGATTGGGGCAAAAGTAAATGATTTTACCTGCTTTACTGTACTTTTGCCCACTACAAAAAACGATTGGCTTCCTTATTTATTTTCATGGATGAACGGGTTGGGGCGAGCATGGGGGTTAAATAACTTTTCATTCACAATATTGGGAAGCCTACAAAGAGAAAAGAAACGACAGTTAAAGGGGGTTCAATAAAGATATTCAGTAAAAGGGTGCGACGCCAATGAAGTTCAATAGGATTCATTGGCCCGGCTCAAAAAAGAAAATATAAATGGAATACAAGTTTAATGGTCCAGACGGGATTGAAAAAAAATGGCAGGAATACTGGAGAGCGCATAAAGTATATCGTGTAAGTAACGAAAGTACAAAGCCCAAATATTATGTGCTGGATATGTTTCCTTACCCGAGTGGCGCCGGCCTGCATGTGGGTCACCCGCTTGGATATATAGCCAGCGATATTTACAGCCGTTATAAAAGACTGAAGGGTTACAATGTGCTTCATCCGATGGGTTATGACAGTTTTGGTTTGCCTGCCGAACAGTATGCGCTGGAAACCGGCCAACACCCTGCCGTAACAACCGAAAAAAATATCGCGACGTTCAGGAGCCAACTGGATAAAATAGGGTTTTGTTTTGATTGGGACAGGGAAGTAAGAACAAGCGATGCCAGCTATTACAAGTGGACGCAATGGATATTCCTGCAAATATTTGATAGCTGGTACAACCGCATTACCAACAGGGCCGAACGGATTGCCGGTTTGCTGAAAATATTTGAAACGGAAGGAAATGTGAACCATGAATGCCCAGGAAATAAAGAGAATAAATTTTCAGCGGAAGAATGGAATGCCTTGGATGAAAAAAGCAGGCAGCAAATATTGATGGACTATCGCTTAACATTTAGCGCCTATGGCGAAGTGAACTGGTGCGAAGCATTGGGTACCGTATTGGCCAATGATGAAGTAGTGAATGGCGTAAGTGAACGCGGCGGGCATCCGGTAGAGAAAAAGAAAATGCGGCAATGGTATTTGCGTATAACCGAATATGCTGATCGTTTGCTGGAAGGATTGGAGCGTATTGAATTTAGTGATGCCATGAAGGAGATGCAAAAAAACTGGATCGGTAAAAGCCAGGGAGCCGAGATGGATTTCGCCATCAAAAATCAGGATAAACCATTAAGGGTTTATACCACCAGGCCCGATACCATTTTTGGTGTTGACTTTATGGTAGTGGCCCCGGAACATGAATTGGTAAATAAAATAACCACCGCTTCACAAAAAGAGGAAATTGAAAAATACCTGGCTTATGTAAAAAGCAGAAGCGAACGGGAACGCCTGGCCGAAGTAAAACAAATTACCGGTTGCTTTACCGGAGCCTACGCCATCAATCCTTTCGACGGAAAAGAAATTCCCATCTGGATAGCGGAGTATGTATTGGCGGGCTATGGCACAGGAGCTATAATGGCGGTGCCTTGCGGCGATCAGCGTGATTTTTTATTTGCCCGGCATTTCAATATCCCCATCACCAATATTATCGGCGGTCACTTTAACGGTGAAGAAGCCAATGCGACCAAGGAAGCCATACTGCAAAATTCCGGATTTTTAAATGGCCTGTTGATGAAGGATGCGATCAATGTAGCTGTTAATAAAATTGAAGAATTGGGAATTGGCAGGCGTAAGGTAAATTACAGGATGCGGGATGCCGGGTTTAGCCGTCAGCGTTATTGGGGCGAACCATTCCCGATCATCTGGAGCGATGGAATTGCCATAGCGCTGGATGCGGAAGAATTGCCTTTGCAATTGCCCCATGTAGAAAAGTATGGGCCGGGACCGGATGGAGAAGGGCCGTTGGCGAATATTAAGGAGTGGGTAAACCTCACCCCTAACCCCTCTCCAAGGGAGAGGGGAACCCAAGCTCAGGAGGGCATAGACTATGCTGATGACACATCCCTTAAATCTTTTAAAAAAGATGAGCCTGGTTATTTTAATAGTAGTGTTGATGAATGGAAAAACACTTTATCCTTTGCCAAAGAAAACCGTAAAGATTTAACTGAAGCGGAAGATATAATCTGGCAGGAGATTAGGAACAGAAAAATTGAAGGGTTCAAATTCAGAAGGCAACATCCCATAGCCGGATACATACCTGATTTTGTTTGTTTGGATAAAAAATTAATCATTGAAATTGATGGTGAATACCACAATGAAGAAGAACAAATAAAGTTTGATGCGGCAAGACAAAACTGGTTAGGAGAAAACGGTTTTGAAATGATCCGTTTTACAAATGAGGAAGTAAAAAATAATTTAAAAGAAGTATTAAAAAAAATATCTCTAAGCTTATTAAAAGAAGCGAACCAGATAGCAAAAGCAAAGGAGCCGGGCTCGCCGGAAAACGAAAAGATTCTTCCATCATCAGGGTCAGGCTCCCCTCTCCTTTGGAGAGGGGCTGGGGGTGAGGTGAAACGTGAAACCTCCACCATGCCCGGTTACGCAGGCAGTAGCTGGTATTTCCTCCGCTACATGGATCCTCATAACAACGAAGTTTTTTGCGACCGGAAAGCAAGCGATTACTGGAACCAGGTGGACATTTACGTTGGCGGCACCGAGCATGCCGTAGGCCATTTATTGTACAGCCGGATGTGGACGAAAATTTTATTTGACCTCGGCTATATCGGGCATGATGAACCGTTTAAGAAATTGGTTAATCAGGGAATGATACAGGGGAGTAGCAGGCTTGTTTCCTGGGTATCATTTGACAATATTTTATGGTCCTCAGACGCTATAATACCCAGTATTAATTTATCACATAGTTGGAATAGCATAAC
>JAVHOI010000411.1:0-1565 GCA_036169975.1 Ferruginibacter sp. | reverse complement strand
GGTAATCACCGCAATAAACGATGATAAAACTTCAGGTGTATTGCCCTTCGCCGTTGTAGTCGCTGTTGATGCCATAGACCTTGAAAAAGATAAAATAACTTATTTATGGGATATGGGAAATGGTACAACTAAAGAGACAACAATGCCGGAATTGGATTATACTTATACAACTGCAGGGGATTTTAAAATATCCGTAGAAGCAAAAGACAATCACGGGGCATCGTCTAAAAGCAATGCCATAAGCGTATATGCCGGTAATGAAGCGCCGGCAGTGGCGATTGAATTAACGGGTGGGAATAAATCTTTTTATTTACCGGGAACGCCACTGCAATACGTGGTAACGGTAACCGATAAAACGGATACCGCGAAGATTGATCCCGCCAATCTTTTTGTTTCTGTCAATTATGTGGAAGGGTTGGGTAAAGCCGCTGCGCCATTGGGCCATCAGCAGGGACAGGCGGGTATCTCCGGCAAAAATGTAATGCTCTCGCTTGACTGCAAAAGTTGCCACAAAGAAGCGGAAAAATCAATAGGCCCTTCATTTGTTCAGGTGTCGGGCAAATATGGAAAAGATCCCAATGCGGTAAGCTATCTTACCCAAAAAATAATTAAAGGCGGTAGTGGTGTTTGGGGTGAGGTTGCCATGGCGGCGCACCCTTCACTTACAGAGGATGATGCGCATCAAATTATTGCATGGATACTTTCACTCACCAACAAGGCTGCCATCAAAAAATCATTGCCGGCTTCGGGCGCAATTATTCCTCCTGCCAATCAGAAGCCAACAAGTGTATTGGTATTATCAGCAAGCTATACGGATAAGGGCGGCAATAATATCAAGGCATTAACCGGCAACAATTCTGTTTCATTGCGCAGCAATACAGTTTCTTTTGCAGGTAATGAAAAAGTAAAAGGCTTTACATTTTATAAAATGGGGGGAACCACTATTTTGGTTTTCCCCGCTGCTGAAGGTTGGTTTGCCGTGGATCAGTTTGATCTTACAGGGGTGCGGTCTCTTAGCCTTACCACTGGATGGCAGGCACCGCCAAAAACAGTTGTAAACTTTGAAGCAAGGCTGGATGCACCTGATGGAAAATTGTTAGGTAAAGGAAGTTTGCCTGTTCCACAAAAAGGTATGCAAAATGCTGCAACAAAAGTACCCATTGAAATGGTGAAGGATGGTAAGTTTCATTCCATTTATTTTATTTACAAAGCGCAGGAAAAAATTTCAGGTGGGGTAATGTCATTACAATTTAATGATAAATAGAAAAACGGCTTTTTGAAATGCGCCGAAAAATTTATGGTTAAATTTTTTTAAAAATAATAAAAGGTAGTATGAATAATAAAGTGTTTTATGTGTTGGCGATGTTGTTGATGTTCATAAAAGTAAAAGGGCAAACAAACATTACTGGTAAGGTGACAGATAATCAATCCAATCCCATAACGAATGTGAGCATTCATTTGCTAAACACACAGGTAACTACCCTTAGCGGCAGCGATGGCGATTTTAGTATTCAAAACGTACCGGCTGGTAAATATATCATCCGGTTATCAGCAATAGGTTATGC
>JAVHOI010000410.1:0-1566 GCA_036169975.1 Ferruginibacter sp. | reverse complement strand
GTTTGATCTCCAGTGTTTGTAGTACCGATCATATCCTTCATGCTTATTTGCTGATGCCATGTAAATTGTCCTGCCGGCGTGTCTGCAATTGTAATCAGCACCTGGTTACCATGCTGAACAAACATTGCATATTTATTCAGTTCCTGAATGAAGGCTACGCCTAAACGCCCCGTCCAGGTTTTGCCACCATGCTTCAATAGTTCTTCATTGGTTAGTACATCCCCTTCAAAGGTCCAGTTCACCAGGTCAGTAGAACTATAACAGGTTACAGATTCAAAGGAATTGGTTGTTTGCGTTACAGATGGATCATTGCGATAGGTTTCCGCCTCTTTATAACGAGCCCCATACCAGTAATATTTTTTTATTCGTGTAACGGGTTCGGTGAATTTAAATATACCACCACCCTGGCTAAAAATTGGATGCCCCTCTTTGGTGTTCCAGAATACATCATTACTGATTTTGAGCATCTGTGCTGATACAATATTTAACTTTCCCGCCCCCAGGATAAAAGTCAACAGAAGCAGCACAACAATAGAAAAATAACCAGGACGTTTTTTCATGTTTTTTTTGTTTAATTACTACCTGAAAGAATACAACGTAACTAATAGAAAAAGTCTAAGCGAATGATTTGAAATCAATGTCATAATAAAGTTTTGTCTTTTTGTATAATTGTCTAAGAACGCACAATATCTCCATACAACGATTTTGAATTTCTTTACCCAAATTTCAATTTAATTCATTCCCTTCAAAACAGTGCCGACTCATCAATTATTACTCATTTCCTAAAACACATTATCCACCGCCGGCCTGCTATATTGCTCTTTGGTGTTGCTTGTTTTGGGCATGCCAAAATAAAAATACAGGGTGCGCTTTTTATTGCCGCTTAAATGATTTAATTCGCTTTGAGGGCCATACACTTTTGTATTGGTTGTAAGACCAGTTGCCAATTTGGTTCCAATGGGTGGAATACAATCCAGGAAAGAAATATTGCCGATGGGTAATTCAGGATGCGGTTTGGTGGCGCTGCTCAATCCATAAAAATCAAAGAGACGAACAAACAAACCGGTGTCTTTACTGGCGATGTATAATTTACCCTCTACCGTGCTTAATTCCATCCAGATGATTTCACCATAGTAGCCTTTGAACTCGGGATAGATATTGGGTGAATAACCGGTGTGGGTGTCATTGTAAATATTTTGCCAAACATTCATATTGGTTCCCTGCAAACGATTTTTCCACTGCCGGTATGGCCCCTTGCCCAACCAGCGGTTGGTTAAAATATAATTTTCGGGATAGCTAAAACTGATACCGGCGAATGGCTGATCACCTTCGATATTGTATTCGTATTCCAGTGTGGCCCATCCGCTTGCATTGATCTTCCATTTGGTATATTTCATGTTACCACTATAGGTAAACTCTACTACCTGTTCGTTGCCTTCTTTATAGGTTTTACTGGACACCACGGCTGCATTACCTTTTACCAGTACCGGGCCGTTGTTGAAGGACAATGTATAATCATTGGCGGTATTTTTAGTGGTAACCAGGTTGCCGATTTTTTTATCCAGC
>JAVHOI010000409.1:0-1566 GCA_036169975.1 Ferruginibacter sp. | reverse complement strand
GAAGAACCTTATTCAATAAAAGTAATAATTAAAAACACTTTAGTATCAGTTTTTTATGTAGCTTGTTTTTATGTTCGCATTGAAAAAAAATAAAACATCAACTTCCTACACCTCAAATAATAAAGTAAAACTCATCAGAGGGGGCAAAGCGTATTTTGAGTTATTGGAAAAAATAATCGGGGAGGCAAAAAATACCATACACCTGCAGGTGTATATTTTTGATGAAGACGAAACGGGCACAAAAATAGCCGAAGCGCTTATGGCTGCGGCAAAGCGAAACGTGAAGGTATATTTAATGGCGGATGGATATGCATCTCAGTCCCTCTCCGCGGTATTCATAAAAAAATTGAATGACAGTGGAATTCATTTTCGTTTTTTCGCACCTGTTTTTAAAAGCAGGAATTTTTATTTTGGGCGAAGGCTACACCACAAGATAATAGTTGTTGATAACGACATTGCTATGGTTGGCGGAATTAATATCAGCAACCATTACAATGATATGCCGGGAATAACTGCCTGGCTTGATTTCGCGTTATTTACGGAAGGCGCTATTGTAAAAGAGTTATGCTTGTTATGCTCAAAAACATGGAAAGGGTTTAAGCCCGGAGGAGCCATCGCATCCTGTAACCAACTGCCGGTAAAGCTGGATTTTAAACCTAATGAATTGGCTGATGTGCGGATGCGGCGCAATGACTGGGTATTGAGGAGGAGTCAAATTTCAAGAACCTACATTGAAATGATGATGGGTTCGGATTCACAAATTTCCATTTTGTGCAGTTATTTTTTGCCAGGTAGTATTATGCGGAAAAATATTAAACGGGCTGTTAGCAGGGGAGTAAAAGTAAAAGTTATCATGGCAGGAAAATCGGACCTGGTGGTGGCAAAAAACGCGGAGCGGTATATGTACGACTGGCTGCTGCGAAATAAAGTAGAGATTTACGAGTATCAAAATAATATACTGCATGGAAAAATAGCGGTATGCGATAGCAAATGGATGACCATTGGCTCTTACAATGTTAACGACATCAGCGCTTATGCCAGTGTGGAGCTGAACCTGGATGTAAAAAATTCTTCTTTCGCAAAACATGTGGAGCTGACGCTGGAAGAAATTATCGCCAATGATTGCATGCCTGTAACCCGGGAGAGCCACAGCCGGACTAAAAACATTTTAAGACAATTTCTCCGATGGGCTTCATATCAATTATTCAGGCTTGGGTTTAATGTATTTACATTTTACTTCAGGCAAAAAAATTAATTTCCTTTTATCCGCACTATCAGTGATTTCATCACGTTCCAATCCCATTTGGCAAAGCGGCCGCGTTGCACTACCAGGGCATTATCCTGTGGGTATTGCAAGTAAAAGTGAAAGGCGAATTTTTCACGTGGGCTGTGCCAGCCAATAACCTGTCCAAAACGAAGATCATTAAAAACAAGCGTGTCGCCATATTTTTCTACTGTGTAAAACTCTTGGGAGAAACGGATGAGCCGATGCAAATCCTCATCATTTTTTACCGGAGTAAGCAAGTTGTCATTTCGTGGAAAATATTGAAATGGTATTGATTTTTT
>JAVHOI010000408.1:0-28965 GCA_036169975.1 Ferruginibacter sp. | reverse complement strand
ATTTTATCCCAAATCCATTTTCTTCCATTAGCGGATTTCAATTGTTTTTCTCTTATCATAGCCTGCTGTTTTGTTGTGAAAATTTCTGTATAAACAACAATCCATGGGCGGAAATTTTTAGTGAATCCTTTTGTCCCCAATAAATTATGAGAATAAAACCGTTGAATAAGATTGGAGGTAAAGCCAATATAAATTTTATTGTACCTGGAAGAGTAAAGTTTATAAACAGTGAAGTGCATACAATAATAAAGCCCCTTAATAAAAAGGGGCCTGGTATCGGGAAGCGGACTTGAACCGCCGGCCTTCGGGTTATGAATCCGATGCTCTAACCAACTGAGCTACCCCGACAAATATTTTTTCAAGTTTTATATTGCGGACTTGAACCGCCGTCCGCTAACCAGCGGATATGAATCCGATGCTCTAACCATCCGCTGGTTAGAGCATACCCCGGCATTTCGGGCTGCAAATATAAGCGATTTTGATAAATGCCCGCTTGCTAATTGTTTAAAAGTTGGTTTAATCTTTCGGCAACCTTACCGGCATTGGGCAACATGGCCTGCTCCAGCCCTGTATTCATCGGCACTGCAGGAAGGTTTAATGCACCCAATACCTCTACCGCACTGTCCAAATATTTGAAACAAGCCTTTGAAACCCTCCCGGATAAAGCCTCCGCAAATGAGTTGTTTTGTTGCTCTTCGGTTACTATCAAACATTTGCCATGCCTTTTTACCGTTGCAAAAATCAAGTCTTCATCTAAGGGATATAAGGTTCTCAGATCAATTATTTCTACCCGCTCCTGAAAATTCCTGGCAGCGGCTTTTGCCCAAAATACACCCATTCCATAGGTAATTACACAACAACTTTCTCCTTTGGCAACTGAAGTTTCACTGGCTTGCAAAACAATCGCCCCCTTACCTAAGGGTATTATATAATCTTTTGAAGGTTCAATCGTTTTTGCTTCTTCGGTGCCGCTTACTTTACTCCAATACAAACCTTTATGTTCCAGCATTACTACCGGGTTAGGATCAAGAAAAGCTGCTTTTAATAATCCCTTCATATCTGCGGCATTGGAAGGGTATGCAATCTTTATCCCTTTAATGGAAAGTAAAGTGCTTTCTATACTTCCGCTATGATAAGGGCCACCACCATTGTATGCACCGATTGGAACCCTTATAATTGACTGTACCGGGAATTTTCCACAACTGAGGTAACAACTTTTGGCCACCTCGGCTACTAATTGATTTAACCCCGGATAAATATAATCGGCGAATTGTACTTCTACTATTGGCTTTAGGCCAACCGCACTCATTCCTACCGTAGAGCCAATAATATAGGCCTCCTGTATAGCGGTATTGAATACCCGGTGGTCACCAAACTGCTCTGCCAGGGTGGCGGCCTCTCTGAACACGCCACCCAGCCTGCGTCCCACATCCTGTCCATACAAAACCGCTTCGGGAAAATCTTCCATTATTTCACGGATGGCAAACAAAGCGGCATCAACCATTATGATTTTTTCTTTTCCTGCCGGACTACGTTCACCCTTCTCTTCAGTAACAGGCGTTGGTACAAAAATAAAATCCTCAACGGTATCCGGATCCGGTTCCGGAGCTGCAGCCGCATCAGCGAATTGTCTTGCTACCAGGGCTACGGCTTCTTTTTCAATGGCATGCAAATGATTTTCATCTATACCAATTTCAATTAGCCTTTTGCGGAGTTTAGGGCCCGGATCATCTTTAAAATGTTTTATAAGGTCTTCTTCAGTCCTGTAAAATTCCTTTCGTACACCGCTTGTATGATGGCCAAGCAATGGTACTTTGGCATGCACCAGGTAAGGGATGCGGTTTGTTCTCACTTCGTCCACCACATTTCTCATGGTTTCGAAACTTTCTTCAAAATCACTTCCGTTTATGCTGATACTTTTAATGCCTTTAAAGCCCTGTATAAACTCATGCGCATTGGCCGTCCTGGCTTCGGCTGCCGTTGCACTTATGCCCCAGTTATTGTCCTGTACCAGGTAAATGATGGGCAACTGCTTTAATGCGGCAAATTGAAAAGCCTCGCTTACTTCGCCTTCAGTAATGGAAGCATCTCCAAAAGAACAAATCACAATGGGAAGCCGGACATCTTCCATTGAATTATTTAATGCAGGATATTTTTTTAATAATGGAGAGTTTATTTTCTCCAGATACTGTATGCCTTGTGCTATACCGGTTGTTGGTATTGCCTGCATTCCGGTTGCACTACTTTGATGAATAATATTGGCTTTATCATCTCCATTGTAATTGGGATGGGAATAATATTCCCTGCCACCCGTGAAAATGTCATTGCCTTTTGCCAATAACTGCAGCATTAATTCGTACGGCGAAAAACCCATGCCAAGCAACATGCTTTCATCCCGGTAATAAGGGCTTACATAATCGCAGGGCAATAATTGAAAGGCGGTTGCCAGTTGAATAGCTTCATGCCCACGGGAGGTGGAATGCACATATTTACAGATTTGCCGGTTAGTTTCGTATATCGCCGCCATTTCTTTGGCAATGCACATCAGCCGAAATGCCTTTAATAAAACATCGTTTTGCAACATGAATCAAAAATACAATATTCCGCTACCATCCCCGCCCCGTCGGTGAAATATTAGAAGAGGTTACATAAGTGGGAAAATGTGTTTGAATTGTATTTGACACTAAACTAAATATGGGTCATAAAGCGAAGCCAGTTATATGATACATTACCAACTTAAGCTACCTGACAATGGTGGGAAACAGGCTTTTTATTTAATTTCCATCTTCAGCAACATCTCCTTTTCAATTAATGCTTCCAGTTCGTCGCCCACCACGCATTCACCCACACCCGCTGGTGTGCCGGTAAAAATCAGATCGCCTATGTTTAAAGAAAAATAATTGGAAATATGTGAAATAATATAATCGAAACTAAAGATCATTTCGCCTGAATTGGCCTGCTGTAGCAGTTCTTTATTTTTATAAAAACTAAAGTTGATATTCTTTTTATTGAACCCGGGCACAATATCAATAAACTTACCTACCGCCGCAGAGTTGTCAAACGCCTTAGCTTTTTCCCAGGGCAACCCCTTTGCACGCAGCTCATTTTGAATGTCCCTTGCCGTAAAATCTATGCCAACAGTTATGCCATTATAGTAATTGGTGGAATGCCGTTCCTGTATATATTTCCCATTCTTTGACACACGAAGTACCAGTTCACATTCGTAGTTTAGTTCATTGGTAAACTCAGGATAGTAAAATGGCGTATGGCTTTGCAACAAAGCGCTTTTCGGCTTCATGAATATGACCGGTTCCTCTGGTAAGTCGTTGCCAAGCTCTTTGGCGTGTGCCGCATAATTGCGGCCTACACAAATTATCTTCATGGTTTACTGAAATTAATTATTCTGAATACAGCAACGAATATAGACAAATCAAATAAAAAAAACAATTATGTATAAACGAAGAAAAGTTTTATGGCTTAATAGAAAGCTTATTTACTTCATTCATGGTTTGTTCTATACCAAGAGAAACGAAACTTTCAATAACATCAATACATTTTTGAATTTTTAACTGTACAGCAGGTAATTCATTATTTAACCATTTACCCAATACAAAATCGGCCTGCATTCCTTTGGGATAATTATTGCCAATACCAAAACGGAGCTTGGGATATTTATCGGTGCCCAGGCTATTTTGTATGTCCTTCAAGCCGTTGTGCCCCGCGGCCGATCCGCCAGCCCGAAGCCTTAGTTTATCAAGGGGTAATGCCAGGTCATCTACGATGGTAAGCGTATTTTCCAAAGTTACTTTTTCTTTGTCCATCCAATACTTAAAAGCCCGTCCACTGAGATTTACATACGTTGTAGGGCAGATGCAAACCAATTGTTTTCCTTTCCATTTTACTTTAGCTACATAAGCTAACCTATCTACTTCCAAACTTGCACCATGTTTTTTTACAAAGGCATTTACCACATCAAAACCAATGTTGTGGCGTGTATTGGCATATTCGTTACCGATATTTCCGAGGCCTGCGATTAAATATTTCGACATGATGAATTGCGAAGATAATAGAAATGCCCCTTTCGGTAAGGGGCATTTCTATCAAAATTAATTTTTAATTAAAAACTTTTTACATTTCCACTTTCTTGTTTTTTGTACCGATAAGATTTTTAAGAAGCCTTAAGCCGGATAACTTTATCGTGTCAGAATTTTTTGCCACCAAGCCTGCTACCCCCATTTCGATAGCCGAACCTAAAATTTTTTTGAACAATCCTGCGGATCTGCCGATTAACAGTTTTTTGGAAAGAAGCCCTACACCTAAACCTGCCGTCGCCTTCAAAATATTTCCTGTAATACCGGGGGTTTCTTTTACCTTGTTAAAGGTACTTTTTATCAGGTTAATGGGTGTCAGGCTTTCCGTGAAAACATGAAAGTTTTCAACCAGTTGATTTTTTTCCCTTATTTTTCTTTCTTCCAGTTCAAGAATGGCAGCCCTTAAACCGGCGGAATTATTAATTTCCATTTTGATCTAATTGAGCATTTTTTTAATAATCATACTACTAACTGGTTCTTTTAACCAGGAATGCCTGAACAGATGGAGTACTAAAGCTATCAAAGCATAAAAGCCTGCTACTATGAAAAAGCCAAGATACACTTTTCCCAATAATTCTCCTGCCCATAATGCCAGCCCTATATTCAGGATAATCATGGCAAATGAAATTATGAGCAGGATGATTATCCTGGAAACAATAGATGAGGTAACATCGGAAGATTTATTTACTGCCTGTAGCTTTAATAAATCCAGCCTTGTTTCCAGGTAATCACCGGCGTTTTCAAATAAGGACCCGAAAGTTGTTGGCTGATTTTCCATTACTATAAATTTAAAAGCAACGAACGGATGTGATTATGAAAACGAGTTTTTAACCTCTGCTTTCGCTTTGCCAAATTTTTCTTTTCCTTCCGCATACACATCTCCAGCCTCCGATTTTAAATCTTCATAATGATTGGAAATACCATCCACAAGATCATTTATTTTATCCTTTACGCTGTTCTTCAGATCAGTACTCTTCTTTGAGATTTTACCCCTTGTTTCTGATCCTTTGTCCGGAGCGAATAATACCCCTAAAATAGCGCCTGCGGCAGCGCCAATTAAAACCCCTGTTAGCAATTTTCCTGAATTCATAGTTTTTAATTTAATTGTTTATGATTTATAATTACGTCAATCTGGCGGCTAATATGTTGCCAATATTTTAATTTGTAAAATATTATTACTGTAATGCAATACTGTATTGTATTTCAAAAAAAATCTATTTATTACGGAAGGGAAAAAGTATAAATAATTGGGAAAAAAAATCCACAGATGTAGAACAAAAACTGCATTCTAATTGATAATGAAATAATTGATATTTTAGAATTGAATGTTTGATGATTTGCAAATACAATTCTTCTTATTCATTATTCATTACTTCATGCTGTCTTTTGCATTTGACAACGGATAAATGGCCACATTTTTCTTCTGCGCATTATCCGTATTTTTCAGGCTATCTTTTTTCTTACTGTCTGCCTGTTTTTTTAATAGAGCCGCCTTTTTTGCTTCTGCTTTTTTCTTTTTCTTAAAGAATCCTCTCAACAAAAAGTTATGCTTCGCCGCTTCCATATTCTCACTCAAGCCTTTTGTTCCCGCCTGAAGATTGGACATGGTAGAATCCAATGTCTTCCCGAATTTTTCATCACTCACCAATTTCGACAAAGCCCCCTTTCCATCATTCATTTTAACGGTGAATTTGGCAAATTCATTTGAACTGGTTTGCAGGTTGGTGAGTGTACTTTTCAGGCTGCTGGAAAACGCCTCATCAGTCATCAATTTACTTAATGCACCGTTGTTATTATTCATTTTATAAGCAAAGGCCGCAAGCTGCGCAGTGATGATACCGGCATTATCCACACTCGCCTTTACACTGCTCATAATATCTTCCATTTCTACAGCTTTTTTTGAAGCGATCAGGCTATTATTCTTTACCATGCTGTTGGTCATAGTGCCCGGAGAAATTGTCAGTACCTTATCGCCCATTAATCCGTCGGAGCCAATGCTAGCAGTGGCATCTGAATTGATAAACTGCTGAACTTCTTTTCTTACCAAAAAATTCACCATTACCGAAGTATCTGTTGTCAATTCAATGTTATCAACAGTACCTACATTGATGCCTGAAAAGCGCACATTATTTCCCACCTTCAAACCACTCACTGTTGTAAACTGCGATCTTAATTTGAATGTTGAGCCAAATAAATTTTTCTGCTTACCAACAAAATAAATTGCAGATACAAACAGTATTAATCCTATTATTACAAACATGCCCAATTTCCATGTAAACCCTGATTCCTTATTCATTGTAATTTTTTTATTGAATGATTAATTGAAAAACGAACGCACCCATTCATCATCACTATTCGCCAACTCATCATAACTACCTTCCGCATCAATCACGCCATCTTTTAAAATCACCAGCCTGTCGCCGGTGAGTTTGGCGCAAGCCATATCATGGGTTATAATTATAGAAGTCGTTTTATTTTTTTTCTGGATCGCCAATATCAGTTCGCTGATCTCCCTGGAAGTGATGGTATCAAGCCCTGTGGTTGGTTCATCATACAGTATTATTTCAGGTTTTAAAATAAGTGTACGTGCAAGGCCAATTCTTTTTCGCATACCTCCTGATAATTCCGAAGGCATTTTATCAATCGCTTCCGCAAGCCCTACACTTTCCAATGCATCCATAATCGCATCATCCACTTCTTTGGAAGACAGCTTCTTTGAATGGCGCTTTAATGGGAACGAAAGGTTCTGCCTTACCGTCATCGAATCGTATAAAGCGGAATTTTGAAAAAGAAATCCTATCCTTACCCTTATCGCATTTAATGCTTTATTATCCAGAGTGGTTATATCCGTATCAAATACTTTTATTTCACCTTTATCCGCGGCTACCAAACCTACCAGGCATTTTATGGTTATTGATTTGCCCGAGCCCGACTTGCCCAGCACTACCAGGTTCTCTCCTTTATTTACCGAAAGGTTCACGCCTTTTAAAACATCGTTGTTTTTACCAAAAGATTTATACAAACCCCTGACGTTGATAATGGCTCCGTTTGTATCAGCAATATTTTGATGCTGATTATTTGTTGCTTGCTGATTCATTATTTTATTTATAAAAAAAGATCTGTAATCTGAACTGCCAGCATATCAATAATAAATATGGTAAGTGAAGCAGCCACCACTGCCGAGTTGGCCGCCTTGCCCACGCTTTCTGTTCCATTGGCAGCCGTATAGCCTTTGTAACAACCGATCATTCCGATAAAAAATCCAAAGAAAAATGATTTAATGGTGGCTGGCATTATATCTATGAAATCCAATGAATCAAGTACCTGGGCAAAATAACGAAACAGGTTAACATCACTATGGATATTGACACCTACATATCCCCCGTAAATACCAATGGCATCCGCGAATACAACCAAAAGAGGTACCATCAGCGTGGTGGCCATTATCCTTGTAACTATCAGGTATTTATAAGGATTAATGGCAGATACTTCCATCGCATCTATTTGCTCCGTTACTTTCATTGATCCTAACTCGGCGCCAATACCGGACGCAATTTTACCGGCACATATCAATGCGGTAATTACCGGTGCTATTTCCTTTATCAGGGAAAGCGCAACCATACCCGGTAACCAGGATTCGGCGCCAAACTCTGCCAGTGTAGGCCGGGATTGTAGTGTAAGCACCAGGCCCATAATAAACCCCGTGATACCAACCAGCGGCAGTGATTTATAACCAATAGTATAACATTGCTTCAGAAACTCTTTTATTTCAAATGGAGGCCTGAAAACTTCTTTGAAAAACCTTGCGGTAAATAGTGAAACATTACCCGCATCATTAAACATGTCCTTTAAATAAACAACCAAAATTTTATAATTTTTAATTATCAATTATTCAATTCATCAAAATATATTGTGCCTTTTATTTTTTACAATTTTTAATTACTGTATGTCTAAAATAAAATGCTTTACAGCATTCACTATTCTGTTCACTGGTTAATTACTACAATATTTAATTCAAATACCTTCTTAATGTCCATGCAATGGTTTCATGCTCCTTTATCAGGCTTGTAAGAAAATCCGTTGTACCTGCATCGCCCAATTTTTTATTACAAAAATCAATATCCTTTCGCAATGCGATGATGACGGTTTCATAATCTTTTAATAATTCGGCCAGCATGGATTTTTGATCAGGATATTTACCCGGGCTTTCTTTAATATTACCTAAATCCAAAAACTCTTTCATAGTACCAATGGTAGGGCTTCCAAGCTTATTGATCCTTTCCGCTATTTCATCAATGGCTACTTCCAGTTGATTATACTGGCCTTCAAAAAGCTTATGCAATTCCATAAAACTTTGCCCGTTTACGTTCCAGTGAAATTTCCTTGTTTTGGTATATAGTATTACACTATCTGCCAGTACCACGGAGAGCATTGAAGTAATAGCTTTTAAATTTATATCGGGTATTCCAATGTTTGGTTTCATTTTGTGTTTTATTTATTTATTTAAAATTTAAATTATTTTATAAAAATGCATTGGGTAATAATCACCTCTTTATCAAAAATGCGGCTTTAACTTTAAAGAAATTTTTCATTCGGTTTTGTTTACAATACTTAATAAAATTATAACTTCTGATATTTTGAAATGCTTGAAAGATTGATCCCCTGCCTTTGGATTAAATATTTCCGGCAAACTTTAATGCATAGTATAAGGTCAATATGTGTACCACGAAATATCAAGCTGTATTTTTTGGGTTTCCGGTTTTTCTTGTAGAATATAGGTTACGAATGAGTATTTATTTCTACGTCGGTTTTTTATTCCATAAGGTGATATTGAAAATAATAGTGTGGAAACAGCTTATTTATTATTGTATGCTGGTGAATAGATTTAAAAGGATGGGGTAAAGGAATAAATTATGTGCGGTATTAAACAAAAGGTCACTGCTGGGTAATGCTTCCATTCAGCATTACAGGCAAGATAAACGTGCTGAAGTTGAATAAGTAATTGCCGGTAATTTCAATTTTGCATCCGGGAATAAAATGTTTAATTAAGTTTTCTATGGCTACTCAAGCTTAGGTGGTTTAATGGGGGATGCAGGTTTTAATTTATTACTGATGTTACCAAGTTTCATATAAAGTTTACTTTTTTTCGCCCCCGTAATTTCATCACCCAACAGCATGCCCCAGGGTTTCAGTTCATCAACCCTGTCAAATATTACTTTAAGTATGGCGATAGCGGGGATTGATAAAAACATTCCGGAAACGCCGGCAAGAGCGCCACCAACCAATACACCGAGTATGGTTATCAGCGCATTTATTTTTACTTTTGAACTTACCACCCTGGGCATGATAATATTGTTATCAATAAATTGTACTACTGTCAGTATGGCTAATACACCAATTATGTCTGAGATTTGGGTAGAATTGGTGAGCGTTATCAACATGCAAAATATAGAGGCGATCAGCATACCAATATAAGGTATCATATTGAGAATGGCAGCGAATATGCCCAGAAATACGGCATACCGGATACCTATGATAATAAAGCCGAGTGAATTGATAGCGGCAACTATACCCATTTCAATGATAAGCCCAACCATATAGCCCTGTACTATTGACCTGGATTCTCTTAATACTTCCAGCACTTTAGCCTCATGTTCTTGTTTGAAAACACCTACAAAAAACTTTTTTATCATATCGCGGTAATACAATATCAGAAATGTATAAACCGGCAACAATACCAACACCATAATGGCTTGTGTTAGCGAAATTACCGTCTCGCCCAAAATTCCCGTGCCCGAATTTTTTATTTTATCGGCGGCATCATCCATAAAATTATTTTGCTGCCGGTAGGTAAAATGAAACTGATGGGAAACCCATCTTTGAACGGTTTTTAAATGGCTGGCGATGTGTTGTTTTATAGAAGGTAAATCCTGTACAAAACCCGATATCTGTGAGGATAAAAAATAAACAATGCCGGCAATAAATAAAACGGCAAGTATTATCCCTGTCATGATTGCTATTGCCCTTGGCATTTTTTTTCGTTCCAGAAAATTGGTGAAGGGTAATAATAATATTGCCAGAAGTATGGCAAATGCTAATGGAACAATTATATCCTGGCCAATGAAAACAGCGTAACAAATAATGGTAAGGCTAATCAGTGTGAGACTTAATCGCAGGTGAAAAGGCGATTGCCTGGTTTGTATCATTTTTAAATAAAATTAAAATGCCACCTTCCTCACTATATTTCTACAGGAGATGGTGACGGTTGTCGTTTAATTTTGAAAAGGGTGAGTCTCCTCTAAAAGGTGACTCACCCTTTTCATTCAAAGGCTTTCGATCCAGTTTTTAACTTCCTGCTTCGTTTTGCCAATTTTCTTTTGCAAACGGCCAAGTAATTCATCATCTTTTCCTTCTTCATACAGCAGGTCGTCATCTGTTAAACCGGCGTATTCTTTTTTTGCTTTTCCTTTAGCTTCGTTCCAGGTTCCTTTAAGTTTTAATTTCCATGTTTCCATAATAATAAAATTTTAAATTTAATAATTTTTTTAAGCATTTGCCATCAGGCTGCTCTTTTGATTACTTTTAGTAAAAAAGCAATAATAGCAATGACCAAAAGGATGTGGATTAAATTTCCACCCCAATGTAAACCTAGGCCAAGTGCCCAAAATATTACTAAAATAACCGCTACTACGTACAATAGATTTCCCATTTTATTTATTTTTAATTTTTATGAATGAATAACATTTGGGAATACTAATAAAATCCTGCCAATATATTATCCTTTTATTTCAACGGATAGTGTTCGTAAATAGTGTATCTTTTAACAAGATGATTTTATTTTAATAAGAAAATGAGGAATAAATTCTACAAAACGGGTAAACCATTAGAATGAATTATTTTTGTAAAAAGAATTGATACATTGGAAGTGGATATTTTCCTAAAGGTGAATTAAATGCTTTTGGATTATACCCCATTTTAACATCATAAACAACTCTATATAATGGACTTCATTGATTATTACCAAATATTGGGCGTTAAGAAAAATTCAACGGATGATGAAATAAAAAAAGCTTACCGGAAACTTGCAAGAAAGCTGCACCCCGATCTTAATCCAAATGACAAGGAATCGAATAAAAAATTTCAGCAACTGAATGAAGCGAATGAGGTGCTCAGCGACCCGGAAAAAAGAAAAAAATATGATCAGTATGGAAAGGACTGGCAACATTCGGAACAATTTGAAAATGCCCGGCAGTCCGGCAGGCGGTCAGCACAAACAGGCGGGCAGGAGTTTTCGGGTGGTTTTGGAGGTGATGATTTTTCCGATTTCTTTTCTTCCATGTTCGGAGGCTCGGGAGGCAGGCGGAGCCAGTCGAAATTCAGAGGGCAGGATTACAACAGCGAATTACAACTTTCATTGAAAGATGCCTATACCACCCATCAGCAAACCTTGACTATAAACGGCAAAAATGTGCGGATTACTATTCCCGCCGGAGTTGAAAACGGACAGGTAATAAAACTTAAAGGTTATGGCGCTCCCGGTGTAAATGGCGGGCCTAATGGCGATCTTTATATTACTTTCTCCATTGCGAATGACCCGGTGTTTAAACGATCGGGAAACGATCTTTATATTAATGAAAATATCGGGTTATATACGGCTGTTTTGGGTGGGGAAATAACCATAGAAACCCTGAGTGGAAAAATAAAGCTTAAAGTAAACGCTGAAACACAAAACGGCACCAAAACAAGATTGAAAGGAAAAGGATTTCCTGTTTATAAAAAAGAAGGAGAGTTTGGCGATTTATATATTACCTACAACATAAAAATACCCACCAATTTAACCGGGAAACAAAAAGAATTATTCGGACAATTAGCCTCATCCGGGGCTTAAAATATTTTGTATGCAAACAGAACAATTAATAAGGGTAGATACCTTTTGTGAATGGCACAATGTTGAGTATTCATTTATCCATTTGCTGCACGAGTATGGATTGATAGAAATTACTACAAAGGAAGACACGGATTTCATACCTGAAAGTGGCCTGAAGCAAGCGGAGAAACTGATCAGATTGCATAATGACCTGCAAATAAACCTGGAAGGTGTAGAAGTGGTCGCTTATTTATTGGAGCAGCTACAACAACAACAAACAGAAATTAACCTGCTTCAAAACAGGCTTCGCTTTTACGAAACCTGAAGATTGCAGCCTAATTTTTCTGAGGCCGTCTTACCAGGTTTAAAATTATTTTTTAAAAGGAATAAATTTTAAGGAAACAAAGTTTGCGCTATCCTTGATTTTTTATTGAAAATATTAAGCTGAATCCGGGAATAAAAAGTACCCTGTTTTTTGAGTTGGTGTGGATGTTTTTTTTTATTATTAAGTACAAAAAAATACTGTCTGACCCGGATCAAACAGTATTTGCAAAATGGACTTTAGATTTTTAAGCGGGGGCTCCTTTGCTAATAATATTGATTCTTTTATCTTTTTTTATTTCGAATTATTTTATAAGGCTACTCTGTTTTTATATACCTGCGGAAGCATTGGTAGAAATTAAACTTTATACTTTTTTTATTCAGATTTCATCATTGTAAAGTTTAAAAAAAATCAATCAAAATCCTTACACAATTATAGTTTTGTATTATATAATTTACTGATTACCTACTAAAATTATTAAGAGAAAAGTTTTAATCTTTATTACAAAAAAAATATTTAGTGCATCCAAAATTTGAGAACAGGCAATTTGAATGTGGAAGCTGAAATATTTTAAAATCAATATTCAGGAGAAGGTGGATGCGGAAAAATATTAACTCCATTTCCTTTTAAATTCTGATGCTTTTAAAAAGAGAAACCGGATAGAAATCCGGTTTCTTTCTTATCTAATATCATAAGAAAAACCTATTGCAAAGGAAGTGCTTTATTAATGGCTATAATTACATAACCCATAGGTATTGTTACATAATTTACAGTTAATTCAAAATAAAATATCCCATCATAATTTCTCGGGAAGGACCAGGTGTCGATTCCCCGGTTACAACTTTTCCATATACCAGCTAAGCGTTTTTTCCATTTTTTTATAGTTCAACAAGGTGCTGATGGTATTGTGTAACCTTGCGAATGCGGTTTCACTTTTAACGATATATTCAAAGGCCTGTAGCTTCATGCAGTTAACAGCCACTTCAATTTTGTCCTGAGCAGAAAGCATGATGACAGGTATTGCCGGATGCGAGAATTTTATTTTTTCAAGGGTCTCCAATCCATTCAGGGCATTTTTTTCAATGCCATTCAAATAGTAGTCCAAAACAATAACATCCGGGGTTTCCTGCAGGTTCTCCAGGCAAAGTTCACCTGTAGCGAATGTCCTGATTACGTAGTTTGGTTTTTCACTTAATTCCTTGTCTAATAATTTAAGGTACATGGCATCATCATCAACAAGAAAAATGGATATTTTTTTATTCGCACTCATGGATTTAAATTTTTTATTCACATTATGCCCGATCGTTTATTGGTTATTCATTGTAATCAATTCTACCCGCAATTCAGTGCTGGCCTGTTTACAAACAGCTTCTATTTTAAAGGCCATTTCCTTTATGTCGTGCAACTGATCGGGATCCCCTTCATATTCCTGTATTTGTTTTGTCATGTTTTCAAAATCCTTACCAATTCCCATAATGGCAAAAGAAGGTTGTATTTTATGTGCTGCTGATTTTAGCAGGGGCCAATTCTTATTATTAATACTTTCCATCATGGCCGAAATTAAAGGTGGCGTCTGTTCCAGGTATATCCGGATCATTTCCTTCATTAACCCCGCATCTGATTTGGTGTGTCGTTTCAAATAAGCAAGGTCTGTACATTTATCGGAAATATTTACTTCTTCATTTTTTTTCGGCATATCATTTTCTATTGGTATCAAAGGTTTCCTGACCAAATTTATAATCTTGCCAAACAATAATTTTTCATCCACCGGTTTTGAGATATAATCATTCATCCCCGATGCTTTGCATTTTTGAATATCCTCCTGATTTACATCCGCGGTAAGGGCGATAATTGGGATATCGAGGTGAAGCTGGTTCCTGATGTATTTTGTAGCTTCAAAGCCATTCATTTCCGGCATTTGCAAATCCATCAAAATAATATCATAATTATCTCCGGGGGTTTTGGCGGCAGCAGCTAATTTTTCAATGGCCAATTTTCCATTGTCCACGATATCCTGTTTGAAGCCAAAATCATCCAACAGGGTTTTCATCAGCAATTGGTTCAAAGGGACATCCTCCGCTATCAATACTTTAATATTTTTTATAGCTGTTTCCGCCACAAATTCTTCGTCTGTTACGGTTACTGGTTTTTCATTTGTTTTTTGAAAACTTAAAATAAAAGAAAAAACCGATCCTGCATTTAATTTACTTTTTACACTGATAGTTCCGCCCTGCGCCTCTATTAATTTTTTTACGATGGTAAGCCCCAGGCCTGTACCGCCAATCATCCGGCTGCTATCCGTATAGGCCTGCTGAAAATTATCAAAAATCAGGCTTAGCTTATCTTCCGGGATACCCATGCCCGTATCGGCAATGGAAAATCTGATCTCCACTTTTTCTTCATCTTCCTTCAGCATTTGCACGCCAATGGTAATTTTTCCTTTGCCGGTAAATTTTACCGCATTACTCATCAGGTTCAAAATAACCTGGTGCAAACGCAGCGGGTCGCCGCTTACTACTTCTGGTATGAGCGGGTCGAATTGCTTTACTAATGCGATGTTTTTTTCCTGTAGCTTTATTTCAAATAAATCAAGCATGGAAGAAACGGAATCCGTTAGTTTAAACGGGATTTTTTCGAAGGTCATTTTACCGGCATCCACTTTGGCAAGATCAAGAATATCGTTGATCAAAACCGTCATCACATCACCTGATATTTTAATGGCATTTAGATATTCCCTTTGTTTGCCAGTTAAAGGGGTCCTGAATAATACTTTGGTGAACCCAATGATTGAATTCAACGGTGTACGTATTTCGTGGCTCATATTACTCAAAAACTGCTGCTTGGATATTACCGCATGTTCGGCTGTTTTTGCTGATAATTCCGCCAGTTCTTTGGCCTTCAATAATTCATCGGCCGCCTTTTTCTGTTCATTAACATCGGTAAAGGATCCAAACCATTTTGTAATTCTTTCCTCCTTGTCTTTAATGGGGTAGGCTTTGGCCAGAAACCAGCGGTAGCCGCCTGTTTGGTTGTCTTTAAACCGGAATTCCATTTGATAATGATCGCCGGTTACCAACGATTGATGCCAGGCTGCAACGGATTTTTGCCTGTCCTCTTCATGCAGCAGGGCTATCCAGTTTTGGTCTGCCTGTCCCTCATCAAACCCGGTAAAACCATACCATTGCCGATTGAGGTAATCCAGGTTTCCATCAGGCCGGGCAGTCCAGATAATCTGTGGAATAAAATCAGCCATGTTCCTGAATTTCTTTTCACTCTCCAACAATTTATTTTCCGCCACCCTCTTATCGGTAATATCCTCAATAGCCAGTAATATTAATTTTTCGTTTCCTGCCCCTTCCTGCATTTCACGTGCATTTAGCAGCATGATACGTTCACCGATAACCGGGAAACTTTGCTGAACTTCAAAACCGGAAAATTTTTCCTTTTCCGGAATAATATTATTTAATAAATTTCTCAGCCCGGGCATATCCCACTGCCGGTTACCCAATTCAAACAATGGCTTTCCTTCCGTCTCGTTTTCACTTACCATAAAGGTTCTGTAAAAAGATTGGTTAGCGCTTTTTACCCGCAGGTGCTTATCCAATATTATCAGTGGTTCGTTAATGGTGGTTACTATCGCTTCGGCATAGTTACGTGCTTCCGTAACCTGTTCATTCAGGCTAATCATTTCCTGGTTGATAACGACCAGTTCTTCATTGGTGCTTTGCAGCTCCTCCTTGCTGGTTTCCATTTCTTCATTAAGGCTCTGCAATTCCTCGCTTCCGCTCAGTAATTCTTCGTTGGCGCTTTGCAGTTCTTCATTGGCAGCTTCCTGGTCTTCCGTAATGGTACGCATATCTTCACGTGTTTGTGAAAGCTCTTTTTCCAATTGCTGAATGCGAAGGTCCTTTTCATCAATATTACTTTTACCGGTTTTATGAACGGCGTTTTTTAATTTAAAGGCCGGGGTAATATGGTTATCGTGAAAAAGTATTAAATAATGAGGTTCTATAATGTTGAGTAGCGGGATGGCTTCAATAGTAATATTCCGCTTTTCGCCGTTTATCTCCACCGGGATGTTTTCTTTTACAGCGGTTTCCCTTTCAGTTTTCGCTTTGTGCAGTATATTACGTAATTCAAATGCCAGCCCCTCTTTAATCATTTTTAATAAATTAAAACTGGCCTTGCCGGGCGAAGGCTCCAGGTAAGAGCCGATGGCGCCGCGAAAATGTACAATTTCCATCGCCTCATTTACCACCACGCCAGCAGGAGTAAATTTGCTAAGCAAAATATCATCCGCCGTCTTTTGAAAGTCGGCGAGCCTGCCTTCATTTTTTGTTTTGGTATCTATGTCCAGAAATTTTTGCTCACTTCGCTGGCTGGCCACCTGCATATACCTGGCAGGCACATCCTTTCGGGAAAACAGTTTATCATTTTTACCATACATGGCAAATAAATCTGGAACGCTGCTGCTGGTTTCCGACTTTCCCAAAAATAAAAATCCTTTTGGATTCAGTGCGTAATGAAAAGTAGTAAGCGCCCTTTTTTGCAGGTAAGGCTCCATATAAATAAGCACATTTCGGCAGCTTACCAGGTCCATTTTAGCGAAGGGAGGGTCTTTTAAAAAATTATGAACGGCAAATACACACATATCCCTGATGGTTTTATTTACCTGGTAACTGCCATCGGTTTTTACAAAAAACTCCTGTAGCCGCAGAGGGCTTAGCCCCTCAATATCTGCTTTGGTGTAAATACCTTTTCTTGCTTTTGCGATAGCCGGTTCGCTGATATCGGTGGCGAATATCTGCACCCTTATATCATTGTTTATTTTAGGTTCCCCGCTTTGCAAATAAGTGCGGCTGCTTAAAAATTCTTTCAGGCAAATAGCAATGGAGAAAGCTTCTTCACCCGTACTGCAGCCCGCCACCCAAACCCGTATAGGTTCGTTGGCCATTTTATTTTTTACAATTACCGCAAATACCGTTTCAAATAAATTATCAAAACTTTTTGGATCGCGGAAAAATCCGGTTACCGGAATTAACAGGTCCTGATATAAAATATCCTGCTCGGTTTTATGTTCTCTCAAAAATTTAAGATAAGCCGCGGGTTCTTCATTTTTATTAAGCGCCATGCGGCGTAATATCCTTCTGCGGATGGTGGTTTGCTTATACCAGGTGAAATCGGTGCCTTTGCGTATGCGCAACAGGGCGATTATTTGTTTGAAAATTTCATCTTCATGAACCGGGATGTTCTGAAGCTCTTCATCTGAGCGGTTGATATGCCCAACGATATCCAGTAATTTCAGTGGGATTTCTTCGGGCGGTAAAATAAAATCCACTACGCCTGCCTGTGCGGCGCTATGCGGCATACCTTCATATTGCGCGGATGCTTCGTCCTGCGCAAAGGTAAGCCCACCATGATCTTTGATCGCTTTTAAACCCCTGGTGCCATCCGAAGCAGTACCGGATAAAACCACGCCAATGGCCTGCGTTTGATGTACTTCAGCAAGGGAAGAAAAGAAAAGGTCAATGGGTAAATTCAGCTCGTTTTTATTTTTCGCCGGCCTGGGGCTAAGTTGTAATACACCATCCGTTGCCACCAGCATTTTATTGCTGGGTATGATGTAAATATGATCCGGCACCACTTTAATATCATCCGAGATTTCGAGCACAGGGATATTGGTGACCTTTTGTAATAATTCGGGCAGCATACTTTCATGCCTCGGATCCAAATGCTGCACCAATACATAAGCCATCCCCGAATTTTCCGGAATGGCCTTCAGTAATTTCTTAAACGCATCAAGCCCGCCGGCGGATGCGCCAATACCTACTACCGGAAAAAGGTTGGCTGATTTAACCGGCTTTTTATTAATTTGTTCTTCTGACATTATTTATTTTTTTTAGGTGAAAACCCTTCCTGGTCCTATCGCCTGTTTTTTAAACAGCTTCCTAAAGTAACGCCTGTTTTAACCACTGATCATTTATAATAACTTTCCAAAAAAAATTATTAAACCGAACCAGAAACCATTTAATAAAATCCGTGTTATTCATTAAATATTTTCCAACGCATTGCGTCTTTTATCTTTCAGTTTCTTAAAATGAGAAGGCGTAAGCCCTGTTACTTTTTTAAACTGATTGGATAAATGCGCCACACTGCTATAATTCATTTTATTGGCGATTTCGGTTAGGTTGAGTTCATTGTACACCAGTAATTCTTTTACCCTTTCTATTTTGTGCGCTATCACGAAATGCTCAATAGTAGTGCCCTGCACCTCTGAAAATAAATTGGAAATATAGGTGTAATCATGGTTGAGTTTTTTGCTCAGGTAATCAGAGAAATTCGTATTCAATGGTTCATCGGAGTAATGAACTGTTTCTATTACAATATTTTTTATTTTTTCAATCAGCATGCTTCTTTTATCATCCATCAGCTCAAGCCCCGACTGGAGCAGGCCCGATTTTAATGCATCACGCATATCCTCAGATAAATTTTCCATAATCTCCACTTCGCCAAGATCAACCATTACATAATGCAGCCCCAGTTTTTTCAATTCTTCTTTTGCCACCATTTTGCAGCGGGACGATACCATATTTTTAATGTAGAGCTTCACGAATCAAAATTGTTATTTTAAATGCTGGATAAAAAATTCTTTTGCAAGTTAAATCAAAGTGTGTTTTATTCATATCTGTTTTACTACAAAATAATTAATGTAGTAAAGGTGAAACTTGTGAAACATAAAATTGTTACACAATTATGCAAAAATGTTACACAATTTCCAGTAAGGAAGTGGATTCACTTTTTCCAAATATATAAGGAGTCCCGGAATATCAATTCATCCGGGATAGGATAAGGGATTTAAAGAATAAAGATTTTTACAAGGCAGGATTTTAATGTTGATACTGTTGTATTACTGTAACAGGGCTGGTTTATACAATATTCATAAGCAGCCCGGCGCTTATTTTTTTTCTTGTTTTGTAGGTATGATAAACAAGGGTACTACCGAATTATGCAATACTTTTTCGGCGATGCTTCCCATCAGTATTTTATCCAAACCCCGTCTGCTGTGGGTTCCCATTACAATTATATCCACTTTAAAATCGGCCGCGGCTTTCAGTATGGCATCAGCGCAATCGCCTTCGCCCACCAATGTTGTAATACTTTCATCGCCCAAATACTTTTTTGATTGTTCCAGGAAATTCAGGGATGCTTTTTTTATCTCTGTTTCGTCTATCAACATCAACATATCCGGTGAGCTGAAACCCGTGTATCCCATAATAGGTGAATAATCCAGTGTGGAATAGTAGGTAGGCTCAGCCACTACGTGCATTAGTATTACTTCCG
The DNA here is from genome assembly GCA_036169975.1 of Ferruginibacter sp. GTDB lineage: Bacteria > Bacteroidota > Bacteroidia > Chitinophagales > Chitinophagaceae > Ferruginibacter. Next base: position 9,344 of record JAVHOI010000408.1, on the reverse strand, counting down.
CACCTGTTGCTTTGGCCAATGCGTAGCCGCTTTCAGCGATTTTTTCCGCGGTAGGATTATAATCCAATGCGATTAATATTTTTTTCATGATTTTTTTTAATGCCGCCGGTTGTAAGAAAAATTAATTTACTCCTGCATCCGGCTTTGTTTTTAAATTTATTGCTATTCTAAAATTAAGCAATGTTTATTGTACTTAATTAAAAAAGCCGGATAATGGAGATCATTTTAAATAAACGGCAATCGCCCTGATCAAAAATAATCTGCCAAAAAGAATGCCTGCCGAAAAGTTCCCTGCTATCAGGCTGTCGCCGGCAACCAGAACCTATATAAACTTTGCCGGTTATTGGTGAAAATAAAAATTGAATAAAAACAATAGCTTAATCCATTTGAAAAAAAATGGAAAAGTGATGTGAAATAAATTCTACATGTGGGGAAATCCGGCCAAATACCGGATTACCTGAAATGCGGAACGCATATTGGTTTTAAATTTGTTTATACATCCATTCAGGGGGCATTTCAAAATGTCGCACAGGGTTGCCAACCTTTTATAGACTCTTAATTATTTGAAAAACTATTGCCAAGGTTGGCAATCCTCCAGATAATAGTACGACATTTTGAAATGCACCTTCTATACAGGGAACCGCTCATTTGCAGGGTATTTGACATAATTTTAAGCGGCTTACAAAAGGAAAAAGCCCTGTCCGGATAAGTTTGTTTTGAAAAGTGTTTTTGAAAATATTAATCAGGGAAATTATTTACCATGCAGGATTATGCATTATCCGGATTTCTTTAACCGGATAACATTACAATTTTAATTATTCTATAAATGAAAAAAAAAGTAAACGGTATCTTTTTATTTACCAGGAAAGTAATACTTGAATTTTTTGATGATAATGTGCTGAAGCATAGTGCCTCATTATCCTATTATACCGTTTTTTCGCTGGCGCCAATGCTAATAATAATTATCGCTATTTGCGGTTTTCTTTTTGGAAAGGAAGCTACCCAGGGACAGGTGTATGGAGAAATAAAAGACCTGGTGGGGAGCTATGCGGCAATACAGATACAGGATACTATCAAAAACATTCACCTTACCAAAGACACGCCGGTGGCGACTATTGTAAGCATCGTTATCTTATTGATCGGGGGCACGGCTATATTTGGAGAAATTCAGGATTCGCTCAATAAAATTTGGGGGCTGAAAGTAAAAGCAAAAAAAGCCTGGTGGAAACTGATCATTAGCCGCCTGCTTTCATTCTCCCTTATAATAAGCCTCGGATTCGTGTTGATGGTGTCACTGCTTTTAAATGCGCTGATCGCCCTTATTGGCAATCATTTAAATCGGTTGGTTTCAGGTGTTGGCAAAATCTTTATCCCGGTTATTGATAACCTGGCCACTTTCGTAATCACCGCTATTGTTTTTGCCGTAATTTTTAAAGTATTGCCCGACGCTAAAATAAAATGGAAGGATGTAAGCATTGGCGCATTTATTACGGCTATTCTGTTTACGCTTGGCAAAATTGTAATTGGGTTGTACCTTTCCAGGAGCGATATGGCAACCATTTATGGCGCTGCGGGTTCGGTTATCGTTATCATGATATGGGCGTATTATAGTTCGTTAATCCTTTACCTTGGTGCGGAATGCACGAAAGTATATGCTACCCAATATGGTACAAAAATACAACCCAGCGATTACTCGGAATGGATAATTATTGAGCAAATTCCCGTAGCCAATGTTACATTAAAAGAAGAAGTATTAAAGTAGTTGTATCTTCATGAAAAATTCAGGTATATGAAAAAAAGCGTATTGGTTATTGATGATGATGTGGATATGTGCGCCTTATTAAGCAGGTTTCTTGGTAAAAACGGGTATATGGTAGATACTGCTCATAGCAGCAGCAGGGGAATTGAAAAATTTAAAGCCGGCAATTTTGATATTGTAATATCCGATTTCAGGCTGGGCGAAAAAAAAGATGGCAAGGATGTTTTATTGGAAATAAAACAACATAATCCAGCCACCATTGTGCTGATCATGACAGGGTATTCGGATATTAAAATAGCGGTTGATGTTATAAAGGCCGGCGCTTATGATTATATCACCAAGCCGTTGGTGCCTGATGAGGTTTTAAGTGTGTTAAGCGCCGCATTGCGCAAACCTGCCGCTACGCCCCAATTGGCGGCGGAAAATTACGGCACTAAGGGAGGAGGTAAAAAAAACAATACCGTTAACAGTGAATTTTTAGTAGGGCAGTCAAAGGCTACCAAAGAATTGTACAATCAGATTGGAATGGTAGCGCCTACCAATTACAGCGTTATTTTGTATGGTGAAAGTGGCACGGGCAAAGAAGTAATCGCCAAAACAATTCATCAGTTAAGCAACAGAAAGGACTATCCTTTTATAGCCATGGATTGTGGCACATTATCAAAAGAGCTTGCGGGCAGCGAATTGTTCGGGCATGTAAAAGGAGCATTTACAGGGGCTATCAATGATAAAGAAGGCCATTTTGAACTGGCCAAAGGGGGTACTTTATTTTTGGATGAAGTGGCCAATCTTTCCCCGGAAATACAGGCTTCCTTGTTAAGGGTAATACAGGAAAGAAAATTTAAAAGAATTGGCGGAAACAAAGAAATGGAGGTGGACGTACGTATCATTGTAGCTACCCATGAAAACCTGCAGGAAGCATACCGTAATGGAAAATTCCGGGAAGATTTATACCACCGTTTTAATGAATTTGCCATCAGCCTGCCTGCTTTAAGAGACAGGAAGGAGGATATTCGCCAGTTCGCTGATTTCTTTTTACATAAAACCAATATTGAGCTTAATAAAAATGTAGAAGGATATGATGCCGAAGTATTGAAAATGTTTACCAATTATCCATGGCCTGGAAATTTAAGGGAGTTTCGCAATGTAATTCGGCGTTGTGTATTATTAACCAGTGAAGGTAATATAACAGCTTCAACCTTGCCGGCGGAAATCAATGGCGGATTTGCGAATATGCCCCTGCCACAACAATCCTGGGGAGAAAATAAAACGGTATCACTGGATTTAAAAGACACTGCCTCCAAAGCGGAATATGAAACAATAATGCATGTACTGAAAGAAGTAAATTTTAATAAAACCAAAGCCGCGGAACTTTTAAAAATTGATCGTAAGACTTTGTACAATAAAATTAAAAGCTATGAAGACATGCAGCAATAAATTATTGGCTAATGGCTAATTAATAATTTATTCAATCCGGCCATTATGGAATTTCCAGGGCGGAAATAATCTTCAGCGTTTTCATTCATTTGAAACAATTATTGTAGATTACCTATAATAATATTATTACAATCAAAAAGCATTTTATGAGAACATTTCTTCTTGTTGATGACCATGTGGTTGTACGTTCCGGCATAAAATCACTTTTACTGAAAATATTTAATCCGGCAGAAATTTACGAGGCCTTTGATGGTAATAGCGCTTTGGTAAAATTAGCGGAACGACGGTATGATTTGATAATGCTGGATATACAAATGCCCGGAACGGACGCACTTGGATTAATGCAGCTCATCATACAGAAATACCCTGACGCGAAGGTGCTTATTTTTTCAATGAGTGCGGAAAATGTATATGCCAGGCGTTTTTTAAAAGCAGGCGCCAAAGGGTTTATATCGAAGGATGCCTCTCTGGAAGAAATTGAAAAAGCAGTTTGCCAATTATTGGATAACCGCAAGTATATCAGCAAAGCACTGGCTGAAAAATTAGCGAGTGAAAGTTTTGATTCAGAATCAGAAAACCCTTTTAATAAATTATCCGCAAGGGAATTCGAAATAGCTACGCTATTGCTGGCAGGCCAAACCATCAGCTATATTTCTTCCTCCATCAAAATACAGGTATCAACCGTGGGCACGCACAAAGCGAGGATGTTTGAAAAATTAGGCGTTACCAATTTATTGGAATTGAAAGAGCTGGCTAATACGTATAATTTATAGGCTCTTAATTTAAAAACCCAATAACCCCAATTCATTTCTGAATTATGGTTATTGGATTTTTTTTGAAACTATTTTATTAAATATCAGTTACCCACTTAAAATTTAATATTTTCCAATAATATACCAGTTACTTCCATCGCTTTGTACGGTCACGGATTTCCATTGGTCATTTACTCTGGTGGAAGTTAAAGCGCCATCAATTTTTTCGCTTCCATTGGCATCAATAGTTACCTTATCGGTACCAGAATCAATTTGTTTGATTGTGTAAATGCGGCCGGTGCAACCTGATGCAGCAGGTAAAGTAATAGTTCTATTGCTACCTCCGGTAGTAACCAAAACCAGGCTATTCGTTGCCGTAAGTGTATAGTTGCTGTTAACGCTTACCACCGCAGTTGCCAATGAGCCATTAATTTGTAAGGTACTGGTAGGATTGCTGGTAAGTAATCCTAATTTACCTGATTCATCCATAGCGCTTAGCGCTGTACCGGCTGAGTTTCTCCATTCGGTTAGGTTAGCAGTCTGGCTGGCGCTATTGGCCTGGATACCTAATGCTACGCTTGCGTCCCGCTGAGCTGCAACGATTACACTTGTTCCGTTAACGCCATTTATAAAAGCGGGGAGAACGGATGTTTGCCTGTCCCCACCTAAAATGGTTGCCCAGTATGACCCCATTTGTAAGGATCTTCCTCCTCCGCCCTGCCAAAAAATATCTCCACCATCACCGCCTATTCTGAAGTCGCCGGAACCGGCGGTGTTAGTAAAAATTAGCTGGGATACACTTCCAATCCTTCTTATTTCCATACTATCTTTTACAACAAGTTTGGCACCGGGGTTATTTACACCAATCCCTACATTTCCCGTACTATCAAGAACCATTTTTTCAGTATTATTGGTGCGGAAACGTAAACTGGCATTATTAATACTGCCCAAAAACTGGTTGCCGGAATTGACTCCGGTGTTTCCCTCGAGTGCCCAGGCTGGTGCAGTTTGAAAGGCAATCCAGTTAGGCACAGCAGGAGTACCTATGTTTACTTTAAATGCGTTGTCGGTTGTGTTAAAAACCAATAAACCTTTTGCAGGTAAAGGAATGGCGTTTTGTTGTGCGGTTGTCATGCGTGGCGTAAGAAACCCTTTGGTGGTGCTGCTTACATCCAGCATGGCACTTGTATCCGGCAGGCTGCCTGTTCCATTAACCGCGATATTTTGCGAGTAACTTTTTGCTGAAAATGCCAGTTGGCAAATCAACAACATTATTAATAAATACTTTTTCATACTGAGGAATTTGATTTTATTATTTTTTTTTAGGTTTGGATAGATTACTCTTTATTCATTATTCATCACTCATCACTCATTGCTCATTGCTCATCATTCAACCACCACTTTACGCAAATCATGCTTGTTATCCTGTCCGATAATTTCCAACTGGTAAATACCGGCAGACAATTTAGTGCCGGTGTTTATCGCTTCAGTGCTGTTGCCGCCATTGCTAATAATGCTTTTCGCGAAAATTATCTGCCCGTTGGCATTGGTTAATTTTATCCTGTAATTTCCTGCCTGTTGATTATTCATCAGCAGGTTGATTACATTATCGGTTACGGGGTTTGGATAGATGCTGAAACCATCGGCACTTTTTCCAATTGCCACTTTCACGATTGAACTGTATTTTATCGCTCCGTTAATATCATACGATTTAATCCTGTAAAAATTATTCCCCTGCACGGCATTTGCGTCTAACCAGTTGTAGGTATTGTAAGCATTGTTGGTACCGGTTACGACAGTTGTATTTACAGGATGGAATACCGTTCCGTCAGTTGATTTTTCCACATCATATTTCACCATATTCAATTCATTTTCCACTTTCCATTCTACAGCGATATTTTTATTTTTCTGATAAGCCTTTACGCTGCTGAGGGTTACCGGCAAAACAGAAACCGCTGGTTTAAAAACTATTCTGAACCTGTTGGTAGCCGCGGAAGCCACATCAGCATTAATAGAAAAGTTTATGGTGCTTTTACCCGTTAGGCTGATGATGGTACTTGTACCCAGGTAACTGTCTTCCAGAAAGCCTTTTATTCCTGGTTGTTCCAAACCTGTTACTTCAAATACGAACTGGTAGTTTCTTCGCGTAGTAGTAGCAAGTTTAAAAAATACGGTATCATTAATATCAGATGCCGGCCTTCTTTCGGCGGCAAGGGAAACATTGTTTCTTACGATGCTGATATTTTCGTTGGTGTTTGTAAATTTCACCGCATCATCCATATCAATTCCAGCACTGTAGATATTGTCAAACTCAGCGATTACGCCATCCGCAAGTATGGTGCTTTTATCCGTATTTAATAAATTTAAAGTAGTCATTATTGCCCCGGTTCCAAACCCCGCAGGTGTGTTAGGCGTTGCTGGCCTGAACACCAAATTATTATTATTACCTGATTTACTTGTTTCGTTAAAGGTTATGGAAGCCGGCCCGTTGGCATTGGTTTGCACTAAAAATGCCTGGCTTGATTGTATATCCTTTGTTTGTAAACTTGCAGGTACGTTTTTTACAAAAATGCCATCATTATTCAAATCATCCAGCATCACATACCCACCCACCACATTTAAGGAAGGATCCCATACATAAAATCGTTTTATCAGGTTGGTTCTTGTTACATTATTAAAATCAACTGGTGAAGCATAAGGATTACCAATCAATGTGTAGTTGTTTATAACAGGAGAGGCGGTAAAAGTTTGCGTGCCGGTTTGTATTGCGCCAATACTGTTTAAGGTGGTATTATTCATATTGGGAACAACTGTATTCGCAGGGTCACGATCGCCTCTTACAAAAACAAAATAACCTGTATTATCCGCACTGCCATTAATACCGGAAGAAATAGCTACTTTGGTATTCAACACTTTTACAAATTGTTGGGTATTGTAATCAAACTCTTTCATGGATACGGTATTTTGTGTACTATAATCCAGGCCGTTACCTGCCGCACCGGTAGGGTTAGTTCCTGTAACCAACGTTCCCTTTCCGGCAGTATAAACGCCATTGTGTTGCCAGCTTTTAAAAATCGTATTGGAATTGGTAACCGGAGCTGTCATTAATCTCCAGGCCCTTCGTGCAGGAATATATCTTTCCACATTCGCTTTTCCAAAAATATGACTTCCGGAAGGAATTACATCTACCCTTGCGGTTAGACTGGCATCCGAATGCAATGTCAGGTTACTGTCGGTGTATAAATTTCCCGCATTTACCGCCAATATATTATTAACAATCGCGGCTGATTTTAAAGCAACGCCATAAGCTGATTTTGAAACGGATAAATTGTTGAAAGTAGTTGAATTGGAACCCGAAAGATAGGATACCGATGTATCATTATGCCCGCTAAAATTTACTGTACTGTTTCCTGCCGCGAATGTGCCATTATTTTTAAACGCCGCATTATTTATTACCAAAGAAACACTACCATTCAATACCATATTGCTTCGTGGATAAATAGTAATTTCCTGTGCGTTTAAAGATGATTCCAATACAAAAAACAACAGAACCAATACGGGTGAAAAAAAACGATTCTTTGAAGAAGTGAAGTTGCTGAAGGATAGAATAAATTCCCTGGCAGAAAAGTAAAGATGTTTCATTGGGTGGTTTCAGTTTTCAAAAAATATTAGAGATCGCAATGCTAATTCCTTATTCATATATAGCCTTTTTCCTGTAAGGCCGTAGCTAAATTTCTACAAAAAAATGAATTTTCAAATAAGAACGGATTATTAAAGTTGAAATTGTGTAAGCAGTAAAAAAAATTTTTTTGTGTTATTGTAATTCAATTTTTTTCTATTGTTATAATTATAATCTTAAAAGTATTTTTACTATGTTGCCAAAATTTTATAATAATATTGATAACCAATGTTTTTATTAAAAATAATTAATGCCTGTTTCCAAAAATAGAGAGTGATTTCCAAAATATGGAGAAGTGTACAGGTATATGCTATCGAAATAGTATGGTTTTTTCTACAAAAAAAAATTTTAAAAAAAAAAGAGAAGAAGGTAAAGACAGGATGATAAGAGGAATATTTTTTAAGGGACAGTCACCCTGAAAGAGAACATTTGTGGTGGCAGCTTAACCAATAATTTAACCGGAACTCCGTGCTACATTTGCCCCTTGCTGATCTTTAATTTTTTTGAAGAAGGTTCTGTTTCCGGTTTATTAAAACTATTTCGCCACTTAAGAAGAAAACTTATGCCTGTGCGGCAGGACCTCCAAAAGTAAAAGGAATTTCAATTTGCTCCATATCCTGAATAGTGCCATTGGCCGCTTCAAATTTGTTTACATTTTCAATCATCGCCTTCATAAAGCGTTTGGCGTGAAAGGGGGTAAGAATAATCCGGCTTTTTACCTTGCTTTTTGGGGTGCCTGGCATCACATTTACAAAATCAATTACAAATTCAGCGTGGCTATGTGTAATAATGGCGAGGTTAGCGTATTGGCCTTCTGAAACTTCCTCTGAAATTTCAATATTAAGCGCATTGGGTTGTTCGGGTATGCTGTTCATCTTCTTTGTTTATTTATTGCAAAGATAAATACAAAGTGTTCCAATAATTAACCCGGGTGTATAATTTAAAAATATAGCTCATTTAAAATCAGGCGGCATCGCTTTTACAAAACCTTTGTATCATGGAATTCGAAATCCGATATCATTCAAATGCCAGTTCCTGTACAATTATATAGAATAGCGAGGCATCAATGATAACCTTCTAAATTTTGCGGGGATAAAATATTGGGGATAATATTTCTTTTAACCGGTATGGAAACAGTAATAAATGATTATTAAAACAAGTACTGAAATTGTATTTTCACTTCCGTTTTTTTATTACCGGTTATTTCATCAAGCCCGGTGCCTATCACGTTTTTACCGTTATAAATAGTTTGGGCCCATCGTAACCAAACGGTTAATTTTTTATTTATATCGTAATTGAAATTGACATAATAACGGTAACCCTTATCGTAGAAAACCGGTATGGAAAAACTATATAAAACATCATTTTCAAAAGCATACAGGCGGCTGTCGTATCCTTCGGTTTCAAAATATTGCAGCCTGATGCTGCCGGAATATTTTTGCATCATTGGCTTAATGATAAAATCCAGGTAGGTTAAAAAACCGTTTTGGGCGCCGGCTCCCTTTTTATTATACCAAACCATTTCTACCCGGTTACGAAAAGTTAGCGCACTATTTATTTTGTAACTGATATGCGAACGTACGATTTGCTTTGGCTTTGGCAGCGCCGGTGAAAGTATCAAACTATCCGGATTATAATTTTTCGACTTCGACTCCGTGCGGTAACGTACATACATATCCAACCGCTTATTTGGATTATACGATACCTGCGCCAGATA
>JAVHOI010000407.1:0-7299 GCA_036169975.1 Ferruginibacter sp. | reverse complement strand
GAAGCAGTTATATTTTTTTTCAAAAATAAACTGTTTCTAATTTCAATCGCAGAATCATGGCAGGAGAAAAAATCAGGCATGAAAAAATCAGGTATCAGAAATAGATTCAGGCTTTATTTATTCTTCCACCTGAAGGTATTGATGAGGTGATCCATATCCGCCTGCAAAAAATCAAGCACCGGCTTTAATGAATCAGCATTGGGCGCCACATCAAAGTACAATGCCCCGCGAATAAAATTTCGGGAAGTGTCGCTTAAAAAGAATTGCCTCGCGGTAGCCGCATTGCCGCCTACTTTAAAAAACACCCCGCTTATGCCATTGGGCGTATGTATCAAACTGTCATTGATGGAATTGGATACTACATTGTTTTTATTGGTCAGCGTAAATGCATCATTTACCATTTTATCAAATACATTGATTCCCAAAGAATCCTTATAGTTCCCATCGGGCTGCTTTACTTTGTACAGGGCTTTACATCCTACACATTTATAACTTAAAAATATCCTGCTGTGAAACTTTGGAAAATCAATATTGATCCAGTAAGGGTTCTCAGGATTTGTGTCGAAGTAGGTACTGTCTTTTACTATTTGCGCATATACCGGGTATTCAAAGCTATAAGGAAAATCTTCCGGGTCAAATTTCTGAAAGCCATGCTGCGGCAATTCAATATTAAAGTAGCCCCTTTTTTTAGAAACGTAGGACGAATTGCAGGATGCAATTAAGAAGTAACAGGCAAATAGCAACAGGTAATTAAAAAAGGAGGCATTAAAAAAAAAATCTTTTTTTCGCATTATCATCTTCATTTTAGATTCCACTTCAAACGAAATTTTAAAGGGTTGCCTGGTTTAGCTTTATAACCACCTTTACTTTATCAATCCTGTTTTTATTAATAGCCAGGGGAATAAATGTAAAATCACCACCCACCACCTCTTCCTCTACCTGTGGAAACTCGCCGGCTATTTCAAGTACGAGGCCTGCTAATGAATCACTATCGCCCCGTACTTTTTCAAATACATCCCCCGGTAACCCCATAATTTTGCAAACGTCATTAATCATGGTTCTTCCTTCAAAAATATAAGTGTAATCATCTATCTTTTTGTTGGCACTTTCCTCATCATCAAATTCATCCTGTATATCGCCGATTATTTCTTCCATAATATCTTCGAGGGTTACTATACCTGAGGTGCCGCCAAATTCATCAACTACGATGGCAAAGTGTATGCGCCGGTTTCTGAATTCCTGCAAAAGGTCCTCTATCTGCTTTTGCTCATGCACGAAAAATGCGGGCTTCATTAAACCGTGCCAGTCATAATTTTCAACTTTATCCGCATTTACGTATGGCAGCAGATCCTTTGTATGCAGCATACCTTTTATTTCATCCAGGTTATTATCGTAAACCGGCAAACGGGAGTAATGAAGCGCTTCTATTTTAATTATTAAGTCTTCAAATGTGCTGCTGTGTTCAATACCACTCACATCGAGGCGGGTACGCATAATTTGCTTTACGGTAGTATTGCTGAATTTCCTTATTCCTTTTAGTATTTGTTTTTCTTCCATGGTAGCCTCATTCTCCGGCAGCAAATCTATCGCATAGTCTAATTGACTGTTATCAAGTAATGAAGAATTGTGTGGCGAAAAATTTTTTTCGATACTATCGCCAAAGCCTACCAGCCTCTTGCTAAGGCGGTAAAAAAGGCTGTTAAAAATTTCAATAATCAGCGATGCGGTAGAAGCAAACCAAACTTTATGATGGGTAGCCCAAACCTTTGGCAATACTTCACCAAAAAGCACTAACAGGGAAGAAACAGAAAATACTTTTATTAAAAAATTAGCCAAATAAGCAAACTGAAAGGTCTCCAGCAGCCCATTCATCAAAATATTGGAAATTAAAATAATGCCAATATTTACAAAACTTTTGGCGATCAGCATGGATCCTGTTAAAAGTTTAGGCTGCTCCAGCAAAGTAACAATACGCTTAAACGACGGTTGCTGCTTTGTTTTAAGCATATTGATATCCTTATAGGTAAGCGAAAAAAAAGCAGCTTCGGAACCGGCTATTAAAAAAGAAACAGTAAATAATAAAATCACTAAAAATATAAGTACCGCGGAATCCGCAGCCGTTATTGTAAGTAAAGGGAAGTGCAAAATCCTTGCAAAGTCAGTAACCGAATGGTAATCCAAAACTATTGGTTTTAGTTAAAAATATTTATTATCGAAAAAGGGGAAATATAAATTGTTTTGACTAAAAAGGCAACCTTTCGGAGCTATCATCATCTGTTGGGATATCGCCAAGCCCTTCTGGCGCATCGCCTGTGCCAACGGCTGTACTGCTGGCATCACTGCGTTTATCAAGCATTATCAAATTATCACCCACAATCTCCGTCGCGAATTTTTTATTACCCTCTTTGTCTTCCCAACTACGGGTTTTTAAACGTCCTTCAATATAAACCAAGCTTCCCTTGTGTAAATATTTTTGCGCAAGTTCAGCCAAACCTCTCCACAATACTACTGTATGCCATTCAGTTTGCGAAATAAGTTTACCGCTTCTGTCTTTGTAGGTTTCCGTAGTTGCCAACGAAAACTTGGCGACACCAATGTTGCCTTCCAGAAACTGCATATCGGGATCCTTACCCAAATTGCCGATTAACATTACCCTGTTTACACCTCTCATAATTATTTTATTTATTCGGTAAAATGTCAACTCTTTTTATGCTAAAATAAGTTTAAAGGTACATTTTTATCTCTTAAATAGGTATTGATAAATTTTGGGAAAGGCAGTTTGTTAAACGTTTTTTTTTCAACCAGTTTGTATCCTTTTAAATTGACTGGTTCTTCAATTTTTAAATATATAAACTTTCCTTTAATGGTTTGATGGGTTAACACCTGTTTATAAATAGTAGAAATATGTACTATTTCAAATCTGATTTTTCCCGGTATATTATTCAAAAAATTAAGGTTTTCTATTTGCAACTCTTCTTTGGTTTCTACCAAAACAAATTCATACAGGTTTTCCCAAATATCCTTAGCGCCACGTTTGCGTACATATACCTCCCCATTAAACGCAATCACCAAATAATAAAACCATCTTGTTTTTCTCGTAATTGACTTTTCTTTTACGGGCAATTGTTGTACAGCTCCCTTCAAATAAGCCATGCAATGGCCTTTCAGCCTGCAATTGGAGCAAAGGGGCAATTTAGGTTTACATACGATAGCCCCAAAATCCATCAGGGCCTGATTATATATTCCGGGTTGTATTTTATCCAATAAATCATTGGCCAATTCACTAAATAATTTTTTGCCTTCCGTATTATCAATAGGAATTGAAATGCCAAAATACCTTGATAATACCCTGAATACATTTCCATCTACTACCGCATAAGGCAGGTTAAAAGCAAAGGAACCAATTGCCGCGGCCGTGTAAGGGCCAATACCTTTCAAAGCCAATATATCCCCATATTTATCCGGAAATTTATCTTTTAATTCTTCATGGATAAATTTCGCGGAAGCAATAAGGTTTTTGCACCGGGTGTAATATCCCAGCCCTTCCCAAAGTTTAAAAACTTTTGTTTCCGACGCTTTGGCCAGATGGCTAACCGTTGGATAGCTGTTGACAAAGCGATGGTAATAGCCCAGTCCCTGCTCAACCCTTGTTTGTTGCAAAATAATTTCACTAAGCCAGATTTTATAAGGATCCTTTTCTCCTTTCCAGGGCATCTCTCTTGTATTATCAGTTGCATTCCACTTTAGAAGGTTTTGTACGAAGTGTTTTTGATGTTCCAGCAATTTCATTATTTTTCAAATGTCCGTCAAATTAAAACCAGTTAGGATATTGTTTTTACGCTAATAATTTTAATAAAACTTTGCCGGTTAAATTTCCAAAAGTTATTGCCAATTTAAACCAGGTACTACTAACTGATAATCAGTTCTTAATCTTGCATTTTACAAATTTATTCCTTACTTTTCCGGTAGCATTCAAAAATAAAACATTATTACAATGAGAAAAGCAGACCTGATTTCAGAAATAGCAGATAAAACCGGTATTCCAAAAGTGGACGTAATGGTTACACTGGAAACCATGTTCAAAGAGATTAAGCAATCTCTCATAGCGGGCGAAAATATTTATATCCGTGGTTTTGGCAGCTTTATTACCAAAAAACGGGCTGCCAAGATTGGCAGGAATATTAAAAAAAATATAGCTGTAGAAATTCCCGAACATTATATCCCGGCTTTTAAACCTGCCAAAGAATTTGTACAGGAAGTTAAAAGCAAAATGTTACCTGCGAACGGCAATCCACAATAGCCTACCTTTATGCCTCAAAATATTTTTGCGTGAAAAAACAACAATTGATCCTCATAGGCGGAGGTTTGCTTATATTATCATCCCTGCTTTTTTTTGGTAAAACCGTTGCTAAAAAAGAGCTATCTGGAATGCAGTCTTCCAATAAACCTGCAACAACAAACGTTTTCAATATTGATAAATACATACAGGCAGCCAAGGAAAAACTTAGTGTATCCCGGCTTAATTATGTGAATGAACTAGAAAACAGTATAAAAAGAGGCGATGTAAAAGCGCAGCAAATAAAAGTTTATAACCAACTTGCTTCCTTTTGGCAAGACTCGGTACATCAGCACGAGCTACACAATTTTTATATTTCCCAATCTGCTAAGTTGGTAAATTCTGAAAAAAACCTCACCTTCGCAGCCCAAACGATTTTAGATGACCTTCGGAATGAGCCGGATCCGGTTAAAAGAGGGTGGAAAGCAGAGCAGGCAGTTGAGTTATTTGAAAAAGCTATCGCACTAAATCCTGAAAACGAAAACCTTAAAGTAGGTTTGGGAAGTTGTTATGTATTTGGAAAGGGTATGGCCGGCGATCCGCAGGAAACCATGAAAGGGATTCAACAACTTTTAGAGGTTGTCCGAAAAGATTCCATGAATATGCAGGCTCAATTGGTGCTTGGGATTGGAGGAGTTATTTCAATCCAGTACGGCAAAGCGGTTGATCGTTTGCAAATCGTATTAAAAAACCAGCCTGGCAACCTGGAAGCGGTGTCCTGGCTGGCCGATGCTTATGCAGGAAAAGGTGATAAACCCAATGCGCTGAAATGGTATGAGATCAGTAAAAGGATGGTAAACGATCCGGAGTACAGCAAAGAGGTGGATAAGCGCATAAAAATGCTGAAATAGATTGTTGAAATTAAAATTGAACAATTGGAAATCAGAAAATATTTAAACATTATTATTAACAATAAAAATACTAAGTATGCCTTGTGGTAAGAAAAGAAAACGTCATAAAATCGCTACACACAAACGTAAAAAGCGTTTAAGAAAGAACCGGCATAAGAAGAAATAATTTTCTTTTTATATCAGGTGCCGGCATCCTCAGACTGGCACCTGTTTTTCAGCTTGTATTAAAGTATATTAAAACTAATACTTTATTACCTTGTTGTACGTTATCCCTCCGTGATGTAATGGCTTCTATTAAAAAGTGAATTGTTTGACAAAGGAATTAATTATAAATGTTGCACCCCAGGGCGTTGAAATAGCCTTATTGGAAGACAAAAAGCTGGTAGAGCTGCACAACGAAAAGGCTGATGCCAACTTTGCCGTGGGGGATCTTTATCTTGGAAAGGTTAAAAAACTTATTCCCGGATTGAATGCGGCATTTGTGGATGTGGGTTTTGAAAAAGACGCCTTTTTACATTATACCGATCTTAGCCCTTACGTAAAATCAATACTGAAGTTTACCAATGTATCCATCAATGACCATTCGGAAGGTGGGTTTGATTTTGGTAAATTTCCTGTAGAACCCGAAATAGTAAAAACTGGAAAGATAGCGGAAGTTTTAAGCGGCCGCCCCAATGTGCTGGTTCAGATATTAAAAGAACCCATTGCTGCCAAGGGGCCGCGTTTAAGTTGTGAATTATCTTTACCCGGCAGGTTTGTCGTTATCACTCCCTTTAATGATATCATAGCGGTATCAAGAAAAATTCATTCCAGCGAAGAAAGAAAAAGATTGCACAAAATTATTGAAGGCATCAAGCCTAAAAATTTTGGCGTAATAGTGCGTACTGCCGCTGAAGGAAAAAACACGGCGGAGCTTCATGATGATTTGCTTGCCCTGGTGCAAACCTGGCAAACTATTCAGGCCAATCTTAAAGATGCCGTGCCCCCATCAAAAATTTTAAGCGAACAAGGCAAGGCCAATAGCATGCTCCGTGATTTACTCAATGAAGATTTTAACCGCATAGTAGTAAACGATAAAAATATTTTCGCGGATACAAAAAACTATATTCAAAAAATAGCCCCTGAAAAAGCGGATATTGTTTCTTATTACAATAATGGCTCGCCCATATTTGACAGTTTTGGCATAACTAAACAGGTAAAAGCCGCTTTTGGCAAAACAGTGAACCTGCCCAGTGGCGCCTATTTGATTATTGAGCATACCGAAGCCCTGCATGTAATAGATGTAAACAGTGGCTACAAAAGCGTAAGTAATAACCAGGAACAAAACGCACTGGAGACAAATTTGGAAGCCGCGGAAGAAATCGCACGCCAACTTCGGCTAAGGGATTTGGGTGGTATTATTGTAGTAGATTTCATTGATATGAAATTGATGGAAAACAAAAAAAGGCTGGCGGATTCAATGGAGCAGAATATGCGTACCGACAGAGCCAAACACGCCGTATTACAGATTAGTAAATTTGGATTAATGCAAATAACCCGGCAGCGGATGAAGCCGGAGATGAATATCAATACATCCGAAATTTGCCCAAGCTGCAATGGAAGTGGAAAAATTTCCTCTACCTTGATAATTGAAGATGAGATTGAAAAAAACCTCAGCTATTTGATAATGCAAAATCATAAAGGCCTGACGATACAGGCGAACCCGATTTTATTTACCTTCCTCACCAGTGGTTTTATTTCCAAACGAAGAAGATGGAGCTGGAAATACAAACAAAAAATTAAAGTAGTTTCCAACTCAAACTATCAATTAACCGAGTTTCATTTTTTTGATGATAGCCATGAAGAAATTAAATTATAAAAATAATCAAAAAACGTCCGGATTTTTCCGGGCGTTTTTTGTTTTCTATCCCGAAATATTTTTAAAGATTAATCGCATAATACCTGCAAATGCTCCTTTTTATATCCCGTAGGCGCAGTACATTAGTCGAACGAAAGTATCCCCTCCGCGAACCCCTTCCTTACTAATTCAATAATGTGGCATAATTTTGCGGTAGCAATTGCTCTATCGCATTTATTTTATGGTCGTTGATATTTTCAAATACGTAGGTAAGC
>JAVHOI010000406.1:0-1571 GCA_036169975.1 Ferruginibacter sp. | reverse complement strand
TAGTACCGCAGAGCTTTTCTTTCAGGGTACTATTCCAAAAGAAAATATTGTAAGTCCTCAATGCAGGCATCCGGGAATTTGTTTCAGAATCAAGCCTGCATAGAAGATATCTGAGTATAACTTTTATTCAAATTACCTTTCCCTGTATTGTTGAAGCTGTATCTCATATGCAGCTAAATCTTTCTTCGAAAATTCTTTTTTATTTTTAAGTATCTCAATAGCTTTTTGTTCCGCACTAATTGCTTTTGTTGTATCGTTTGCACGCCAATAAAATGCTGCCATGTTATGATAAAGTTTGGGGGCGTTAACAATTTCCGGATAGGGAATAATATCAATATCCGCCTGGTAAGCTTCGGCACCTAACCTGTAAATTTCTGCCGGAAGGTTTAATTTATCGGAATAAGAATTGATTGCATTGTAAATAGAACCAAAGGCAGGTTCTTCGTACGTTGGCGTCACCATCACAACTTTGCCATACTCATACGCCTTTTGAGGGTTAGATTTTAGTAATGAAGAAAAAGTGCAATAAGCAATCATGGGTGTATATTTAAGTCTCGGTTCTTTACTAACTATTTCATTAATCATTACAAGAGCTGAATCAGGTTGGCCAAGATCACCTTCTTTTAAAGGATTGTCCGCATAAGGGTACAAGTCATAATTTGCTTCCCTATCCAGGTATGCAAGATGCTTATTCAAATTACGTTTGGCTAATGCTTCCGTTATATCCCAGGTATTATTTACGATTTTAGGCAAAATCTCACCAAGGTCTTTTGGATGACCGATCCAGACCAGCCTCCCTTCGGCATTCACAATAAAAGAAGCCGGGATGCCATTGTCTTTTGTGCCCGAGGCATCAATCCAGTTAACCACCATAAAATTACTATCTTCTTTCGCCACATTATAATCCATCTGCTGACCCATGCTATCTACAAATGCTTTCACTTTTGTAAAGGGAGTTGTTTTCAGCTCATAGATATCAATACCAATAAAAGTTACCTTACCCTTATATTGCCTGGCCAAAGCAGAGAGATGTGGCATGGCGGCTTTGCAAGGTTTACACCAGGTGGCCCAGAATTCCAATACATACACCTGTCCTCTTTCGAATTGTTGAACAGGTTTTCCTTTAATCCACTCCCACAGTTTTAGGGGTGGTGCCGGATCACCAATATTTAACAAAGGTGGTTCAGGCTCTTGTGCGTTTGCCGTAATTGCTATAATGCATAACAGGAATAACAACAGAAAATTTGATCGCATAATTATATTGAATACTTTTTAATACTTTACTTGTATTTCTACATACGTCTGACAGCGTTATCGTTATTCCGCTGGCCACAAAAAGGAACCATTGGGGAATTCTTTTTTTCCATTCTTCCGTACTATAATGCAGAAAATTTGGAGTTTATGAAATAGCTATTGAACATGGGTTTATTTGCCTAAAAAAAATTTACAAAGCTGTAGTTTACCTTAAAGATAAACTACAGCCATAAGTAAAATAATTGCCTAATAATTAACAGCTACCTGTACAGTAACATCCGTTGGAATTAGAGTGACAGTTTCCCGAGTCATAAGAC
>JAVHOI010000405.1:0-7346 GCA_036169975.1 Ferruginibacter sp. | reverse complement strand
ATCAAATTATGAGTGCTTTTATTATGCTAAAAATTGATTTCGTATAGTGAAATCCTTTTTGGCAGTACGTTATAGAAAAATATATTAATGATGCCCACCCGATTTACAGATACTTTATTTCAACTTATAAAAACACTTGAAAAGGCGGAAAAAAGAAATTTTAAGCTTTATATCAAAAGAAGTTCAGGCAATGAGAATTTAAAAATTATTGAATTATTTGATGCCCTTGATAAGCTGAATGAATATGATGAAGGGGTATTACTCAAAAGGCTTCATTCCATCCGAAAACCCCAACTATCCAATATAAAAGTTCATCTTTATAAACAATTACTTGCCAGCCTCAGGATATTAAAAAGTACCGACAGTATAGATATGCAGTTGAACGAGCAGCTCGATCAGGCTCGTATTCTTTACAACAAGGGATTGTATCTGCAAAGCCTGAAAATATTAGAGAAATTAAAAGAAACAGCGAAGCAACATAATAAATTTAATTTATTGATACAGGTAATATCCTGGGAAAAGAAAATTGAAACTTTACACATTACCAGGAGTATGCAGGATAGGAGTGAACTTTTATCTGCGGAGGCGGTGGAAGTTAACAGGAAGGTGGATATGGTAGCAAGGCTATCCAACCTTGCGCTGCGTTTGTATAGCTGGTACATAAAAAATGGTCATGCCCGGAATGAAAAAGATGAAACCGGCGTAATTAATTTTTTAAAGGATAACCTGCCGGAAAAGGCACATGAGCAAACAGGCTTTTACGAAAGACTGTATTTGTACCAAAGCTACTGTTGGTATGCGTTTATCCGGCAGGATTTTTTAATGTATTATCGTTACGCTCAAAAGTGGATTGATATATTTCATGAACAGCCATTAATGATTCGGGTGGAGACAGGCTACTATATTAAGGGTTTGCATAATTTATTAAATGCCGATTTTGATTTGAAGAATTATCAAAAATTTGAAATTGACCTGCAGCATTTTATTAAATTTTCCAAAACACCTGTAGCCAACAAGCATGAAAATCACCGCATACAAACCTTTATTTATATCAGTAGCGCTAAAATAAATCAACATTTTATTTTGGGCAGCTTTGCTGAAGGGTTGAAAGAAGTACCCCGGATAGAGGAGAAATTAATTGAATATGCGCAATACCTTGACGACCACAGATTGTTGGTATTTAACTACAAAATAGCATCCCTGTATTTTGGCAACGGCAATTTTGATATATCAATTGATTATCTGCAAAAGATTATTAATGGCAGTGATGGCATGAGGAACGACCTGCAATGCTATGCCAGGTTAATGCACCTGATGGCACATTATGAATTACGGAATTTTGAAATCATTGATTCCCTTATACGATCCGTTTATCGCTATATGGCAAAGATGGAAAACCTGACTATTGTGGAAGAAGAGATGTTTAGGTTTTTGCGTAATTCTTTTCATGTGCATCGTACAAAACTAAAACCTGAGTTACAAAAATTTCTTGTTAGTTTAAAAAAACTGGAAAAGAACCGTTTTCAAACCCGCTCCTTTGCCTATCTTGATATCATATCATGGGTGGAAAGTAAAGTATTGGAAAAGCCCATGAGCCTCATCATTAAAGAAAAATACCTGAATGGGAAAAAAAGGATTTATCATCCGTAAAACAGATCCGATACAGATTGTGTAATTCATTGTGGCAACTTTTCTTTTTTATGTGGGAAAATTATTGTCGTATTTATTCAACTGGAATAGAGTGGTTTAATCATTGAATAAAGGCGATTTAATTGCCTGAATTACTCAATGATTGGTAAAAATCAACTTTTTCTTTTATGATACTGCGAAATGATTCCGGAATAACCGATAGGATTTCATTCTTCTTTTTGCAATACCAAAGAAGCCGGTTAATAAAAATAATCAAAAATATAATCGGGGTAAATTGCATATTTGCAGGTGAAAATATTTAATCTTTGGATACACAAATCAATGTACACGAATTTTATCTTATAAGCAGTAAATGATAAAGTGGAAAGGAAGAAAAGTTTATCCTGCCATTGTTACTGTAAAAATACGCAAAGCAGTAAATTATGTAATTAATATCAAAAATTATGTAATGGTCAATGGCCAAAATTTATTCACCTTTGTGAAAATAAAAATAGCTATAAATTATCCTGGCTCTTTCCTGTGAAAACGAACTTACCTCAACTGTAGAAGAAAAAATTATAAATTCCTTTTTGACAATATTTCGATTTTTATATTTTTTAGTGCTAACAATTTCATCTAAACAGTCCAATCCTTTTTGATATAGTAAATGCCGGTCTATGTAAAAGTCGGGCGGCATTTTACTTATCAATTTTTTGTTAGGGAATATTTTTTCATTGCGGCATCCTTTCCTGAAAATATAAAGTACTTTAAGTTGAAGATATTTTCAATTACCCGGTTATCAATTTACATTTACCTTGCACTCTAAATAAATCTACTTGAGTGTTCCCGTTTTTTTAATAACGCCTCCCTTTACGCAACTTAATACGCCTTATCCGGCAACCGCTTATTTAAAAGGCTTTTTAAATACCAGAAATATTTCTTCCTGTCAGTCCGATCTTGGTATAGAGGTAATGCTCGCCATCTTTTCAAAACAGGGGCTTATACAATTATTTCAGCAAATTGGTACCGCCAATGATAAACAATATTCAGAAAATGCCGCACGAATAATTACACTAAAAGATGACTACATACATTCCATTGATGCGGTAATACATTTTTTACAGGGTAATAACCCAACGCTTGCCCATTTCATTGGCAAAAGAAATTTCTTGCCGGAAGCCGGACGGTTTACCCAACTGGATGACCTGGTATGGGCCTTTGGAAGCATGGGCATTCAGGACAGGGCCAAGCACCTGGCTACCATGTATCTTGAAGATTTATCCGATTTAATTAAGGATTGCGTGGATCCTCATTTTGGGTTTAGCCGGTATGCGGAAAGGCTTGGCAGATCGGCTAATAGTTTTGATGAATTATACCAAGCCCTGCAACTGGGATATACTTATGTAGATAAGGTATTGATTAATATTTTGCAAAACAAAATGGTGACAATCCACCCATTGCTGGTAGCCATCTCGGTTCCCTTTCCCGGTAATTTATATGCCGCTTTGCGGTGCGGGCAATGGATAAAGAAATATTATCCCGAAACGAAAGTTGTGATGGGTGGTGGTTTTGCCAATACGGAATTGCGATCAATATCGGATGCACGTGTTTTTGAATTTTTCGATTTCATTACCCTGGATGATGGGGAAGCGCCCATTGAAAATTTAATTCAATACATTGATGGGAAAATACCCATCACTGGATTGAAACGAAGTTTTACTTTATTGGATGGTAAAGTATCCTATATCAATAATACCGCCAATGCGGATTATAAACAAGGGCAGGTAGGTACACCCGATTATAGTGATTTCCTGCTTGGTCAATATATATCCGCAATTGAAATAGTTAATCCCATGCATAGCCTCTGGAGTGATGGCCGCTGGAACAAATTAACAATGGCACATGGATGTTATTGGGGCAAATGTACGTTTTGTGATATCTCTTTGGATTATATCAAACTATACGAACCAATTGCCGCATCATTGCTTTGCGACAGGATGCTGGAAATGATTGCGCAAACGGGTGAAAATGGATTTCATTTTGTAGATGAAGCTGCGCCACCTGCTTTAATGCGTGCCCTTGCATTGGAAATTATTAAAAGGAAAATAATAGTAAGCTGGTGGACCAATATCCGTTTCGAAAAAAGTTTTACCCGTGACCTTTGCCTGTTGTTAAAAGCGTCCGGTTGCATTGGTGTTTCCGGCGGGTTGGAGGTAGCAGGTGACCGTTTGCTGGCATTAATCCAAAAGGGAATTACAGTAGCACAGGTAGCAAGGGTAAATAAAAATTTTACGGAAGCTGGCATTATGGTACATGCTTATTTAATGTACGGTTTCCCTACGCAAACAGCGCAGGAAACAATTGATTCTTTGGAAATGGTGCGGCAAATGTTTGAGGCCAACATCCTGCAATCCGGATTCTGGCATCTGTTTACCATGACGGCGCATAGCCCCGTTGGTTTGAACCCTGAAAAATATAGGGTAAAAAAACTATCGGAAAGTATTGGCACTTTCGCCAATAATGATATCGTTCACATAGACCCCACCGGAGCCGATCATGAAACTTTTGGCTTTGGATTAAAAAAATCCTTACTAAATTTTATGCATGGCGCCTGCATTGATTATCCCCTGCAAAAATGGTTTGATTTTAAAGTGCCTAAAACATCGGTGCCACCTGATTATATCGCAAAAGCCCTGCTGGATGAGGGTTTTAGCACTGTAAAGCCAACGGCTAAAATTATCTTTCTGGGCAAACAACCCAATATAGAAAATTTTACCAAATCAAAAAAAGGCAGCCTGTGGGAGATGAGTTCCCTGACTTTTGAAAGCAGGAGGGAGACTTATACTATAAAAGTAAATCAGCAGAAAGGGCAATGGTTATGGGGAATGCTTCAGCAATTATCAGTTGAAAATATTAAAACATACACAATACAGGAAGTGAAGGAAAGCTATGAGGCCGCCGGCCTTGCGGACTTTGAATTGTTTTGGGATAATAAGCCTTTTAATACCTTGTATAAAATCGGGTTGTTACAGTTGTAACCTTAAACTTATTAATTTAAAAGAAATAAATTTTTCGATCATCTTTCAATCAACCGGTACCAATTTTGGTGGTGGCCGGCAAAAAAAATAGATCAGCCATGGAATGGCCGGTTAATAGATTTAAGGGTGGATGACAATATCGCTCCAGTGATTGAATCAGACAGGTTGCTTCGGTTGTTCAGGGCATACTAACACATAGATAAGGATAATCTTGCTACCGAAAAATATGATATGCAGGGGACGATGAAGAATGACCCGCAAGTTGGAAATTATTAAAAACTACAAAATTATTTTACCACCAAAATTTAATTTGTAACCGAAAGTTGCAGGATGCAATTAGCATGTAGAGCAAAAGATTAAACGGGCTTATCTTCTTGGATGTCTTGCCAGATGAATCACATTCATCCTGACCGTATCGCCTACTTTAAGTGTATCTACCGGTAGGTGGTAAGAGCCTGAAACATCTTTAAATGTTACAATGTAGTTGGATACACTTTCAATGACGTAAGTTCCAGACTGGTGCAGGCCTTTTGGTGTTGTACAACTGAATATAATGAATAAAAGGAAGAAGGCTTTTTTCAATGGTTTATAAATATTGGAATTTATTTCGTCCAAAACTTTTTACAAATGTACAGTTTATGTATTACTGAACAAAGTAATGCTGGATGTAAATTATGTTTCGGTAAATCTTAATTTGATTCAACCACCCTATAAAATTCAGGGCATAATAATGTTTCTGAATTTTTATTTTTAAATATAGGTTTCGGAAGCAATTGTTTTGTATCAGGAATAATTGCGAATATTCCTGCCGAAGGCTGCAATAAAGAATTTGGGATCAGATTTCATCCAACATTACCAGTCGGTGAATTTAAAAGGAAAGAAGAAAAAATATTATTTTACTTTCATATCCACCGCATCATATACTATCACCTTCGACCACAAATAAGAACACTCCTCAATGAATTTTAAATGGATAGGGTCTGTCTGGTAAACAGCCTGGTCGGCTTCATTATCAAAGATCAGCATCCAGGATATGGCATAAGAACTATCTATGACTTCGCGGCTGGTACCGGCAGGTTTGCCGATATGAAACTGTTTGATGGTTGAGGCTTTTGAAAGTTTGGCGAGGCCTTCCGCCAGCTTATCACAGTCTTCGGTATTACCGGTATTTTTCAACCAGAAAAAAACATGGTGTATAAAAATATTTTTCATTGGCTCATTTTATGAATTACCCACAGCAAATATAACTGTTCCTGCCAGAGAAACTTTGGAAACTATTACCTAAAAATTTATAGCGTTATATTTTCTCCATGATTACTATTTTTTTTCAGGTAAATTAATTGTAGTTCCCTTTTTGTCCTAATCATTTTAAAATCCGCTTTTTACCCGACAATCCAAAATTCTTTGTTTAAGCAAAATAATAGCCTGCGGCAAAACAATACTGATACTTTTTTAGCCAATTATATTTCATAACTGCCATTAACTTGTTTACTTTTATACAGATCAAAGGCTTAGTGTTACATTGAAGATTCAGAATATCGGTACTTCTGATTTTTATTCGAACTATTCATAAATTTCATCAATAAACTATCATGCATACACGACGTAAATTTTTAAAACAAACGGGCACACTGGCATTGGGATCAGTAATGTTATCTTCATTCAATCTGAAAAGTAAAAAGATGGATAACCCTGGTATTCAATTATACACCGTAAGAAAAGAAATGCTGGAAGATGCCGCCGGCACTTTAAAAAAACTGGCGGCAATGGGTATCAAACAAATTGAATCGGCCGGAAGTGAAAAAGGTTATTACTATGGATTGAAGCCCGGGGAAATGAAAAAGATTTGTGCCGGCCTGGGCATGACGCTTCGAAGCGGCCATATACAGTTGGATAATAAATGGCAGCAAACGCTGGATGACGCTGTAATGTCGGGGCAGGAATACCTGATTTGCTCATCCATGCCAACCAAAGGGCAAACAGTTGACAATTATAAAAAAGTAAGCGAATCATTTAACAAAGCCGGGGAAGCCAGTAAAAAATTAAATATCAAATTTGGTTATCACAACCATGAGTATGAATTTGAACAGGAGAATGGGAAATTGTTGTACGATGTGTTGCTGGAAAACACCGATCCTAATTTGGTATGTATGGAACTTGATCTTGGCTGGGTAGCCGCTACAGGCAATGACCCTGTTGCTTATTTTAATAAATATCCAGGGCGCTTTCCTTTATGGCACCTTAAGGACATGGATTTGGCAAAAAAGCAAAGTACTGAATTTGGAAAGGGTGGATTGGATATCCAAAAACTTTTTGATAATAGTGGTAAATCCGGATTGAAATTCTTTTTTATTGAGCAGGAAGAATATAGCCACACACCTTTTGAAAGCATGAAAATTAATATGGCGTATTTAAAAAAAATTAAAGGTTAATGATTTTATCTTTTTACCATCAATAATTAGAAAGGCCAATTGGTTTTAAAAAGGATTAAATTTAATTCACTAAATAAATTGCAGCTACATGAACAGGCGAAATGCGATTGGTAATATTGTTATACTTTCTTTAGGGGCCGTGGTATTGCCATCCTGTGGCCAAAGGGACGGGGCGTTGGTGAAATTAAAAAATTTTTCACTTACCGGCGATGAGGAAAAAATGCTGATTCAACTATCAGATACCATT
>JAVHOI010000404.1:0-7352 GCA_036169975.1 Ferruginibacter sp. | reverse complement strand
CGGCTTACTTTGGTAGCAATTTTTAAAACGTCTTAACGCCTTAACGGCAATAAAACAACTTAACTTAACGGCATTGGGCTAAAGCCAGTGGCAATTCACCAGTGAATAAATAATCAGGGCAACCTGTCTGAATTGTAAAAACTTACCAAACTATTGATTTAAGTATTGCTTTACATTAAATATAGGCATATATAATTTAAATAGTTTCCGGATGAATTTATTTTTTGCTCCTGCCTCTGATAACGAATACGATAATGAGAATAATGATAAGTGGAATAATCTAAATACCCCAACCCATGCCCCAGTCTCAGGAATTATCATGCATCATTTTAATTGATTTTTGTGTGTTATTGAAGTAAGGCAGTTGCCATTATGGCTGAATCCAAATTGCAGTAGAATTATCCATCAAAAGGTAAACACTTATAAAATAGCAATTGTTACATAAATATTAATAGAACTTACACCATTCACACATTTTAATTTGTATCCTCCAATAGCCCCCGTACATTCATTCTGATCACCTGCTTACTCAAATCCATAAAACTTGAATTTGAAACCGGATACCAGGCCAGTTTACAAACAATTTGTTCAGGTGACATTTTTTTAAGAAATATAGAAATGGTTATCTTTAAATCATAAAGTTTGTAAGGCAGCCGACAACATTGCGTCTTTACACCGGACAGTTTATTCATAACCAGGCAAATTAATTAAACATGTGTACCGTATCATTTATTCCATTAAGAAAAGGCGTAATCCTTACCTCCAACAGGGATGAACATATCAGCCGGGGCATTGCCGCTTACCCAGATTTTTATTTGTTGAATGATAAAAAATTAGCCTTTCCAAAGGATAGTAAGGCGGGTGGCACCTGGTTTATCAGTAATGAACATGGCGATGCGGCCGTGCTGCTTAACGGGGCATTCGAAAAACATATACCAATGCCACCTTACCGAAAAAGCCGCGGCCTTGTTTTACCGGAATTATTTCAATCCGTTTCGCCTTATGACGCCTTAAAAAAATACAACCTTTCCGGTATAGAAAATTTCACCATTATTTTATGGGAAAAGGAACAATTAAGGGAAATAAAATGGAACGGCGAAAAACTTATTGGAATGAGGTGGGATCCGCTGAAGGCTCATATCTGGTCATCCGTTACGCTTTATAATCCGGATATGATTACTGAACGCCATGGGTGGTTTAACACCTGGCTTCAATCGCACCATGACATTACGCAAAAAGATATATTGAATTTCCACGGCAATACCAACACCAATAACATGGAATATGGTTTGCGGATTTCAAGAAGCAATCAAATTTCCACCACCAGCATTACTTCGCTTTGTTTAGAAAATAAACAAGCTACTTTTTATCACAAAGATTTTATACAAAATATTGAATCTACACTTCAATTCGGATTGGCGCAGGATAACCACATTAATTCACCCACAATAACCACCAATGAAAATGATCAAAAAAATTAAATCGCATCCATTTTTCATCAGGCTTTGGCATTGGGAATACTGGCCATTTCATTTGGTTTATACGCCCATCTATCCGTTATGTTTGTGGTATTGCATCAAAGCCAGATCGTTCTTTTTTTTTGGCGCATCCAATCCCACCATTAAAAACGGCGGATTTCTGATGGAGCCTAAAAAAGAAATTTATGACCTTATCCCGGAAAAATACAAACCGCTTACTTTATTCTTCACACCAGGGTCATCACCCGAAAAATTAATTGATTCCATCAGGAATAACCGTTTGCGGTATCCTTTAATAATCAAGCCTGATATAGGAATGCAGGGTAAAGCCGTGGTAAAAGTTAACAACGATAATGAACTATCCGGTGCAGCAGCACGGTTTACGGTCAATTATATTATACAGCCTTTTATTCCTTTTCCTAAAGAGATAGGAATATTTTATGTACGTTACCCCAATGACCAACAGGGAAGAATTACCGGTATTGTCGAAAAGGAATTTTTAATGGTTACCGGCGATGGGGTTAGTTCAATAGAACAGTTGCTGAACAGCAATCCGCGTTACATTCTTCAGATACCCGTTCTTCATAAATTGCTGGGAGAAATGATGGATATGGTTCCCAAAAAGGACGAAGAACGGATACTGGTACCTTATGGAAACCATGTAAGGGGTTCTTTGTTTTTGGATGGCACGCACAAGAAAACAAAGCAATTGGAATCGCTGATTGATAAGGTGTGTAAATCAATTGATGGCTTTTATTTTGGCCGCCTCGACATCCGGTATAATAGTTTTGAAGAATTGGCGGAAGATAAAAACTGGTGCATTATAGAACTTAACGGCGCCGGCAGCGAGCCTACACATATTTACGATCCCAAACATTCCCTGTTCTTTGCCTGGAAAGAAATCATCAGGCATTGGAGCATGCTATACAAAGTTTCGATGCAAAATAAAAGAAAAGGATTCCCCTTCTTATCCCATAAAAAAGGAATGGCCATGATGAGTGAAAATAGTAGTTATATAAAGAAGTTAAATGAAATTCATTTTGAAAAAATATTGGAGGCTAATGCAGGTAAGGACAAAAATCTAAAGGCAGAATTTATTTTAGATTAATAACAGGATGTTACCACCGGAAAAATTACCGCATAGCTTACGTTGCTGCCATGATTTATTTTTGGTGGGTTCAAAAGGAAAAACAATTGTACTTTTTCAGGATAACTTAATGGAACCTTTATTTTAATTGTTGGGTACTCCGTTATTAATCCAGGCTCTTACGCTATTAATATCGCAGGTAGAAAGCATTGCCCCACCTAATGGCATTGCGGGTACTACCCCATTTTGCAAAATACAGTTTAGTAGCTGACCATTGGCTGCATACACTTTTAATCCCGCATAAGTATCCAATTTAATTCCACCTCCTGCTGAAGCAGTTCCACTGTGACAGGAATTACAATTTACACTCATAATAGAAAGAATATTTACACTGTACCTTATTGTTGTGGTATCACAGGATGCAGTTCCCGCGGAAGAATAAATTAGTTCGGCTTTATCATAATAACAACCCGTTAAAATAAATACGACAAGTGCGGTAAGACAAATAATTTTCATTTTAATTATTTTATTTTAATCACTATCGTTCATTTTAATTATTAAGTTGTCCCTGGGCAATCCAGGTATTAAATGAGGCTATATACGCCGCGGTTAAAGGAGTTCCGCCCAATGGCATACGTGCCCCGGTACAATAGGTAGTACCCATTTTATCCTGAATAGAAGAACATCCCGTAGTATGACCAATTACTCCGGTATAAGTTTTTGTGTATGAATGGCAGCCTCCGCAGGAAGCAGACAAGGTGGGAAGGATGGCCGATGCAAAACTAACGGTTGCCGCTACAGCATTAACGGTAAGCACATAGGTTGACGTAGTACTGCCTGCGCTATTTGATGCTTTAATTGAAAGATTATAGATACCGGCCGTAACAGTACTGCTCCAGCTAATTACTCCTGTACTGCTATTAATACTTACACCTGTTGGAATTGTTCCTGTTAAAGTATAAGCAATTGTACCCAATCCGTTATTGATAGATGGAGTAACCGAACTTCCGGCTGTGCCCTGTGTTACACTATAACTAGCGGGATTGTAAGCAAGACTTGAAGGTGCGGTTACGGTTGCTGTATTATTTACCGAAAGCAAATAACTTGTTGATGTATTTCCAACGCTGTTGGTTGCTTTTACATCAATGTTATAAGTACCTGCTACTACCGCACTACTCCAGCTAATTATTCCGGTAGAATGATTGATACCTACTCCTGCAGGTATAGTGCCTATCAGGTCATAAGCTATTGAAGCGCCACCATCACTAATAGTTGGGGCAACGGAGACCCCTGCCGTACCTGCGACAATAGTAGTACTTGCCGGATTATATATCAGGCTTGAAGGCGCTGTTATTGCGCCATTACCATTTACTACCAGCGTATAAATGGTGGAAATACTTCCAACGCTATTGGTGGCTAACACTGTAATATTATAAGTACCAACTACCAGAGATTTAGTCCAGGTAAGCACACCAGTGCCTGTACTAATGCTGATTCCTGAAACGGCAATACCACTAAGGGTAAATTTAATTGCACTTCTGCCATCATTGATGGTAGGCACAACAGAACTGCCCACAGTTCCCTGAATACAAATTGTGCTTGCAACTGAATAAGTAAAATTGGTAGGCGCTGTTACCGCAATCTCCTTTTGGCAGGCATATACAAGTACGGAGATTAAGCAGATGGTTATTATTTTTTTCATTATACTATACTATTTTGAATGAATGGTAGTTTGTTATTACTGAGGGCAACCGTTATTAATCCAATTTGTCAACTGAGTTACCTGGCAAGTGCTCAACTTTCCGCTTGGTGGCATATTCCTGGATGCAACAGCAGCGGTATAATTAATAGCCGATAAAAAGTTGGCTTTAAGATTTACACCTGCTGCTTTCGCACTTGCATAATCGCTTAAAATTACTGTCCCATAATTTACAGTTGCATTATGACAGCCTACACAATTATTGGCCAGCAAAGCCGAAATACTGGTTGCATAAGTAAATTGTGTTGGATCACAAGCAGAAGCACAAATGGTATTTGCAGCCCCTTCATTTATCCACTTTTGTATTACTGCAATTTGTGTGGCGCTCATTTGCGCACTTCCGCTTGGCGGCATTTTCCCTTTTGTTATTTCCGTATAATATTTACTTGAATTTGGATTTTTAGCTTTAATGCCTTTCATAATATTTGCGTAGCTATCTGTTACCACACCTTCCTTCTGCGATATGCTGTTATGACATCCTGTTTGAGCGCAATAAGTTTGGTATAATGGCAAGATTTCGGAAGAGAAACAAACAGCCCCATTGGCGGCGGCAGCGGTTACAGTAAGCGCATAATTTGTTGTTGTATTACCTGCAGTATTTGATGCAGCCAAAGTAAAATTATAAGTACCTAATGCTACCGATGAACTCCAGTTAATAATACCTGTCGAGCTATTAACAGTTACTCCTGATGGAACACTGCTTACAAAGCTATAGGCGATAGTTCCTAATCCATTATTGATTGATGGCGTAGCCGAAGCGCCTGCTACACCTTGTGATACATTGCTGCTCGCAGGACTGTAGGCGAAGCTGGCAGGCGCTATAACTGTGATTGTATTTTGCACAGTAAGCGGATAAGCCGTTGTTGTATTACCAAGATTATTTGTAGCTGCAACGGTAATATTATAATTTCCAACTGCTACCGTATTAGCCCAACTTATTACTCCTGTGCTGCTATTAATTGTTATACCGGCAGGCACAGTACCAGTTAAACTAAAGGTAATGGTACTTC
Organism: Ferruginibacter sp.; assembly: GCA_036169975.1. GTDB lineage: Bacteria > Bacteroidota > Bacteroidia > Chitinophagales > Chitinophagaceae > Ferruginibacter. The sequence continues at coordinate 2,018 of JAVHOI010000404.1, read as the reverse complement.
CGCCAGTATTAACATTGGGAGCAACCGAATTGCCCGCTGTACCTGCAACGATTGTACTTCCCGAAGGAGTATAACTAAGATTTGCAGGAGCAGTTGCCGCAATGTGAACGACAAATCTAAAGGTGGTAGCTGTGGTACCTACACTATTGGAAGCAGTGACAGAAATATCATAGTTGCCAACAGCGACTGTGGAAGACCAGGTAATTACTCCAGTACCACTATTTATACTAATACCGGAAACTGCCCCACTTGTAATAGTATAATTTATTACGCCCCCTCCATTGTCAATAGTTGGCACTACGGAATTTCCAGCTATCCCCTTTAAAGCAGCAACACTTGTTGGTGTATAAACCAAATTGGTAGGCACTACTATATCTAAAATAATTTGGTGTTTGCACGCATAAACGATAAGTGCCGTCAAACAAATAATTAATACTTTTTTCATATTCTTTTATTTTTGGGTAATTGATTCTATTGGTTTTTTAATTCATTGGTAAAGGCAATCATTTTAAATCCTGGTGATTGCTCATGTAATATCACTTCAATCTCATTAACCTGAGGATGGCCTGTTTTTAAATGCCGGAACAACAGAAAAATCAATTGCTTTTTGAAAATATTTATGAAATGAAATTCCTCTGTTTTTTACACTGCGATAAAATGACGAAACGATGTATTCAGATACAGTTGAGACGCCATCATATTCGTTACCTTTAGCAGAATAGGATACAGTTAATCTTGTTGAGAGGGAATTTAAAATGGAGATGCTGCCTTTTGGCAAGCAGTATTTATTTGATGCACAAAGTCCCATCCTTCTTAATAATGTAGTGGTTTGTAAAGCTCTAAACCCCGAAATAATACCGGGGGACATTTTACTATAACTTATGGCATAATATTTATGCGGGAAAGAATTTTGATATCCAATAACTTTCAATTTTTTAAAATAATCTATTAAAACTATTCCTTCATTAAAATTGTGTGCAATGTGGTGGCCAACACTTTCACAAACAAATTGAAATATTGGTATTATATCTTTATCAGGACAATCGTTTTGGCTGACAAAACAAAAAGTACTAATTGGATTTATTAGATAAACAGGATTTATAATTGTTTCTGGCGAAACCATTTGATGTTTGCAGGCAATTGCCCTGAGCGATAATATATCATTTACAAAAAAAAGGTTATTCACAAGGGTTTCAATTTGTTGGTTGAGGATTTTTAATTAATATTATTTTTCATAAAAAAGGAATGACGCTAAATCCGATTCAATAATTATGCTAATTATTGGTTTTAATAAAACTTTACCGCATTGCATTTTATTAAAATATAACAACTTTAATAATTATACCCGGCGATGCTTTAATAAAAAAAAATAAAATTTTCAACCATTTTTGTAAAAAATAAAAGATAAAATTCGTTACCCATATCCTTTTATAACTTGATTATTACCTTTTTATTTTATTTTCTTCATTATTTTTATCGTAAAATTTTATTCACTTTATTAAGTCTGTTTTGGCAAATTAAAAAATACATTGTTGGGTAATAGGAGAATGAAGTTGATACGATGAAAAAACCTCTTCGGTTATTGCCAGGAGAAAAAAATTCCAAAATCAGCGATTAGAAGTGGCTTCTGACAAAATGCCGTACCCGGGCAATGGTTATAAAAAGCATAATTGCACAGGTTTGAAAATATAAAAATCACTTTGGTTACTGCTCAGAAAGATCGGCTATTTATTTTAAGATATTCCTTTTTTAATCGCGGGCTTTACGTTAATATTTTTTAACAATTAGGCGCAATCAGGATTTTTTTCTACAAAACCAAAATCTAATGGAAACAAAAATCTAATGGATGAAATAATATTTGCCCTTGGTTTAAACGCTTGTCCGGCTTTTTATTCGCATAAATTTAAAGCGGGCGGTTTTGTGGTAATCAGATTAGGATTATATAGCGGTTTTAAAATTTTTCTTTAAAAAAAAAGTTAATTTATTTTCATCATGAATATGCCAGCATTCATTCGCAT
>JAVHOI010000403.1:1381-7436 GCA_036169975.1 Ferruginibacter sp. | reverse complement strand
CAAAGGCTGCGGGTAAAGACATCGCCAACCCATTGGGCTCAATATTATCGGCGGCAATGATGTTGGATTATTTTAATTTAAAAGTGGAAGCTGCACTTGTAAGGGAAGCGGTACATTGGACGATCGCTCATTTATTTGTTACCAAAGATATTGACCCGGTCAATTTTTATTTTACTTCCACGGTAGGCGAATTGGTTTGTGATTATGTAAGCGGAAGGATATCCGGAGATATCAACCAGGAAAACATAGAGCTGAGGAAGTCAACGATCATTTAAAGAAGAAGGTGGAAGGTGCAGGGTGTAAGATATAGTGGAAGGTTGACCTAAATACTTGTAAGGATAGATACAGCATGAAATTAATTAATAAAAATAGATAGGTAAATGATATGGGTAAATGTGGGGCGCACATACCAAACGTTCCCCAACCTTACGCCTTAAACCATCAAACTTAAACCTTCTTAATTATGGCTACTTATTATAACGAAAACACAGTGATCTATTTAAACGGGGATATTGTAAAAGCCGCGGATGCGAAAATGGATCTGTATAGCCAGTCATTGCATTATGGCTATAGTGTTTTTGAAGGGATCCGTTCTTATAAAACCAGCGATGGTGACACGAAGATTTTTAAAGAAGCTGAACATTATGAGCGTTTAAAAAATTCCGCGGCAGCCATTAATCTTCCCTTTCATTGGACGGTGGAAGAACTGATAGCCGCTACTTATGAAATATTGAAAAGGAATAATTTACAGGATGCCTATATCCGTCCTGTAGTATTTGCGCCTGCCAATATGAGCTTCGTTCAGAATACCGAATCTTATATTACTATCCAGTGCTGGGAAATGCAGCCATTTTTGGGAGAAAAATTACTAAGGGTAATGACATCTTCTTTTCAAAGGCCCAATCCCAAAGCGTTTGTGATTACGGCAAAGGCAGCCGGCCATTACGTAAATTCTATTTTGGCAAGCCAGGAAGCAAAAGCGAATGGATATGATGAAGCATTGCTTACCGACATGAACGGCTATGTGGCTGAAGGGCCGGGCGCAAATGTATTTTATGAAAAGGACGGGCATTTATTTACACCATCCACCGGAAATATTTTACCCGGAATAACCAGGGCGACGGTATTTGAAATATGCAGGGAAATGGATATACCGGTTGAAGAAAAATTAATTACCACCGGTGAATTGAAATATGCCGATGCCGCGTTTTTTTGTGGTACCGCTGCCGAAATTATAGGGTGGAAAAGTTTTGATGATATTCCATTTAAAAAGAAATGGGAAGACAGTTTAGGAAAACAAATACAAGAGGCTTATAAAGATAAAGTAATAGAAAGGATCTCGGCACCTCCTACGAAGGAGGCGCTTAAGAATGCAAAAAGTTTGCTTGTTGAGGAACTGAAATAATTTGTAATGAATTTTTAAAAAACGATAGGATAAAATAATGGACACAACGAAAAATAGCGGGAACATGGAATTAAATAAGTATAGTAAAACGATTACGCAGGATGAAACCCAACCTGCAGCACAGGCCATGCTTTATGGCATAGGATTAACAGATGCTGATCTTGCCAAACCCCAGGTAGGCGTAGTAAGTATGGGATATGATGGCAACACCTGTAACATGCACCTCAATGACCTGGCGAAATTAGTAAAGCAGGGCGTATGGGATAACGACATGGTCGGACTGATGTTTCACACAATTGGAGTAAGCGATGGAATAAGCAACGGAACTCCCGGTATGCGTTATTCGCTTGTTAGCCGCGATATTATCGCGGATTCCATCGAAGCGGTTTGCGGCGCCCAATATTATGATGCACTGATTGCCATTCCGGGTTGTGATAAAAATATGCCCGGTTCCATTATTGCCATGGGCAGGTTAAACCGTCCGGCGATTATGGTTTATGGCGGCACCATTGCGCCTGGCCATTTTAAAGGGCAGGATCTCAATATCGTTTCCGCATTTGAGGCGCTCGGACAAAAGATGGCTGGTAATTTGGATGAAGCGGATTTTAAAGGCATTGTAATGCATAGTTGCCCCGGGCCCGGCGCATGTGGTGGAATGTACACGGCCAACACAATGAGCAGTGCCATTGAAGCATTGGGCATGAGCCTTCCTTATTCTTCCAGTAATCCCGCATTAAGTGATGCGAAAAAAGAAGAATGCTTGAATGCCGGTAAGGCTATCCGCCACCTGATGGAAATGGATATTAAGCCTTCTGATATCATGACCAGGAAAGCATTTGAAAATGCGGTTACCATCATCATGGCTTTAGGTGGCAGTACCAATGCCGTATTGCATTTTATAGCCATTGCCAAAAGCGTGGATTTAGTTTTTACACAGGATGATTTTCAAATAATAAGTGATAAAGTACCCGTATTGGCCGACCTTAAACCAAGCGGTAAATATTTAATGGAAGACCTTCATAACATTGGCGGCGTGCCGGCATTGATGAAGTATTTATTAAAGCAAGGTTTCTTGCATGGCGATTGCCTGACAGTAACAGGTAAAACTGTTGCAGAGAATTTAGCAGGTGTTCCGGAGTTGGATTTTGATGCGCAAAAAGTTATTCTCCCGGTGTCGCATCCAATCAAGGCAACAGGGCACCTGCAAATCCTGTATGGCAATTTAGCCGAAAAGGGAAGTGTAGCGAAAATCTCCGGTAAGGAAGGCGAATTATTTGAAGGTCCGGCCAGGGTGTTCGATGGCGAATACGAATTGATAAATGGCATCAATAGCGGAAAAATAAAAGCAGGTGATGTAGTGGTGATAAAGCATGTAGGCCCGAGAGGTGCGCCCGGTATGCCCGAAATGCTGAAACCAACTTCCGCTATCATAGGCGCCGGGCTTGGTAAAAGTGTTGCGTTAATTACCGATGGAAGATTTAGTGGCGGCACACATGGCTTTGTTGTAGGGCATATTACACCCGAAGCATTTGATGGAGGGTTGATCGGTTTGGTAGAAGATAATGATATCATCGAGATTAATATAGCCACTAAACTAATGACCTTAAAAGTATCGGAGGAAGAAATAGCCAAACGAAAAGCAAACTGGAAGAAACCTGCCTTAAAAGCAACCAAAGGGATTTTATTCAAGTATGCAAAGTATGTGAAGGATGCAAGTGAAGGTTGCGTAACGGATGAATAATCTCACCGTCCTCCAGGAGAAGTTCGCGGAGAATTTAAGTATGGATTTTATTAAATTTTTTATAAGGATATTATAATAACTGGTAGAATAATTTCTAAAATAATGAATGATGGAAACATTAGAAATCATAGATAAGCGAATAAAATCCTCAATGCCGGCGCCTGTATCACCGCTCTCCGCCGAAGCGGGGGCGAAGGGTGTAGAAATCACGGGGTCACAGGCGGTCCTCGATGCTTTTATAGCGGAAGGTGTAGATACTATCTTTGGTTATCCAGGAGGAGCTATCATGCCCATCTATGATGCATTGTACGATTATCACGACAGGATAAAACATATTTTGGTACGGCACGAACAGGGGGGCATACACGCAGGGCAGGGCTATGCGAGAAGTTCGGGTAAGGTAGGGGTGGTGTTTGCGACAAGCGGACCTGGCGCTACCAATCTTGTCACAGGTTTGGCGGATGCGATGATTGATAGTACGCCGTTGGTTTGCATTACAGGGCAGGTGTATGCACACCTGTTAGGCACAGACGCTTTTCAGGAAGTAGATGTAATCAATATTACCACACCAATAACCAAATGGAATTACCAGGTTACTGACGCCACGGAAATACCTTCTGTTTTAGCGAAGGCATTTCATATAGCGGGAAGTGGCAGGCCAGGCCCCGTTTTGATAGACATTACGAAGAATGCCCAGTTGCAAAAATTCGATTACCACGGTTATGCGAAGTGTACGTTTATACGCAGTTACCGGCCCAAACCAATTGTTCGCAAGGAGTATATTGAAAAGGCCGCCCGGTTAATCAACGAAGCAAAAAAACCATTTGTAATTTTTGGCCAGGGAGTAATATTGGGAAAGGCGGAAAATGAATTTAAAGCCTTTATAGAAAAGGGGGGCCTACCCGCCGCCTGGACTATTTTGGGTTTGAGCGCCTTACCTACCAGTCATCCACAGAATGTTGGAATGCTGGGCATGCACGGTAATTACGGGCCCAATGTATTGACCAACGAATGCGATGTATTGATAGCCGTGGGAATGCGTTTTGATGACCGGGTTACCGGCAGGCTCGATAAATATGCCCGGCAGGCCAAAATAATCCACCTTGATATTGATCCGGCGGAGATTGACAAAAATGTAAAAACCACCGTTCCGGTATGGGGGGATTGTAAAGAGACACTGCCGTTGCTAACAAAGCTGATTGACAAAAAACAACATGTGGAATGGCTGAAGAAATTCAATGGGTTTACGAAAAAGGAAATTGAGGTAGTTATTAAAAACGAGCTTAACCCGACAAGCGATGAATTAACGATGGGTGAAATAATAAAAGCGCTGAATGACCTTACCAAGGGAGATGCGATCATTGTAACCGATGTAGGCCAGCACCAGATGGTAGCCTGCAGGTATGCCAGGTTCAACGAAAGTAAAAGTAATATTACATCAGGTGGAGCAGGCACCATGGGGTTCGCATTGCCCGCAGCCATTGGGGCCAAATACGGCGCCCCGCATCGCACGGTCGTTGCCATTATTGGCGATGGTGGCATTCAAATGACGATACAGGAATTGGGCACCGTCATGCAATCGGAAGTTGATATAAAGATATTGATCCTTAACAACCAGTTCCTGGGAATGGTAAGGCAATGGCAGCAGTTGTTTCATGATAAGCGTTATTCATTTGTGGATATTGACAGTCCTGATTATGTGATGGTGGCAAAGGGATACAAAATTGAAGGGCAAAGCATTTCAAAGAGGGAGCAGGTTAAAGATGCGTTGAGCAAAATGCTGAATCACAAAGGCGCTTATTTACTGGAAGTAATGGTTGGCAAGGAAAACAATGTATTCCCAATGGTGCCGCAGGGGTGTAGTGTTGCGGAAATAAGATTGTCATGAGGAATGATAAATTGATGGATCCATTTCATTCGGGTAATAGTTTTTTGATTACAAACATTTGTTTTTCAGTTTGACATCTTGTGTTATTTTAAACCCGAAAATCGGGGCCATTTGTACAAAATTCCATTAGGGGACATTAATGAACCTTATAAGATTCAACAAACGGATATTTATTCGCCATTGATAGTTGACAATTCATGAATTAAACCGGTAATAAAATTAAGAACATGAAAAAAGAATTCACCATAACCGTTTATACGGAAAACCAGATTGGCCTGCTCAACCGCATCGCTATTATTTTTGTAAGAAGAAAAATTAATATTGATAGCATGAATACCTCACCATCTGAAATAGAGGGTATTCACCGCTTTACCATCCTGATAGATGAAACCGAAGAAGTGGTAAGAAAAGTGTGCAGGCAAATTGAAAAGCAGGTAGAGGTATTGAAAGTTTATTATAATACCGAAGATGAAATTGTATGGCAGGAGATGGCGCTTTATAAGGTATCCGCCGACGAAATAGCGGCCAAGGTAAAAGTAGAAAGATTATTAAGGGAGTGTGGTGCGAGAGCGGTAGCTATCAGAAAAGATTATATCGTATTTGAAACAACAGGCCATCGGGAAGAAACAGATAAATTGGTAAAAGCCCTGGAGCCTTATGGGCTAATTGAATTCGTACGTAGCGCAAGAATCGCTATCATAAAAGAGAGCCGGGGTTTTCATGAAAAACTTAAGGAATTTGAGCAACATGCACCTGGTGAAGAAGTGATTGAGAATGAATTTTTGAATCAGCAGGAAGAAGTGTTTAGCATGTAAAGCCCCCTGTTCCCCGAAGGGGTAACCTATGGCGATAAGCATTTGGAAATGGTGGCAGTTTTTAGAGTTAGGTTAAAAAATATTTGTAAAAGAAAGAATGATTTCAATTGAGCGGGAGTTGCTCATGGGTATGCGGTAAAAGTGAGTGACACAACAATGCCGCCATGAAATACAAATGTTGGTTACAAAATTTTATTTAATCCGGA
>JAVHOI010000403.1:0-1281 GCA_036169975.1 Ferruginibacter sp. | reverse complement strand
CAACAATGCCGCCATGAAATACAAATGTTGGTTACAAAATTTTATTTAATCCGGATTGATTAATAAGCATAATAATTCCATGACTCTCTTTAATAGCGGGTGTACGTATAAACAAATAACAATAAACATAAAACAGTAAACAAAAAATGGCTAATTATTTTAACACATTATCGCTTAGGGAAAAACTGAACCAATTGGGTGTTTGTGAATTTATGGACAAAAGTGAATTCGCGGATGGCGTCAACGAACTGAAAGGAAAGAAGATTGTAATTGTTGGTTGCGGCGCCCAGGGGCTAAACCAGGGTTTGAACCTCAGGGATTCCGGATTGGATATTACCTACGCTTTGCGCAAAGAGGCGATTGCCACAAAAAGGCAATCCTGGAAAAGCGCTACTGAAAATAATTTTACAATAGGCACTTATGAAGAACTGATTCCCTCCGCGGATCTTGTTATTAATCTTACGCCGGATAAGCAACATACCGCAGTAATAACCGCCATCATGCCGTTGATGAAAAAAGGCGCTACACTTTCCTATTCTCATGGCTTTAATATTGTAGAAGAAGGGATGCAGGTACGCAAGGATATAACGGTAATAATGGTAGCGCCAAAATGCCCCGGCTCCGAAGTAAGGGCGGAATACGTAAGGGGTTTTGGTGTGCCTACTTTAATAGCGGTGCATCCGGAAAATGATCCCGAAGGCAAAGGGTTTAAATATGCCAAAGCCTACTGCGCAGGCACGGGTGGGCACAAGGCCGGCGTGTTGAAATCATCTTTTGTGGCCGAAGTAAAATCCGACCTCATGGGCGAGCAAACGATCCTTTGCGGATTATTGCAAACCGGCTCTATCCTTAGTTTTGATAAAATGGTTGAGAAAGGGATTGATAAAGGATACGCTTCCAAATTGGTTCAATATGGATGGGAAACAATTACTGAAGCTTTAAAGCAGGGCGGCATTACCGCCATGATGGACAGGCTTTCCAATCCCGCTAAAATAAAAGCGTTTCAATTATCAGAAGAATTGAAAGATATCATGCGGCCTTTATTTCAAAAGCACCAGGATGATATCATGAGTGGCGAATTTTCAAAAACAATGATGGAAGACTGGGCCAATAATGATAAAAATTTATTGACCTGGCGTGCGGCTACCGGAGAAACTGCTTTTGAAAAAACACCTGCGGGTGATATGAAAATAGCGGAACAGGAATTTTTTGATAATGGTTTATTGATGGTGGCTTTTGTAAGGTCGGGTGTGGAACTGGCTTTTGAAACAATGGTAGAAT
>JAVHOI010000402.1:0-1600 GCA_036169975.1 Ferruginibacter sp. | reverse complement strand
GGAAAGGTTTATTTGCAAATTGAAAGCGATTCAATTGAACCATCCACAACACCAATTAAAATGACTTTGTATAAAAAATATATTTTTGTTTTTCTACTGATATTTTGTTCTAAAATAATAATTGCCCAACCCATCAACAGGAAACAATTGGTAGAAAGGCATACGGTTATCAATACCAGGTTTGATTCGTTGTCTTCTTTATCGGTAGGCAATGGCGCTTTTGCATTTACGGTGGATGTTACCGGCCTGCAAAGTTTTCCTGACGCATATTCCAAAGGCGTACCCCTGGGCACCCAAAGCGAATGGGGCTGGCATAGCTTTAGGGACACCGCCCACTTTCGCTTTGGGGAAACATTAAAGGATTATCATTTAAACGGAAGGGATGTCAGCTATTCCGTTCAACTGAAAACGCCCGAAAGAAATAAAAACGCCGTTAACTGGTTTCGCCAAAACCCACATCGTTTGCATCTTGCCAATATTGGTTTTCGCATCATAAAAAAAGATGGAACCGTTGCTACTGTCGATGACATAAAAAATATTCATCAGTCACTGAATATGTACAACGGTGAAATTCATTCCAGGTTTACTGTGGAAGAAATCCCGATAGACGTTCTTACTTATTGCCATCAAAATATGGATGCCATATCGGTAAAAGTAGTTTCGGCATTGGTGCTGCATAAAAGGTTGAAAATTATTTTGCGGTATCCTTATCCTACCGGGGATTGGAAAGATGTCGCCACCAATTTCACAGGTGAAAATAAACATACCACTGCTATTGTGTCTCAAAATTCCGGCAAAGCCGTAATAAAACATACACTTGATGCAACTACGTATTACACATCGGTTCAATGGCAAAAAAGTATCCGGTTACAGGAAAACCCAAATCACGGTTTTTCTTTTTCTTCAGTTGATAAAAGAGAATTGGCATTAACCTTTTTGTTTAGTGAAGAACAAAAAAAATTATCCGTACCAACCTTTACCCAAACGCGGCAAAACAGTAAACAGCTCTGGGAAAAATTCTGGAAAAGCGGCGCTGCGGTTGATTTTGCAGGAAGTGAAGATAAAAGGGCTTTTGAACTTGAACGAAGAATTATTTTATCGCAATACCTTACTAAGCTGCAGTGCTCGGGCAATTATCCGCCACAGGAAACCGGTTTGACCTATAATAGCTGGTATGGCAAACCGCATCTTGAAATGCACTGGTGGCACGGGATCCATTTTGCATTATGGGGCAGAAAAGAATTGCTGGAGAAAAGTATGCGGTGGTATAAGAATGTTGCCAATAAAGCTTTTGCCATTGCCAGGCGGCAGGGTTATGATGGGCTTCGTTGGCAAAAGATGACCGACAATGCTGGTGAAGAAAGCCCGTCTTCCATTGGCGCTTTTTTAATATGGCAACAGCCGCACTTTATAACCTTCGCGGAGCTTTGCTATAACCAAAGCAGGAGCGTGCAAACTTTGAATAAATACAAAAAACTTGTTTTTGCGACTGCAGATTTTATGGCTTCGTTTGCGCATTATGATACTGTTTCCAAAAAATATATGCTGGGCAAGGGCGTCATCGCGGCGCAGGAACGTTTTAAAGCGGAAGAAACTTTTA
>JAVHOI010000401.1:0-1603 GCA_036169975.1 Ferruginibacter sp. | reverse complement strand
AATGCTGCCATTTATTAACCGTGATTGTCCAAAAATAAACTTCATTCAATTCCGTCTATGAATTTCGGTGTCCTTTGTATTTGAAATCTTTTGCCTGCATTTTTTTTATAACAAGATAATTCAATTAGCTACAGGTCGGTGAGGACACCGACCTCGGAGAGTAAGATGTTTTAGTACAAACCAACCACGGAGGCAGAAGGTATTAAGCAGTTTAACAAATAACGCATTCTTTTTTTGTAGAAAAAAGTACACTAAATTTGTATCAAAGGCTTTAAAACAATAGTCTTTAGTGTAACATGCTTAACATCGGAGATAAAATAATAGAACTACGCAAACGAAAAAACTGGTCACAAAGCGAACTGGCCAAAGCCATTGAAGCCTCCAGGGATATCATTGGCAAATATGAAAGAAACGAAAACAGCCCTTCTATTGAGATGGCTTTTAAAATTGCCAAAGTATTTGATGTACCGGTAGATTACCTGCTGGGGGAAGGCAAGCACTCCACTTATGATAACGATACCGTAAAACGCATTGAAGAAATTCAGGTGTTGGATGGCAATACAAAATCCGTTCTCTTTAATCTTATTGACACTTACATTCGTGACGCAAAAGCCAGGGTGGCTTATAAATAATAAAACTATGGTACGTACACTCGTAACACCGCAGCAACAAAACATTTCTATAATGGTGCCACAAAATTATGTGGGCAGGCAAATAGAAGTTTTAGTGTATGCCGTGGATGAACTGGTTGAAGAAGAAAAAAAAGCAACGCCAAATAATGCGGCTAAATACAAAGGCATTTTTTCTAAAGAAGAAGGTGAAAAATTTAATAACTACATCAAACAAGCCAGAAACGAATGGGACAGAGATTTTTAATGGATACCAATATGATCATTGATTACACTTCCAACCTTATCCCCGGTAATGGAACTGCTTTTGTAGAAAATATTTTCAATACCGCCTTTAATACTTCGGTTGTTGTAAAAATTGAAGTACTGGGTTACAATGATGCACCTGCCAAGATGCAATTGCTGGAAGAGTTTCTATCTTCTGCAACTATATTTCCATTAGATGATGCTGTTACGCAAAAAACCATTGAACTAAGAAGAATTAAAAAAATAAAATTAGGTGATGCTATTATAGCCGCTACTGCATTGGTTTATGGCTTGGTTATTATTACCCGGAATACTTCCGACTTTAATAATATTGCCGGACTTACTTGTATTAATCCCCATACACTGTAACATAAAAAAACCACCAACTTTTTTTATTTGAAGGTTTTACTACTTTTTAATTTGCTACCGTTTACTGTGGCACAGGGACAAACTTATTTTCCTCGCTAATGCTGTGATCAGAGACAGCAAAACTAAAAAAACTTACGCATAAAAAATCACCAGCTTTTATAACTGATGGTGCAATGTTTTTGTTTGATAGCTTGCAAGGTGGCACAAGGATTGCTAACGCTCATTTACCCGCCCGACATCCTTAAGCTAAAAACAACTTTCTAATTTGAAGAGCCGCTTGCACCAAGTTGGGGCTTTGTTGTCTTTTTTGTCTCCGTGGTCGGTGTCCTCACCGACCACTGCCTTAGAATACTTTTCCA
>JAVHOI010000400.1:0-7484 GCA_036169975.1 Ferruginibacter sp. | reverse complement strand
ATACGAATAATTTAAACGGCCTAAATAAGATTCAAGGCGGTACTCAGGTTTGTCAGTAGCGTAAGTAGGGACACTATTTGCTATTACAACTTTATTTTGTCCATAATTTGCGAAGTTGAAAACATTAGTTCTGAAATCCTGATAACCATGCAGGAACAAAACATCAACTTTACTTTTTATACTCTTTATTTCCTTTGTGTAAAATAAAGAAACTTCGGCTAAAGTATTACTCTTATTCTGTTTGTAATAAGCGTATCTTCCGGCCGTATGATAATCGGTTGCCATAATAGAATCCCTGTTATCATTACCACTGCCTCTTGCGCTATCTACACCAAAGTTTGCCTGTAAATGCAGGTCAGGAAAAAAGTGAAGCTTATAGTCCAACTGCACATTACCAATAATCCTGCTTGCATTGGAGGTGTTATGCCTTAAAGCTAATAGAGCTAATGGATTGCGGGTAGCCAAATCAATAGGTAAAGTGGTACCAGGCTGTAGCCATTCATAATAACCACCCCATTTGCCCCCATGAGAAGCATCATTTACGTTTTGCGTAGGGTCGAATGAAGCCGCTGCGCCTACCGCACCCTGATTGGCAAACCTGTTATTTGTAGAAGAATATTTTACATTAAGGTTCACCGTAAGATGATCATCAAAAAATTTAGGGGATAAATTTAAAGCGGAAGAAAACCGGTTAAAATGGTCTGTTTTTAAAATCCCATCCTGATTTAAATACCCTAATGAAATCCGGAAGGGGAAATTTCCGATTGCACCGCTTGCGCTAAGGTTATTGTCATTACCGATTGCGGTCTGGTAAATTTGATTCTGCCAGTTAGTATTCGCGGTACCAAGTAGGCTCTTATACGTATTATTTCCTGTAGCGGCAGCATCCGCATTTATAATGCTCCTTATCTGATCGCCTGTAAGCACACTTACTTCTTTAGCAACCGAACCTGCGGAAAATTGGGTATTAAAGTTGAATTTTATTTTACCTTTTGTTCCCTTTTTTGTAGTAACAATGATTACCCCATTCGATGCCCTTGAACCGTACAACGCTGTTGCGGAGGCATCTTTCAATACACTCATGGATTCAATATCATTAGGGTTAATTGTATTTAATAAATTAGCTGAACCTGGTAAATTATTATTATCAACCGGCACGCCATCAATAACTATTAATGGGTCATTGCTTGCATTAATTGAAGCCCCCCCACGAATCCGGATGGTGCTTCCACCACCTGCGGCTCCACCCCCGGATGTAATTTGCAGCCCGGCAACCTTTCCCTGCAATAATTGTTCGGAAGAAGGAATAAAACCTTTTTGAAAATCTTTGGCTGAAACTGAAGTAATCGCACTTGTTAAGTCACTCTTTTTGCGGGTTCCATAAGCGACAACTACCACCTCATTTAAATCCCTGCCACTTGTAGTGAGGCTCACATTTAAGGTTGTACCGGTAATGGGTACTTCCTGCCTCGCAAAACCTACAGAGGTAATAACCAAAGTAGCAGCGTTTGAAGGGGTGGTAATTTTATAAGTACCATCACTGAGTGTTTGGGTAGCGGTTAGGGTTCCTTTAACAGAAACAGTAACCCCGGGAACGGGTGACCCATTTGAATCGGTCACTTTACCGGAAACCACATTTTGCGCCATCGCCGCCACAGATAGCAGGAGGATCGCAATCGTTTGCAGGAGAAATTTGCAAAAGCTTTGCATGTTCTTTTTCATTTGTGAAATTTTTCTTTTTAAAATGGCCGGGGAAATATTGGAAAAAATGTATGGAGTAAGAATGGATCTTTTAATATTAATAAAAAGCGTCTCTTCCCATAAGCAGGCATTTTCGTTTTATTTCATATAACAACCATTATCATTGTGAAAATAAAGGTTTTTTAATAAAGTGTATTTTTTACACAATCAAATGTGTAATAATTACACAATATAGGATGTTTTTTTATAAAAAAAATATTTGTTAATAAATATTTTTGAAGAAAAAAAAATTAGCTCGTCAAACCAACTTAAATACAATCATTGTGCTTATATGACATCAAATAGTTTTGCTTCGCTGCACCCATAATTTAAAAAATTGACCCATTTTAGATTTAAAAATCAATCCCCACCCACTTCTTCTTTCCCTTCTCATATTTTTCAAAATTAAACTTGTATAATTTTCCCGGGCGGTGCGGCACATCCTGTTCCATTTCATCCAGGTCAACCAAAAAATCCATGGAAAAGAATTTTTTTCTAAAATTCCGCCTGTCCATTTTCACATCCAGTATCGCTTCATATAAATTCTGAAGGTCCCTTAAGGAAAATTTTTTGGGCAATAAATTAAATCCCAAAGGATGCTCCTGCACTCTCTTTTGCAACTGCTTCAGGCAGGTATCAAATATTTGCTGGTGGTCAAAAGCCAGGTCCGTTACATTTTTTATATCATGCCAGTGAAGTTCGTTGTCCAGGATATTAAGCTTGTGATGCTGCACGTTGATGAGCGAGCAGTAAGCTACCGTGACCACCCTTCCCGCAGGGTGCCGGTTAACTTTTCCGAAAGTGTTTACCTGCTCAAGATAGACATCACTCAGGCCCGTCCTTTGTTTTAAAATCCTGTAAGCTGCTGCATCAAGGTCTTCGCTTGGAAAAACCAGGTCGCCCAATAACGACCATTTGCCTGAATACTTTTTCAGGTCGCTTCGTATAAGCAACACTTTTAATTTGGATTCATCAAAACCAAATATTATACAATCCACGGATAATGCGATGCGGTTGGTGTTTTCTACTTCCGACTGGATTACCTGTAATGTTTTAATACTCTTGGCTCCTTTCGTTTTTTCTCCTGCTATCATGTTCCTGTTATTTAATATTTAAATTTACTGGTATCCTGAAAATTTTACCAGCTATCACCGTAAAACCGGCACCCGGTCCAATCGTTTGCGGGGTATTCAAAATACATTCACCTCCCGATTGCGGGCTTACTATAATTTCAGATCCCGAAGGTAACGGCGTAGGGGGCATTGTGTTGTAAATCCAATTAGCGGCATCATTCCAATTGCCACTTCCAATAAATGTATAAATATTGGAAGGCTGATAAATATAAACATGGTACTCGCCCGGTTGCAAAGTAATGCTTTGATTTGCAGACGCAAGATTAAATGTATTGCCCGATGTTCCGTTAATGCCTGCACCTGTTCCATTGCCCAGGTAATTATACCAGTTACCGGCAGTTTGAAAAGTAATGCTACGGGTTTGAGGCACCACATCAAGATTGGCGACAACAGTAACACGCATTCCACTTGCAGCGGTATCCGCTATCTGGAAACGCTTGAACAAACCACCATTGTCGTAGAATTCATAAGGGAATACCGTATTGTTGAAAACAGCCGGGTTTGATAATCGAAGGTTGATCAGCTTCGAGTAAACATTCCACAATTTTAACCGGTTGGCATCAGCCATATACTCCCAATGCGGAGGTTTATTGGAAACATTGGAACCGCCAAAATTTAAAGGGATATCGTATCCCCTTTCCCCAAATTGCCAAAACATTTTTGGGCCGGGTACCGTAAAGAAAACCGCCGCAGCCGCGGCTTGCCTTTCAAGGGCGGTCGCCAATGTTTTTACATCATAACCACCGGAACTATTACCATACTGAAGATTCTTGTACATTAGCCTTTCTTCATCATGGCTTTCCATATAGCCCATTTCCGATGGGATTGAAAAGGCTTCCTGGTTGCTATTATAAACCACTTTAGAGAAATCCGAATTGGTGGCATACCCCATGGTAGCCTGGTTATAAGTTTGATTATTATTACCCCATAGCATAAACCCGATGGTGGAATATATTTGTTCTTCCATACGTTGTTGCCCTAAAAATTCCAGGATCATGTATGTACCGGGGAAGTTCTGATTTACATAATCATAATACCTTGTCAAATTATCTACCCGTGTTCCGTCAAAGTCTTCTACGGTATTAGTGGTTGAAGGTGTTTGAGTAAATCCCTTTGCAAGGTCAATGCGGTAGCCATCTATCTTATATTCGCTTATCCAATATCCCAATGCCCGCTCTACCCAATATTGAGTAGCGGTGGAGGTGTGGTTAAGGTCATTAAAAACACTATAAGGATGGGGGGCTACAGCATTGAGCCAGGGGTTATTCGCTGTGGGCCTGTTGTTCACCGCATCCCAGTATAATTTGCCTTCAGGCGCATTAAAAGCGTCAAGCTGATTATATACCACATCAAGTATTACCGCAATTCCATTTTTGTGGCACAGGTCAACAAACTCTTTAAATTTATTTTTTGTTCCATAAGCTTTATCCAGTGCGCAATAAAATGTAGGGTTATATCCCCAGCTTTCATTTCCGTTAAATTCATTCACCGGCATCAGTTCAATGGCATTAATGCCTAGCCTTTTAAAGTAACTGAAGGTATCAATCAGCATTTGATAATTACGGGCATCACCAAAATCCCGTACCAATAATTCGTACGTAACCAAATTTCGTTTATATGGTTTCGCGAAGTTGGTTACCTGCCAGTTATATGGAGTGGCACAGGTTTGTAACACACTTACAATTCCGTTGGTTCCAGAAGAAACATTGGTATTGGAAGGATACGGTTTAAGTCCGGGATAAGTTGCTGCCGGAATATATTGATCATTCCAGGGATCAAGTACTTTTTCCGAATAGGGATCCGCTATGTAAATGGTGTTATCCACCAGGTATTCAAATGCGTATTCAGTACCTCCGGTTAGCCCATGAACGGTTAGCCAATAATAATTCCCATCAGGGGTTTTGTTCATTTGAAATGGCGTTTGTGGTACCCAGTTATTATTCGTAAAATCACCTAAAACAACCGCATTGGTTTTGTTAGGCGCATACAATACAAGTGTTACGGAATCGCATCCCGGCCAATAATTGATCCCTTCCTTTACGCCCGCAGGAAGCGATAAAATAGTGTTGGCTGGTGGCAAATAAAACTGAATGGTATCATAATAACTTATTCCCGCCACAATCAACTCCGCAACAATTCGCTGGTTACCTGTGCTGGCAATAGTTGGGTTTCCTGAAATAAGAGCCGTTCCGGTTACCGGGCCATTAATTAGCGTACCATTGAAATATAAGTTTAATGTTCCGCCAGTTGTTGAAGCTACCGCAGTAACGGGTACTTGTTGGCCAACAGTAGTTGTAACCGTTTCATTTGTCAAATTAAAAGTTGGAATTATAAATGGCTGGGTAAACTGGATATAGTTGCCACCTGCCGCATATATGGGCACATACATATCGCTGCCATCCGAATTTTTTTGCACTTTAGTTCCTGCCCCATCCCTAAAAAGCAAGGCTACCCTCAGGATAGTTTCTCCGGCTGGCACACCCCCCGAACCAGCATTAAAATAAGCCCTTGGATTGGTAAGGGTAAATGACCATTTATTACCACCCAGTGATGTAGCAACTGGCGCAGTGGTAGATCCCCAGGTAGTTGGCACGTATCTCCAATCGGTATTGTTTGTGCTTAAGTTGGTAATTAATCCAAGGTGCATATATACGGTTCCTGCATACCCCATAAGACCCTGATTGCCCTTAGTGGCATCAACTGTTATTGTTATTGTTGAATTGTCATTAGGAAACTGTGGAGACCATGAAAGTAACTGGGCATCCACACCTGAAAAATATAAAAGGATACTAAGTAAAAAGAAAACTTTTCTCATACAGCGATATTTAATGTGTAAATTAAACACATTATCGCAGATCGCAAAAAAATTGTTTGTTTTATTTTTTTTAATGCCCCCGTTTACTACTGTTTGCCAACTCACTATTTTATAAATTCATTTGACATTACTATTAAAATCCATAGGATCTACATTCAACAAAAAGTTTGTTCTTTCTTAGTCCTGATAAAATAATAAAATTATTCAGAACGATAGTTAAAAAGAAAAGTGATCCGGTTTTTTAAGAATAAATAAAATCATATCCCGAAATATAATAAAGCTGTGTTCATTATTTTTAACTTTGAAGCGGTAAATCAATTATGGATCAGCAACAAATAACAAAAGGGCTTCAGCAAAAAACCGCTGAATGGCTGTCATCTGTTAACGCAGGTAACATTGCCGAAATAGAAACCGCCAATATTGAAGGACTAAGGGATGTTCTCCGGTTTCACGAATACCGGTATTATGTACAAAACGACCCCCTCATCAGCGATTCCGAATATGATACATTGTATAAATTATTACAAAAAATTGAAAAGGGGAACCCCTCCTTAATTACACCCGATTCGCCCACGCAAAGAGTAGGGGTGGGTTTGGTAAATGATTTCCCCAAGGTACAACACCTCGTGCCGATGCTGTCTCTTGAAAACTCTTATAATGCCGCGGACTTGCTGGATTGGGATAGAAAAGCCAGGGAATTATCGGGCCTTGATGAAATTGAATATTGTGTAGAGCCTAAATTTGATGGCGCCAGTATTTCATTAATTTATGAAGGTGACCTGCTGACCCGTGCAGCTACAAGGGGGGATGGTGTAGTGGGGGATGAAATAACCCTTAATACAAAGCAGATAAAATCCGTGCCGTTATCCGCGAAATTCAACAGCTATGGCATTGATCAAATAGAAATAAGAGGTGAAGTACTGATTAATAAAAATAATTTTAAAGCATACAACGAAAGGCTGATAGAAGAGGGTATCCCGCCATTCGCCAATCCAAGAAACGCGGCTGCAGGCTCTTTACGCATGAAAGATACGGCGGAAGTTGGCCGGAGAAACCTGGAAGCTTTTTTGTACCATGTAAGTTATGCCACCGCAACTAACTTCAGGCTGCTCAATAAAGGGCAACAAAATAATCCCCAGCCGGTTACACATGCCGGTATGCTTGAAATGCTTTGGAACCTGGGTTTTAGAAGCCCTAAAAAAGAAATGGCAGTGCTGAAAGGCATAGACAGCGTGATAGGCCATGTGAAAGCATTTGAAGCCAAAAGGGATGGGCTACCTTATGAAATAGACGGTATGGTAATAAAAGTAAATGACCTTGGCCTTCAGGAAAGGCTGGGGATGACGTCTCACCATCCCCGTTGGGCAATCGCCTTTAAATTTAAGGCGAGACAAGCCACCAGTAAATTACTTTCAGTAGAATTCCAGTTGGGCCGGACAGGTGCGGTAACCCCTGTGGCCAAAATAGCACCGGTGCAGGTTGGTGGCGTTACCGTAACCAGTATTTCCATTCATAATGAAGAATACATCAAAGAAAAAAACCTGATGCTGGGCGATACTATTTTAATAGAACGCAGTGGTGATGTGATACCCCAGATTGTAAAATCATTTAATGAATTAAGGACTGGTATTGAAAGGGATATTCATTTCCCCACTGGATGCCCCGTGTGTAATCATCCCTTATTTAAACCCGCAGAGGAAGCGGTTTGGCGTTGCGTCAATATCAATTGCCCGGCACAGGTAGTGGAAAGGATCATCCATTTTGTAAGTAAAGATGCTATGGATATTAAAAACTTT
>JAVHOI010000399.1:0-7492 GCA_036169975.1 Ferruginibacter sp. | reverse complement strand
AAAACTAAACAGCCTTTGGCACCGTAAACCTGAAGCCAATCCCATGAATGGTCTCTATTACGATTCCGGGTTCGGATTTTAAATATTTTCGGAGTTTACTTATAAATACATCCATACTCCTGCCCAGAAAAAAATCGTCTTTGCCCCACACATTAATCAACACTTCTTCCCTTTTAACGACTTTGTTTTGATTTTCGCAAAAAAACTTTAATAGGTCGGCTTCTCTTTGGGTAATGTTAAATGATTCATTGGGGGTAATGATTTTTAAATTAACAAAGGAGAAAAGGATATTTTCTATGGCGAAATCTTCAATCGTTTCGGAGTGTAGTTTTTTGCTCCGGCGTAAAAATACTTCTATTTTTTTTAATAATTCCGGCATGCTGAAGGGTTTGGCAATGTAATCATCGGCACCTGTATCATATCCTTTCAATCTGTCTTCTTCCTGGTTTTTCGTACTTAAGAAAAGTACGGGCATCACGTCTGATTGTTGCCGTATTTTTTTCGCTACCGCATAACCATCTTTATTGGGCATCATAATATCCAGCAGGCAGATGTCGAATTTTGATTTATCAAAAGTATCTATGGCCGTTTGTCCATCTGCGCAGTGTACTACTTTATAGCCTTCGTCTTCCAGTGTGTCTTTTACTATAAACGCAAGGCTGCTGTCGTCTTCCGCGAATAAAATAGTTGCCTTAGTTGTTTGCATGATAAGTTGATTTTAATGTGCGGGAAGTTCAATGATAAATTCCGACCCTATGCCTGTTATACTTTTTACATGGATGGTGCCCTTGTTTTCATCTATTACTTTTTTTACGAAGTATAACCCAAGTCCAAGGCCTTTTACATTGTGTACATCGCCGGTAGGCACACGGTAAAATTTACGGAACAATTTTTTTTGGTATTGCTCCTCTATGCCAATACCATTGTCTTTTACTGAAATATGGTACGTTCCATTGATGGATTTTGTTTCAATGATAATTATTGGGTTGGCGGAATATTTTAATGCGTTCGAAATCAAATTTAAAACTGCTACATATAAACTGCTTTTGTCGGCCTCTACCGTTGTATTATTTTGTTCCAGCAAAAGTTCCACCTTGGCATTCTTCTCTTCGATGTTTACATTTAACTGCATCACCGCTTTTTTTATTAATTCATTTGGCGCTATTGGTTCTTTTTCCACCACTAATCCGTTTGCCTCGGCCTTCAATACTTTCATCAGGTTTTCTATATGCTGTTTCAAATAGGCGGTTTGCCCCTGCATAAGCCTCGTATATTTTTCGAGTTTTTCGGGGTAACCAATAATAGAAGGTTTGGCGATGGCATCAAGTCCTACCATCAGCGTAGTAAGCGGCGTTTGAAATTCGTGGGTTACATTTCTTATGAAATCGTTTTGTACCTCATTCAAGAATTTTTGCCTGTACAAATGAAACATGCTAAAGCCCAATGCGATTAAAATTAATAATAAAAGTATGCTTGAAACAATCCACCACGACATCGAACTCAATATGTATTGGCTTCGGTGGGGAAAATATAATTGAATGTAGGCATAGTTGTTTTTATAAAGTGGAAGATCCATTCCACTGTTATCCGGATGCCTGGATGCCGCCGATGGAAGATATAATTGGTAGGCAATACGGTGGGTACTGTCATCATACAACACCACTTTGCAATCCGTGAAAACACCGAAGTCTTCCAGGTTATTCAAAATGGAATTTTTCAAAGTATCTTTTGGAGGTATGCTGTCAATCTTGAACAGGAAAGTATTGATGTTGGGTTGTTCTATCAGTTTTTGCAATTGCGGCCCCGATGAATCACTTAATTGTAAATCCTCGTAAACACCACGGATGCTTTTTACTACACTCGTTGTAAATTCTTTCTGATCATAATTATAAATCTTATTTAGCCAGAACAACTGCACTGATACCAATAATCCAATTAGAATCGTTGATAAAAGAATGATCCATTTAAGTGTAGCTGAGCGCATAAAAGATTAGCTTGTTAACAAATGTTAATGCAAAGGTGCAGACAATTTTCAGCATGTATCTAAATACATAGGTTAAACGGAGGTTAATCAAAATAACGGAATGGAAGATGGTGAATAATTCATAGCCTGATATACTTTTCCATTAGTACTTATTGTTATATTTTTTGCCGTGGTTAACCGGTTGTTAATTAACCAGGCCCGTATCAAAGTGGCAATACATTTGTAATTCATTATTAATTAAATAAACAGTTTTACATCTAAAATTTTACGACAATGAAAAAATTAATTCTTGGAGTGGCAATGATGATTGGATTTATCAGTTTCACGACTGCTCAAAAAGTGGTAGCTCCTGCAACTACCAAAAAAGTGGAAAAGAAAGTAACGCAGGCCAAACCTGTAACCCCGGTTGCAACAACAGTTCAGCCAGTAGTTAAAAAGCCCGTTGTTACTACAGTCAAGCCTGTAACCAAACCAGCAGTAAAAACTACCACAGTGGTTAACACAAAAACCACAACAACCCAGGGAGTGGTATTAAAGAAGGACGGTACCCCGGATAAACGATTCAAAACCACTGTAACCAAAGAGAAAGGCCCGGTAAAAAAAGATGGCACAGCGGATATGAGGTATAAAGCAAATAAAAAGGGATAAGAAATTCTTTTACTGATTTGTGGTAATTCTGATAATAGTATTAGTAATAACTTTCCAACATCAAAAGCACGCCATAAAAAAAATCCCATCCGTTACATACAGATGGGATTTTTTTATTTACGATGTCAGTAATTTATGCCACGGCTTTATTCACGAGCGCTGCCGCTTCGCTCAGCAAGATTGCGCTTTCTACTTTAAGGCCGCTTTCATCAATTAATTTTTTAGCTACATCGGCATTGGTTCCCTGCAGGCGGACAATAATCGGAATATCTATATTGCCTATGGATTGATACGCATCAATAACACCCTGGGCTACCCGGTCGCAGCGGACAATGCCACCAAAAATATTAATGAGTATAGCTTTTACCTTGGGGTCTTTTAATATAATGCGAAAACCTGCTTCCACGGTTTCGGCATTAGCCGTGCCGCCCACATCCAGGAAGTTGGCAGGCTCGCCACCACTTAATTTAATCATATCCATGGTAGCCATGGCAAGGCCGGCGCCATTAACCATACAACCAACGTTACCATCCAATTTTACAAAGTTCAGGTTGTATTTTCCTGCTTCTATTTCCGTAGGTTCTTCTTCTGTAAGATCTCTCAGTGAGGCAATTTCCGGATGACGGATGATCGCATTGTCATCTACATTCATTTTACAATCCACCGCTATAATTTTATCATCACTTGTTTTAAATAGTGGATTTATTTCCAGCATACTGCAATCCAGGCCAATATAGGCTTTGTATAAATTGGTTACGAATTTTACGCAATTTTTAAACGCTTCTCCACTAAGTCCAAGGTTAAAGGCTATTTTGCGGGCCTGGAAAGCCTGCAACAGGCCACCGGGATAAACCCATTCCTTAAATATTTTTTCTGGTGTGTTGTGTGCCACGTCTTCAATGTTCATACCGCCCTCGGTGCTGTACATCACTACGTTTTGTCCCTTTGCCCGGTCTAATAAAATGGACAGGTAAAATTCTTTCACGGGGTTAGCGCCTTCGTAATATACATCCTGGGCAACCAATACTTTATTCACCATTTTACCTGCAGGCCCGGTTTGAACGGTTACCAAAGTGCCGCCAATAATATTCTGGGCTATTAGTTTTACCGCTTCCGCGTTTTTGCCTACAGCTACACCGCGTTGATCGGTTCCCCTGATGGTGCCTTTACCACGTCCACCGGCATGGATTTGTGCTTTTACAACGGCAAACTTGCTGCCGTATTGAGAATGTATTTGTCTGTAGGCGTCTTCCGCTTCAGTAGCGGTATTGCAGGCAATGCCTTCCTGCACCTGTACATTATATTTTTTAAGCAGTTCTTTTGACTGGTATTCGTGAAGATTCATCGTATAAAAAATTTTAACGAAGGTAAGAAAGTATAAGCCAAAAAATAAGTGCTAATTTTTTGGGAGTATCGAAAATTGTCGTTCAGGGGCAACGTCCGGTGTTGCCAACATTTTATAACCTTTAACTATTTCAAGACTCATAGTTAGTGATGGCAACCTTTAAGAAATGGTGCGGCAAATTTGATTGAGCCGATTTTATTTTGCTGCAAAATTGTAGCAATGCGGGCTTCATTGAAATTCAATAATTCTTTTAAAATGCCTGTTGCCCCTAAGGGAGAATGGGAAAAATCGGAAAATAATAACACATTGTAAATGATGTTGTTTAAAATACATGCGCATTTTTTACCATTATTTTATTCCATCCTTGGTTATAGTTTACTTTCTTTGCAAAACAGTTTTGAATACACACTGATTATTCAATACGCATCATCAGTAATTTAAATAAGGTATGATTGCTGCTGACAATTTTTTTTTATAATTTATTTTAAAATATGATAACCAAAATTAACGAAGCCGTATCTTATATCCGAAGCGTTTACAATGTAGCGCCATCCGTTGGGATTGTGCTGGGAAGCGGCCTTGGGCACTTTACCGGAGAAATGGAAATAGAAAAAGAAATTGCTTACGGCGATATCCCGCATTTTCCGGTGAGCACTGTAGAAGGCCATAGCGGCAAATTGATTTTTGGTGAAATGGGTGGAAAGAAAGTAGTGGCAATGGCGGGACGTTTTCATCACTATGAGGGATACACTTCAGCGGAAGTTGTGTTTCCTGTAAGGGTAATGAAATATTTGGGTATAGAAACCATTTTGCTCAGCAATGCGGCGGGGGGCATCAATAGTGGTTTTAAAGTAGGCGACCTGATGGTGATAAAGGACCATATCAGTTTATTTTCTTCAAATCCTTTGATAGGAAAAAATATAGATGAATTTGGGCCGCGTTTTCCGGACATGAGCGAACCCTATAATAAAGCCCTCATCAATAAAGTCAAAATAATCGCCGCCGCTAAAAATATGGATGTGAAGGAAGGCGTGTACTGCGGCGTAACTGGGCCCACATTTGAAACAAGGGCGGAATATAAATTGTTGCAGGCAATAGGTGGCGATGCGGTGGGAATGAGTACCGTGCCTGAAGTGATTGCAGCGGTACATTTGGGTATCGCTGTATTTGCCATGAGTGTGATAACGGATATTGGTATCAGGGAGGAAGAAAATAAAATTACGCATGCCGAAGTGTTGGAAGCTGCCGGTAACGCGGAGCCGAAACTTACTTACCTGTTTAAAGAACTGATTGCTCAATTGTAGTGAATGTATAAATTAGTATTTACATTTTTGTTTTTGATGGCGCTGCAATTTGCTTTCGCACAAATTCCAGGGGGGAATATCCTCCGAAACAGGGGAGGCAATTCAGGCAACAGATCCGGCAATCAAACCAGTGATACCAGCTCAAAAAAAGATAACCTTGGATTTGAACACAGGGATGATGCGAAGGATTCCATTACCATTATTTTCCGGTATCTTGATTCCATCCGAAGTGTTCAGCTTGATACCAGCATCAATGATTTTTATAAATATTTTTCTGAACCTGCCGATCAGCAATACCTGGGCAATAATGGCGCTGCCAGTTACCCGCTTATCTTTTCGCCATTTATAAAGCCGGGCTGGGATGCCGGTTTTCATGCTTTTGATATTAACAAGTTTACTTTGGAAAATACGCGGTTCTTTAAAACTACCAAACCTTTCACCCAGCTTGGTTACCAGTTGGCTTCGGGCAAAGAACAAATGATAAAGGTTTTGCACACCCAAAACCCACGGCCCAATCTTAACTTTGGATTTGAGTACCGGCTTATCTCTTCTCCCGGATTTTTTGTTACGCAAAATACCAACCAAAATAATTACAGGTTGTTCAGCAATTACCAGGGTATGCGAAAGCGCTATGCCGCCTTTTTTACCCTGCTTGGCAATACCGTAAAAAATTCGGAGAACGGCGGTGTGAAATATGACAGCCTTTTATATGACAAAAATTTTTCCAGGCGTTTTACAATACCGGTTAATTTGGGTGGTGAAGCTGCCATACAACCCAATCCCTTTAAATCTTCCGTGAACACGGGGAATATTTACAAAGAGTTTACTTTCTTTCTGCGGCAAACCTATGATATTGGTAAAAAAGATTCCGTCGCGATAAATGACTCCACCACGGAGTACCTCTTTTATCCGAAACTTCGTTTTCAACACACCTTTACCTACAACACGTATAGCTACCAGTTTAAGGATATAGTGGCGGATTCCGTGCTATATCAAAGATGGTACGACACGGCTTTAAGAAGAAGCATTGATTCATTCATTGTAACGGATAAATGGAAAGTGGTTACCAATGATTTTTCTTTGGTGCAATTCCCGGATACAAAAAACGCGGCGCAGTTCCTGTCAGCAGGGGCAAGGCTGGAGAACATGACCGGTACATTCGCCGGGGGAAGTAAAAATTATTACAACATCGTTTTGCATGGTGAGTACCGCAACAAAACTAGAAACAGGCTTTGGGATATTTTGGCAAAGGGCGATTTTTATCTGGCCGGTTTCAACAATGCCGATTACAGCGCGTATGCCACGCTTAGCCGGATAATTAATAAAAAACTGGGCAATGTCCGCCTGTCTTTTAATAATGTAAGCAGGAGCCCATCTTATATTTACAATACCAATTCCTCTTTTAATTTTGGCAATACCGGCAACTACAAAAAAGAAAATATCACCAGCTTAAAAGCTTCGGCGGATAACCCTTTTATCAGTTTGGCTGTGGCCAATTATTTAATTACGAACTATATTTATTTTACCGGTTTTTACAAAACAGCGCAGTATAGCAAGGTGATCAATCTTATGCAGGTTAGCCTGTCCAGGAAGACGAAGCTAACCAGAAGATGGAACTGGTATGCGGATATAACATTTCAGCAAACGGATGGAGCGGCGCCCATTAAAGTACCGTTTATCTATACCCGCAACAGGCTGGCTTATGAGGGGGTGTTTTACAACAATTTAAACCTTAGCACCGGGCTTGAATTCAGGTATTATACGCCTTACAAAGAATATAATTATTCGCCGCTGATGGGTAAGTTTTCGCCGCAGGATTCATTGACCATTAAAAACCGTCCGGATATCAGTTTGTTTTTGCATTTCAGGATTAAGAAATTTACCGCTTTTATACGGGCTGAAAACCTTAATGCGGTTGATTTTTCCAATGGCTTCGGGTTTACCAAAAATAATTTCGCGGCACCTCATTATGTGTATCCGGGTTTGGTAATCCGCCTGGGCATAAGATGGAATTTCGTGAATTAGTTTAGGGGTTAAAGTTTGATTAAGCCTGAAACAATAAACGATTAAATAAAAAGAATCCACAGGTTTAAATTAAATTTTTTTTCAAAATAAAAATTGCTCTAAATGAAAAGTACGATTATCGCGATAGTGTTTATTTGTAGCGCCTGCCTAGCGAAAGCGCAATTGCATACAGGTGATATGGCTCCT
>JAVHOI010000398.1:0-7492 GCA_036169975.1 Ferruginibacter sp. | reverse complement strand
TTTATTTTGCGAACTCAAAACCACGATTTAAGGGTAGGTAAGGAGTTCTGAAAATGCATTTACAATTTTTATTTATTTATTTTCAAGCCCGTGCAACAACTGGAGTTGACTAAAATATTTCGAAAATTCCCCTGTTTGAAAACCCTTCAATTGTCTCCGGCTTTAGCCGAACTATTTAAAATTGCCTTTTGTATCTGTATTAATTATTGAATCAGAAGTTTGCTAAAATCCTTTTTTGGCTGAAGCCAAACTTCATTATTAATTTTTCTTATCCACTGGCTAAAGCCAGTGGCAATTCACCAGTGAATTTATAATCTGGGAATCCTGATTGAAATGTAAAAACTTACCGAACTATTAATAAAATTAAGTTTACCTATTTGCTGGCAATGTACAAAACTATATTTTCCGGAAGCCCACACTTATATATTTCATCTGTGGCGATTTCCGGGCTGGTAATTTTAATTAAATGGAAGCCTGCTTTTTCAAGCCTTTCCGAAAAAACCTTTTGGGAATACAACCTAATATGATCATCCTGCCCAAAACGCCGCCATCTTTCAGCCACATCGTTACAGGAAGTATCTTCATCAACGCCTTCAAAATTTCTCAAAATGGGCGTCATAATAATAGCCCGCCCTTGTTTTTTTAATACCCTGAATATTTCATTCATCGCCTGCTGATCGTTCGTTACATGCTCCATCACATGTGAACAGATAACAAAATCAAAACTATTATCCGCAAATACATCCATGTTTTCAATATCCGTTTTCACATCCACTTCGTCCATAAAAAGATCAGCGGTAACATAGCTGCAATCATAATTTAATTTTATCCAGTTACTCAATCCTTTTGAAGGAGCAAAATCAAGTATAGACTGATCTTTGTTAAGTGATACGTATTTCTTCATATACCAGGCATAAAGCCGCTCCCTATCCAAACTGTAACATTGAGGGCAAAAAAAATGACCGGTATCAATGGTTTCGAAAGCGCCTTTTTGTGAATGCGGGAAACCGTATTTTTTAAAATTTTTTATATAATGATCCGGCAAAGGCAAATAATTAAATATTTGTTTTCCACAGATATTGCATTGCCTCTTTTTCGGCAATAACGAAAACTTATCAATTACTTTTCTTATCAGGTAAACAGGATGCATTTGTTATACTGGTTTTTTTCTGTTAAAGATATGCGTTGGATATAAATAAAACCCGCGGCAAAGGTTGCTGATCGCTTTTACCAAAGCGCCTTCTTTTAAAAGATACTTCACGGAGGATAAATATAGATTACTTTTTGCCCGGTTAAAATTAGGCAATTTGTAAAAATCGGTTTGCTTCTCCAGAGCATTAAATACGGAAAGCGTCTGATAAATTCTGGACAAAATAGTCCGTGAACTCCATACCCCGGAAGAGTGATTGCGGTGAACGGCTGCCACTATTGGAAGAAATTTAATATTACCATATTGTGCATTTAATAAATGCAATGGCCAGTCGCCCATCTTTAAATCCTTATACCATTCGGGAAACTTACCAAAAAGTTTATTTCTGAAAACAACGGTACACGTTTGAATATAATTCCTGAAAATAAGTTCATTAATGGTAGTGGTTGTTTTGCTGCCGGAGCCTCCGCTTAGGAAGTTCGCAGGGTGGCCCCGGTCTTCTGAAAAT
The DNA here is from genome assembly GCA_036169975.1 of Ferruginibacter sp. GTDB lineage: Bacteria > Bacteroidota > Bacteroidia > Chitinophagales > Chitinophagaceae > Ferruginibacter. Next base: position 5,834 of record JAVHOI010000398.1, on the reverse strand, counting down.
GTTTCCATACAATCCGTAAAGCATATTGCAAAGGAGGGGTTTTGCTCAAGAAAATTCACCTGCTGCTGCAATTTGGTGTCCATCGTCCAGTAATCATCTCCCTCCAGGTAGGTGATGTATTTCCCCGGGGCAGCATAGATCAGGTCAATAAAATTCTTTCCCGGTCCCATGTTTTTTTCCCTGTGTAATACCTTTATTAAACCGGGGTATCTATTCTGATAATCTAAAACGATTTCTCTGGTTCCGTCTGTACTGCAATCATCCGCAATGATAACCCCGATACTAAAATTTACCTTTTGCTTAATCACGCTATCTATAGCCTGCCTGATATAAGCAGCCTGATTGTAACAAATTACGCATACACTAAGCAAAGGGGTTTCCATTCATTCAATTTGCCGCAAATTTAATTAAAGCAAATTCAGCATTTGAATAATAATAAATAACCTGAAAAAATTCAGACCGGGCTATTTTGTAATTACTTTTGCCAGAATTAAAAAAAGACCTATCCGGCATTTGAAATCCCGGTAAAAGAATAATCGTATGAAATTAGCAATAATGCAACCTTACCTGTTCCCCTACATTGGCTATTTTCAATTAATGAATGCGGCAGATGAATTCGTTGTTTATGATAATATTCAGTTTTCAAAAAAAGGATGGATCAACAGAAACAGGATTTTGGTCAACGGCGAAGACGCATACATCACTTTGCCATTAAAGAAAGATTCTGATTATTTGGATGTAAAAGACAGGTGGCTTGCGGAAACATGGGTTGCCGACAGAAAAAAAATTTTGAACAGGATAAATGAATCCTATAAAAAAGCGCCCTGTTTTAATATGGCTTATCAAATAATTGAAAACTCATTTTTATTGGAGGAGAATAATTTATTTAAATTTATTTTACATTCACTCAATTTGGTAAAGGAATATCTGGAAATAAAAACCCCGCTTATAATATCATCTTCCATAGCGATAGACCACGCACTGAAATCGGAAAATAAAGTAATTGAAATTTGCAAAGCTAGAAAAGCGGCCGGATACATCAATCCCATTGGCGGTATTGAACTTTATAAAAAAGAAAATTTCAAAGAGCAGGGTATCAACCTGAATTTTATTAAAACAGGCGATGTTATCTACTCACAATTCAAAAATAAATTTGTACCCTTTTTATCAATTATAGATGTAATGATGTTTAATTCAAAAGAAGAAATACAAAATCATCTCAACAATTCATACACTTTACTATAAATAGCATGTAACCGTTTATTTTCGGAAAGCAATACACCTTGTAATAAATAATACAGACTAAAATGTTTAAATGGAAAAAGCTGGGAAAAATATTTGATCCCGGGGAAGTGAAAGGCAAAAGCTGGATAAATGAATTCGCACAGGCTCCGTCCGTTTTGATATTCGATAATTTTATCCGGGTATATTTTTCATGCAGGCCGCTGCCCGATGAAAACGGGCAATATGTAAGCTATTCCGCCTATGTTGACCTCAACAGGAATAATTTATCAGAAATACTAAATATTGCCAAAGCCCCAATTCTGGATTTGGGGGAAAGGGGTACATTTGATGAGTTTGGTACCTACCCTGTATCCGTAATTAGAAATGGACAAGATGTTGTAGCTTATTATGGTGGCTGGACAAGATGCGAATCGGTACCCTTTAATGTGGCCATTGGAATGGCAATAAGTAAAGATGGCGGTGAAACATTTAAGAAAACAGGTAATGGCCCCATTCTTTCTTACAGCCTCAATGAACCTTTTATTTTAAGCGGGCCAAAGATCAGGAAATTCAATAACCGCTGGTATTTATTTTATATTGCCGGCAACAAGTGGATATACAATAACGGTAACCCCGAACCTGTTTATAAAATAAGAATGGCAACCTCTGATGACGGAATCAACTGGATAAAATCGGATAAGGATCTTATCGAAAGTAAAATAGAAGAACATGAAGCCCAGGCCAGTCCTGATGTTTTTTTCCATAATGACAGGTATCACATGTTCTTTTGTTATCGCTACAGTTTAAATTTCAGGGGTAAGGAAAAAGGCTACCGGATAGGATATGCGGTTTCGGACGATCTCATTAATTGGGAAAGGAATGATGAAAATGCGGGAATAGATGTATCTGAAGAAGGATGGGATTCGGAAATGCTCAGTTACCCCCATGTGTTTGAACTTGATAACAATATTTATATGCTTTACCTCGGAAACCAGGTAGGAAGATATGGTTTTGGCCTGGCCCGAATGGAAAAAAAATAAATTTAATTTTAACCTGAAGTAGTTATTATGAAATGGAAAAAATCAGGAAGAATATTTAACCCAACGGAATATATACTGCCCAATGATTGTAAAGAATTCGCTCAATCGCCCCAGGCAATTGTTTTTGATGATTTTGTAAGAATTTACTTTTCTACAAGAAGCAAAGATCCGGCAAATGGAAAATTCGTAAGCCATATCGCATTTGTTGATATGGATAAAAAATTTGAAAAAATAATCAATATATCCGGCAATACCGTAATTGAACCTGGTGAGCTGGGCTGCTTTGATGAGCATGGAATTTTTCCAATAAGCCCGGTAAGGGATAAGGATAAAATACTGGCATACACCTGTGGCTGGAGCAGGAGAATATCCGTATCCGTTGAAACTTCAATTGGCCTGGCTATTAGTGATGATAATGGTATGACCTTTAAAAGGACCGGCAATGGGCCAATATTGTCTTCCTCCCTGCATGAGCCTTTTTTAGTGGGCGATCCGTTTGTTCGTATTTACGAAAACGAATGGCAAATGTGGTATATTTATGGTACCCGGTGGATAGATAACCCGGAGGAAGAATCGGCCCGTGTTTATAAGATAGGGCATGCGAAATCTTCAGACGGCATAACCTGGGTAAAAGATGGGAAACAAATAATCACCGATAAATTGAATGAAGATGAATGCCAGGCGTTACCTACCGTTATATATCATAACAGCAGGTACCACCTGTTTTTTTGCTACCGCGAGGCTATCGGCTTTAGAAAAAATAAAAACCGCGGCTATAGAATTGGCTATGCCTTTTCAGAAGACCTGATCAATTGGGTGCGGGATGATGACAATGCCGGAATTGAATTTTCCGAAGATGGATGGGATTCGGATATGTTATGCTATCCACATGTTTTCAGTTGCGATGGTAAAATATATTTATTGTATAATGGCAATGAATTCGGCCGCTATGGTTTTGGGATCGCCGTTTTGGAAGAATGATCCGGAGCCACACACTTTAAAGGTTATGGAAGAAAATGAAATTATTTATAAGCTAAAGACTGCAACCGAAAAGTCTATCTATCTACATTTGAAAGAATGTAATAATGAATTTTTACCACCGCTGGATGAAAAAGTTAACATTAATGAGTATGCTAAAAAAATATTTGAAAAGGCCATAACTTTTGAAGCGTGGGATAACAACAGGCTGACAGGTTTAATTGCCGCCTATTTCAATAACATGGAAAGCCATTCAGCATTTATAACGAATGTTAGTGTTACAAAAAAAAATATGGGTTTGGGAATCGCATCCAGGCTCCTATATAACTGTATGGAATATGCCCGGCAAAAAGGTTTTAAAGAAATTCAATTGGAGGTTAACAAAGAAAATGCCCCGGCAATAAATTTTTATAGAAAATTTAATTTTATAAATTGTGGTTCTGATTCGGATACAATGAATATGAAATTTGAAATAAACAAATAATAACATGAATACAAACAGAGATTATAATAAAGAATTAAAAGATACCACCGGCCATAAATATGCTTATAATTTTGATTTTGATATAATGCATCCATTTATGCTGAAATCATTTATCCCTTTTTTTAAGGAAGGGAATTTTTTAGAATTAGGTAGTTTCAAAGGAGATTTCACAAAAAGATGCCTGCCATTCTTTAACGACATTACCTGCGTAGAAGCATCAGACGAAGCTATTGAAACAGCCAGAACCGCATTTGGAAATAAGGTGAAATTCATACACGCCTTATTTGAAAAAGTAACACTCCCGGTTAAATACGATAATATTATTCTTACCCATGTATTAGAACATATTGATAATCCGGTGGCCGTATTAAAAAGAATTAATGATGAATGGCTGTCGGACAATGGCCGCTTTTTCCTTGTTTGTCCCAATGCGAATGCACCTTCACGGCAAATAGCGGTGAAAATGGGCCTCATCTCCCACAATTCAGCTATCACCCCTGCCGAAAAAGAACATGGCCATAAAATAACCTACACCTTAGACACACTGGAAAGGGATGCAAAAGCAGCCGGTCTAAATGTTGTTTATCGCTCAGGTATATTTTTTAAAGCATTGGCAAATTTTCAATGGGATCAATTATTAAACACCGATATTATCTCAGCGGAATATCTTGAAGGATGTTATCAACTCGGACAGCAATACCCTGATCTTTGTTCAAGCATTTTTTTAATGTGCGAAAAAGGAAAATAAAGAATGGGGCCTTGTTGCTATACTTCCAGCTCAGTCACCAGCATACCGTTATTGGTTATCCAGGCCTTATCCCAGGCTCTTGTTAGCATTGCCGTGTATTCGTCAAATGGTGGCAAAAATGTTTTGGTTACCGCAATCATTGGATCATATTTAAGAATTCATTCATTCCTTTTCTAAGCCTGTCTGTAAGATTATAGGCCAGGTTTTTTTCATAATATTCATGCAGGTCGTACACATCATAATGCAAAGAAGCAATAATGGTATCAATATTTTTCAAACCGGATCCGGTTGCATGATTAAAACTGTCAATAAACCCGGCGGGCAATGGCTTGTTACTAACCCATGCGGCAAACACGAAAGGCAGTCCGGTATATTGTTTCCAGGCAAGGCCAAGATCATAAATATAGGTTGAAATGTTGCGTTGCTCAAGCGCCCTGTTGCCTATGATTACACCGGCAGTAGTTCCTTTTATTTCGCCGCTAAAATCCCTGGTAGTGTTTTTTATTTCAGGATCAATTTTCCAGAATTGCTTCATCAGTATCTGTACCAGTAAAACGGATGTCATACTTTGATAATCCAGCAAAACCGTTTCAATTTGTTCCAACGGCGATTCACTGAATAAACAAACACTTGCCACTTCGCCATCACCACCAATACAATAATCGGAGATGATATGGTATTCCTTTAATTGCGGTAAAATAGCCACAGGAACCAATCCGATATCTATTTCGTTTTTCAGTAAAGCTTTGGCAATGTTTGAAGGGTAATCAAAAATGAGTTCAACCGTATCTTGCATTTCACCCTGTTCAAATCCGTATATCAGGGGTTTTGTATTGAGATAACTAACGGCGCCTACTCTTATTTTTCTGTCCAACTTGATTGAGTTAATTTCGTACAAATTTACAGTTTCATAATGGAATTAAATCAACTTACCGCTATCTCTCCCATTGATGGCCGTTACCGTAGGCAATTACAACATTTAGACGAATACTTTAGTGAATACGCCCTTATAAAATACAGGGTATTGGTAGAGGTGGAATACTTTTTATTCCTGGCGGAAAAAAGTTTTTTTAAATTACCTGCTACGGTAAAAACCCATTTACTAAATGCCGCCGCTAATTTTTCTTTAGCGGATGCGGGAATAATAAAGGAGACTGAAAAAATAACCAACCACGATGTAAAAGCGGTGGAATATTTTTTAAAGGCGGAGCTGGAAAAATGTAATGCGGGGAATTTAAAAGAATGGATCCATTTTGGGCTGACTTCACAGGACATCAATAACACGGCCATTCCGTTAAACTGGAAACATGCGGTAGAACATGATTACCTGCCCGCCATTATTAACCTTCAGCACCAATTA
>JAVHOI010000397.1:0-1611 GCA_036169975.1 Ferruginibacter sp. | reverse complement strand
AAAAATGCCCAACTGTTTATTAATGGCGTGGCTACTTATGTGCATGGCGTTAACCGCCACGAGCATGATGAGACGGAAGGGCATGTACCAACAAAGGTTTTAATGACAAAAGATATTCAACTGATGAAGCAATATAATATCAACGCCGTACGTACGAGTCATTACCCCAATGATCCGCTGTGGTATAAGCTTTGCGATGAATATGGTTTGTACCTGATAGATGAAGCTAATATTGAAACTCATGGTATGGGTGCGGGCGGACAGGGATGGTATGATACTGCAAAACATCCTGCTTATTTACCCCTGTGGGCACCTTCATTTCTTAATCGTATCCATTGTTTGGTGGAGCGTGATAAGAATCATCCATCCGTTATTTTGTGGTCATTGGGAAATGAGAATGGCAATGGCCCTGTATTTCATGATGCATACAAGTGGATAAAAGAAAGGGATAATAGCCGTTATGTACAATTTGAATCAGCAGGCGAAGACTGGAACACCGACATCGTTTGCCCGATGTATCCTGGTATGAATTATATGAAATCTTATGCGGCCTCGGATAAAAAACGGCCGTTTATCATGTGTGAATACTCACACGCCATGGGCAATAGCAATGGCAATTTTCAGGAGTATTGGGATGTAATAATGAGCGATAAAAAATTGCAGGGCGGCTTTATATGGGACTGGGTTGACCAGGGTATTAAAAGAACCACTCCCGATGGAAGGACTTATTGGGCTTATGGCGGGGATTTAGGCGGATATGCGTTGCAGAATGATGAAAATTTTTGTACCAATGGATTGGTTGCATCCGACAGAAGCATTCATCCCGGCTTAAATGAAGTGAAAAAAGTTTATCAAAATATTTTATTCAAAGCCAAAGATGCGGCCAAAGGATCAATAACGGTAATGAATCTTTTTGATTTTACCAATTTAGATCAGTACAGTTTTAAATGGCAGTTGATGCGCAACGGAGAAATGGTAAAGGAAGAAGGATTTTCATTGAGCCTTGCACCACATCAGCAAAAAGACATTCAATTAAACATCCCTCAATTCAATTCACCGGAAGGAACGGAATATTATTTGAACCTGTTTGCTTTTATTAAAACAGCCACGGCGCTGTTGCCCGCCGGGCACGAGATCGCAAGGGAGCAGTTTAAAACAGCAGGAGATTATTTTGCTTCATCAACAAATAAAGAAGGCACCCTGCAGATAACAAAAAGCAGCACCGGCATAAACTTCACTTCAGGTAAAATGAGTGGTGCGTTTAGTTTGAACCAGGGCAGGATAAGCCGCTATGCTATTAACAATGATGCCTTAAATATCTACGGGTACCCGGAACCTTATTTCTGGCGGGCACCAACTGATAATGATTTTGGTAACAACATGCCGGAAGCATTAAGTATATGGCGCAATGCCCACAGTAATTCATTAAAGAAAAATGTAACAGTTGGCGAACAAACCGCGGCGGGGTTATCCATAAAGGTGGACTATGATTTAACGGGAATCAATGTTCCCTACACAGTGGAATACCTCATACAAAACGATGGTTCCATCCGCATAACCGCATCAATTGATATGTCAGGCAGGAACCTGCCCGAACTTCCCCGATTTGGC
>JAVHOI010000396.1:0-7520 GCA_036169975.1 Ferruginibacter sp. | reverse complement strand
AACAACAAAAAAAATAACCGCATTGCAGTAACCATTAAAAAGAAAGAAGAAATGTTGCAGGTATTTATTGACAATAATAAAATTGCTGATTACGAAAAAGCAATACCTGCCGCTCATTTGTTTAATGCCCTGTCATTTTATAGTTACAACTCAGGAGAGAACGATAAATATTATATCAGCAATATTAAAATAACAAAGGATTAAATCATTTTCAATGAAGAAAATATTATTGCTTCCATTACTTCAGCTACTGCTATCCGTTTCCTTTGCCCAATACAACCCCGAGCAAAGAATACAGGACAGTGTTATCGGCTGGTGGGATAATGCATACTTCGACAATAAACTAAAACCGGACAATACCGCTTTACAAAAAAAGAAAATAGCCATCGTAGATAAGTTTGTGGAGTGGATGAAAAAAAGCTACACTCCCGTGGGTGGTTTGGGAACTGTAACCAGGTACGTCAACAAAAATAATTACAGTGATTTGTTCATGGTTTGGGATGTAAGTTTTAAAAAAGAATGGCTGGATGCAAAAGGCCATTTTAAACCAATTGATGAACAAAATACCAAATTCAGAATAAGTGCTAATACTATTCCCGGCGCTTATGCAATTCCTTTTATTAATACCCCAACTCAATACCTGTTTACATGGCCCCCCAATGGTTACAGCATAAAAAATAATCCGGCTCATGAAACAAGCCTTTCCAATAATTCCAACACAGGTAAATTTTTGACGAGAGTAAATGAATTGAATACAGTTTACCTGGCGCCGGGCAATAAACTTCCCTTTGTTCCTGTTTCAAAAGGTGAATTACTGCAACTGGCAGAAGATGCTGTGGGAAGACAATTACTGGCAGAAAAAGAAGATGTAGAAAATAAATGGCCCGGCAATATAAAAGCACAGCAGGATGCTTATGAATACAGAAAAAAAAATATTGAAAAATACCGTGTCAACATACAGCAGCTTAGAGAAAAACACAAAGGCACTTTGGATGAACCTGCTATCTTACGCACCATACAGCCCACCATTTACAGTTTTGAAATGAGTCCCGACCCGTTTGTAATCAGCCAATATGAAGAAACATCGAAACAATATTTTCCTGTTTATAAAATAGAACCTGCTGTATTGGAAAAATGCAAAACCGAACAGCCACAATGGATTGCTGTAAGCTTTCCGTATGAGACAAAAGAAGATGGCAACAAGTTGTATGAAATGTACAGGTCATTAACAGAACATTTCAATTACCAGCATGTACAGGATTACTTCTTTAATCCTGAAAAAGTAAAAGGGATTGCATACAAGCCGGTAAATGAGAAACTGTTGAATGCAACATTAGATACTAATCGTAAAAAAGAATATTCAAATAGCAATGCTCTGGTTACTGCATTGCCTTCCAATGTTTATTTTATGGATGACTTTACCGGTAATGCTGAAGGCAGCAAACCGGCAGGCTGGTTTTTTTCTACATCTGGAAAACATTCAATGATTACCAGTTTAAAAAATAACCCCGGCAAATGGGTGCAATTGGGATACAACAACCCTTTATCATCTACCGTCATTAAAAAAACATTGCCTGAAAATTTTACGCTGGAATATGATTTGGCAACTGACGGAGAATTTTCTTCAGGTACTGGCGGAGCCGCAAGTTTGATATTAAACACCCGCCTCTCCAATACAGACGGCAGTGAAAATATTTATAACAATGGCAGCAGGGTATCTATCAATATTGCATCAGGCAATGAAGCCGGCTACGAAAATAATAATTACAGTGGCAATATTAAGATAGAGATTCACTCCGCCCCTTCCGTTAATAAACAAAATTCTTCTGAAGGCATTTTTTATACCTATCCGCTTCGTGACTTTACAGATAAAAAAACAAAAGTGCATGTTGCAGTAAAAGTAAAAGCTGCCATACTCACTGTATTCATCAATAACAAACAGGTTGCCGTAAGTACAGATTTTAAAATGACTTATGGAGGCGCCTGCATCAGTTGTGGATTGCCTGCCGGAACCAGTTTCAATAGCGTTTTCTGGAAAAACACCACCAACGATGAAAATGTAAAAGTTTATATCAGTAATGTAAAGATCACTAAAGATTAAGCATGCACTATTTCCAATAAGGCTATAGCAAAACTTCTCATTTATGAAAAAAATATTGATTTCTTTACTTCTTTTATCAGTACAAATTGCTTACGGGCAGGATTGCAATACACAGGCAGCCAATAAGCCGTCAACTTACGATCCAAACTTCCAAAGTTTTTTAAATCCTGTTGGCAAACCAGCTTCCTGGGATATTAGTAAAATGAAACCTCATCTTGCCAAAGTAGAAAGTTGGATGAGGAACACCCTCAAAGGTTTTACCGGTGCTAAGCTGATGTACGGCAACTATTACTTTCTTGATCCTACGGGCACCGATTTTTTTTATAAGCAATCTGGGTTAAAAGGTTCCTATGAAGGCATCATGATGTTTTTTGCGTATTACTGTTACGAAAACAAAACTAAAATTGAAACAGAAGGCGAAAGCGGATCAAATATAAAAGTAGATTTTAATAACGTATTTGCTTCCGGGCTAACAACAGATGCTGGTGTTTATAGCATTAACGGAAAGAATGCTTTTAAAATCCTTCAAAAAAAGAGAAGTGAAGGTAGAATTGATTTTTATGAACAAAGGGTACAGGATAATGCAACTGCAAAAATATATACGGCAAATGATTATATAGTTTTACGAAACAGTGATAAGCCGTTGTTTATTCCCGTTACACGAAAAGAATACCTGCAACAAATGCTAATAGATGCAGAAAATTTTGGAAGCAACGACACAAAACAGATGACCCAAATCTACGCAAATAATGCAAAGCAATTTGAGGAAGAAATGAAAGTTTACAAACTCGACAAAAGTTATACTCCGGAAAAAGAAGCAAAGCGACGAAAATGGTTTGAAGAAGACCAGGAGAAACTTAAAAAAATAATTAACAAAACAAGTCCTGACGTAGATGCTGCCAAAGACGTAATACTGCAATATTTAAAAAAGCCTGCCGCATGGCTTAATAAGGGCTTCAAAGATTTTCACTCCTTTTCTACATATACTGCAGCGGGAGTTACGCAATATTTTGAAAGCATGGATAAATCTTTTTTGACCGAAGGAGAACAAGAAAGCAAGGAGGAGATTGTTACCATTAACCCTGCCTATTACAACAACAAACTGGGCGCTGATGTACCGCAGGTAATAACCGTGCATTTACAAAATGGCATCTATGCTCACATGCTAAAAGTAAACAAACTTATTATGCAGCCTGGTGCATTGGCACCCCTTGAAGCAATTTTAAACCCCGGCAAATCAACAACTCCTGCAACTGTGCCTCCTGTTATAACTTCAACTTACAGTTTATCGTATTTGCCAAAGCTTAACTCACTCACACCACTGGTAATACCTGCGGATATGAAGCCATCGCTGGTTACTGCAACGCCGGCTATCAATCCTCCTGTAAATAAATTCAATTTTGAAATACCTGCGCTTTCGCCAAAACTTAAACAACTTCCACCGCAACCTTTCACAGCAGATGCTTACAAAAACTATGTTACCGATCTGCACACACAAATTGCCAGTGCATTAAAACCGGAAATAAAAAAGAAAACCGACGGTTATGTAAAGCAAAAAAAACTAACGCAAACAAAAGCCATCAGCAATGCTGCTTTAGCCGCATGGTTACAAAAAACGCCTACAGCAAGTTTGTATTTATACAGCATGGCTGTGGTTAGCAATTTATCAGATGGCCTGGCTGCAAATAACTTTTCTGCTTTTTTAATCATGGGAGGATTGCCTGAAAAATCAATCCCTGTTTTAGAATACTGGAATAAACAAAAACCCGGCGAAGCAACCTTGCTTGCCAATCTTGGTAATGCATATTACAGGCTGGGAGATGTAAAAAATGCAATGAAATTTTTACAACAATGTGTGCAAAAAGACAGCCTGCATCCAACTGCCAATAAATTGCTATGCATCATGTACCTGAAAAAAGGTGATGTAAAAAAAGCAGAAGAGCATGCAAAAAAATCCATCACGAAAAGTTATGATGAGGAAGTAGTTACGATACTTCGTCAGCTAAATAATAAAATAAAAGTGGGTGAAATTATGAGCCGCTTTCCTGCTTTGCCTGCAAAGGAATTTCCCATGCTGAAGCGGAGTCTATTACCAGCTATGCCATCTCAATTAGATAACATGGCGCACTTTATTATTGAGCTTAATGCAATGAGGCAATCCGTAAGCATGACCATTGACGCTATCAGCGCAAAATACCCAAGAGCTGACGACGATGGTCAACAGCAAATGTTGAAGCAAGGTTTGAAAAACGGCATCTCACCTATGTTCTTAAAAGCGCAATACATTATAATGGATGGGATGCAAAATTATCAGGAAGAACAAATAAAAGAAGCCGACATTTTCAAATACAATCTCAAAGCGCTTAACATACCTCATAACGCTAAGATGAAAGCAATTCAAACAAAATATAACGCTCAAATAAATAAGCTGGAAGGAGGTGAGGCAGGCGATGAAGATAAAATACAGGCGTTGGAAAAGGCAGAATGCATTGAGTTAAATACTGAAACACAAGCTTATCTCACCCGTTTATCAAACCTCGTTAACCAGCATGCGCAAAGGCAGGAATACATTTCACGTAAATTTTACAGGGATTATGCTAACTGGGCTCCTTATTGGGAACCGCAATCGAAAAGTTCTTTCCCCACTATTGAAAGAGATTATTTAAAAGACATATCGATTATTCTTTCAAACTATCCTATCGTCAGTAAAACGGAATGCTCCGACTATGATCCGCTAACTGAAAAGCTAACTGAAAAGCAAGGCAGTCTGCAGGAATGGGAAGATGAGTATTGCGCAAACTTCAAAATGAAATATGGGATAGGAGCAGTAAAAGTGTTTGCAACATGTAACTCATGGGGAGTAGAAGGTGGGGAAGGTGTTGTAGGTGATTTAGAAGTTAAATATAGCGATGATGGAAGTTTTGAAGATTTCACAATTGGTGCAGGTTTTGGTGAAACATGGAATGTAGGGAAAGAAAATTTTGCAGGGATAGAAGCAAGCGCTTCTATAAAAGAATTTATTAAGTTCGGGAAAAGCAAATCTACCAATGCATGGGAAGTGAAAGACTTTGGTTTAAAATCTGAGATAACATTGGAAGGCAGATTAGGTAAAGTGAGTAGCGAAATAAAAATATTGGAAATTTCTGCCTCTGTAAATGCAGGTATTAATGTGGGTGGTGTGGATAATCCAATATTATTTTTAAAATAAAACTAATACCGCATACTTAATTATAATTAGCGGCTTAAAGTTCAGAATTAATAAAAAAATAAAATCCCTGTTTTACAGGATAGAAAACAACAATGAGCAGGAATATCTTTAATTAACAAAATGAAACAGCAATGAAAATAATCGCTCTACTCACCCTTCTTATTTCTTTTTCAACAACATCGTTTGCTCAACAACAAACCTACGACCTCATTACCTTCAATCCGCCGGAGGGATGGACAAAAGAAGAAAAACAAAATCTAATTATGTACACCAGGGTTGATAAGAAAAATAAAACCTGGTGCCAGATAGGTGTTTACAAAAGTACAGTCAGTAAAGGAAACATTGAAGCTGATTTGCAAAGCGAATGGAATGATCTGGCAGTAAAGCAATTTAAAATTGCCGATACTATGCAGGCAACCGAAACACAGGAAGCAGACGGTTGGAAGATAAAGACCGGTTCGGGAAAATTCACCTTCAACAATCAGCCGGCAGCGGTTTTGTTAACTACATTCAGCGGTTATGATCGTTGTACAAGCATAATAGCAACAACAAACAGCCAGCGTTATCTTGAAACAATAGAAAATTTTGTAGGAGGCATCAATCTAAAAAATCCTGGTGCATCAGAAGAAATTCAAAAAGAACCGATAAATCAAAGTACTCAGATAACCACCCCTGTTACAAATACCGGTTTTGCATTTACCTCCACCAACTTTGATGATGGCTGGGCCAGCACTGTGCAGGAAGATTGGGTGGAAGTAACAAAAGGAAGTATGAAGGTGCTTTTACATTATCCAAAAGAAGGCACTATATTTCCTGCCGATCCCGGACCATTGACGAATGCTGCCTGGAATATTTTAGTGGCACCGAGATACAGTAATCTGAAAAATTATAAGACAAGTTATATTGCTACATCCGACAGGCCTTACCTTGGTATGGGCTATGCAACCGAAAATGCCAGTGGCAAAAAAGTTTTTATTGTATTCTTCCATCAGGGAAATACTGGCTGGCTTGAATTTGTTGCTCCCGACAAAAACAGTTTCATTCAGCAATACAAATTTGATCCTGAAACCATACAATGGGATAGCAATACTGATCTGATGATTCCACTGGCAAATATGACTGGTTACAACAAGTTTGCAATAGCTGCATCTGACCTGAAAGGTAAATGGACCAGCGATTTTACCGGCATACAACAGTTGTATTATGTGTACACAGGACAATACGCCGGCATGAACATTAACCAGTCGAATGAAGAATTTATTTTTAACGCCGGCAATTCTTACAACTGGAAATTATTAGCCGTTAATGGTGTTATTGGAAATGTGAAGGCTGTCGAAGTAAAATCAGCCGGCCAATTTACTGTGCCCAACACCTGGCAGGTTTATTTTTCGAAGATTGAAAGTGGCCCCCGAACATTTCATGCATTCTGGTCATGTATAAAGGGAGCACGAGTTTTAAATCTATTGGATGCAAACGCTCCCGGATCCGGTATCTATACAAAATATGGATTGGCTAAATAAGTTAAGGAACATCACCTGCATACATTTGGTTTTTTTTAAAAAAAATGGCTATGAAAATAAAACATGTTCTGTGGTTTCTCTTCACCTTAATTGTGATGCAGGCCTGCAAAATAGTACCGGTAACCGGCCGCAAGCAATTGAACATGGTGCCCAACTCCATGATACAGGCCATGGCATTTACGCAATACGATTCGGTAGTAAAAGTAAGCGCCACACTTTCGCAGTACGACAAAAGAGCGCAACTGGTAACCAATGTGGGCTCAAAAATCCAGCATGCCGTTGAAAGCTATATGCAGCAAAACAACATGAGCAAAGAGATCAAAAATTTTAAATGGGAATTCAATACCATCAATGAAAATATTATGAACGCCTGGTGCATGCCCGGTGGCAAAGTAGTTGTTTATACCGGCTTATTACCCGTCACTCAAAACGAAACCGCATTAGCCGTTGTAATGGGTCATGAAATTGCACATGCCATCGCAAGACATGGTAATGAAAGAATGAGCCAGGCTCTCCTCATCAATTTTGGCGGATTGGTTTTAGAAGAAGCATTGAAAGAAAAGAAAGGAGAAACGCAGGCATTATTCCTGGGACTTTATATCGTTGGGTCTAATCTTGCCCTTGCATTACCCAACAGCCGCATGCAGGAAAGCGAAGCCGATAAACTGGGTTTGATCTTTATGAGCATGGC
>JAVHOI010000395.1:0-7547 GCA_036169975.1 Ferruginibacter sp. | reverse complement strand
AATGATTCCTGTCATGAAAGGTTTATAATATTTCACCGACTTTTGCCAAAATTCCCGGCATTACAAAATATTAAAATTCCACTTCATGTCAAAGGCCATTTATATCGCTTCTTCTGAACCCAATAGCGGCAAGTCTGTAATAACATTAGGGCTAATGAACATATTAGTCGGCAAGATTAAAAATATCGCGTATTTCAAACCCGTGGTGAATGAACGTGCTGAAGAAGGTAAAGACATCCATATTGAAACGATACTTGCACAATTCGGATTAAAGATCAATTACTCCGACACCTTCGCATTTACTTATGATGAGTTACTTCATCACCGTAGTGAAGGGAATAATTCCTTTATCATTGATACCATTATTTCAAAGTTCAAAAAACTGGAAGAAAGCCATGATTTTGTGGTAGTGGAAGGCACAAGTTTTAATGGGGAAGGCGCCTCATTTGAATTTGATTCAAATATTGATATTGCGAAAAACCTGGGTATCCCCCTGATATTGATAACCAAAGGTGACAATAGCTCGCCTGAAGAAATTGGCAATAATATTTTATCTACCTACCAGGTTTTACAGGATAAGGAAATACAGGTATTGGCAATCATTGCCAATAAAATAAATCCATCGGAGGTGGATGGGTTAAAGCAAATATTCATCAACCGGCTGCCGAAAGAAGTATTAAGCGCTATCATTCCTTTCAATAAGGATTTGGAAAACCCTACCATGAAGGAAATAGTAGAAGCGGTTAATGGAAAATTATTATTTGGAAGCAGCCTCTTATCCAACCAGGTAGATCATTTCATTGTAGGAGCCATGCAATTGAGAAATTGCCTTACCCGGCTGAAAGAAAATACCCTTATCGTTACACCGGGCGATAGGGCGGATATCATCGTCGCGATGCTACAGGCCAACCTATCAAAAAATTATCCAAAAGTAGCAGGCATGATTCTTTCAGGCGGCCTTGAACCTGAAGAACCTATCGTGAAATTGGTGGAAGGCCTGGAAACTGTAATACCCATGGTGCAGGTAGAAACGGGTACATTTGAAACCGTAAATAAAGTTGGCTCCGTTCAGTCAAGGATTTATGCGGATAACAAACCTAAAATTGAATTGGCCATCAGCACTTTTGAAAAATATATAGATGGGGAAGCGATTATTGATAAAATTGTTACTTCTCATCCCGAAGGCATCACGCCACGCATGTTTCAATATCAACTGGTAAAGCGGGCGAAGCTTCATAAAAAACATATCGTATTACCCGAAGGAAGTGATGACCGGATACTGATTGCCGCTTCAAAACTGATAAAGCAGGATGTGGTTGACCTTACCATTCTTGGTAAAAAAGAAGAAATCGCGGCCGCGTTGCTTCGCCTGAATATCAACCTGGACCTGAATAAAATAAAAATAATTGATCCGTTGAATTCGCCACTTTTCGAGGGCTACGCAGCTACTTTATTTGAATCACGTAAGACAAAAAATGTGAACATGGAAATGGCGAGGGATATGATGACGGATGGTTCCTATTTTGGTACAATGATGGTGTATGTCGGGGATGCGGATGGAATGGTTTCGGGAGCAATCCATACTACACAACACACCATAAGGCCGGCATTGCAGTTTGTAAAAACCAAACCAGGCGTTTCTACAGTATCGTCCATATTTTTTATGTGCCTTCCCGATCGTGTTACGGTTTTTGGTGATTGTGCGGTAAACCCCAATCCAACTTCAGAACAACTGGCCGACATCGCCATTTCATCCGCTGAAAGTAGTATCATGTTTGGCATTGAACCAAAAATTGCCATGCTCTCCTATTCATCCGGCACATCGGGACAGGGCGAGGATGTGGAAAAAGTACGCCGGGCCACAGAGATTATCAGGGGGCTTCGCCCCGATTTAAAAGTAGAAGGCCCTATTCAATATGATGCCGCGGTGGATCCGGTTATCGGTAAACAAAAAATGCCCGATTCCCTTGTGGCAGGACAGGCAAGCGTGTTGATTTTTCCCGATCTTAATACAGGTAATAATACCTATAAAGCGGTACAGCGGGAAACAGGCGCATTGGCCATTGGCCCAATGTTGCAGGGGCTGAATAAACCGGTAAATGATTTAAGCCGGGGATGTACGGTGGATGACATTTTTAATACGGTAGTTATAACCGCCATACAGGCACAGCAATAATTTTTTTTGGGTGAGCCACCCCTTGGGGGTGGCTCACCCAGATCAAAACATTTTTCCAACTAATTAATTCTTAAAGTAACATCACGATGAATATATTTGTTATCAACTCCGGAAGCAGTTCCATCAAATATCAATTGATCAACATGCCCAACAAAACTATTATTTGTAGTGGCATAGTGGAAAGGATCGGGTTGGCGAATTCATCCATCATTCATAAAACATACATTGATGGCAGGGAGAAAATGATAACGGAAACTCAGGATATTGTTGACCATGCCGTTGGGTTGAGGGAAGTAGCCAGGTTACTTTCAGATGCGGTTATTGGCGTAATCAATGACCCATCTGATATTGAAGCGGTTGGCCACCGGGTAGTACATGGGGGCGAAAGTTTTACGGCTACCGCTATTATTACTCCGGCGGTAAAGGAAGAAATTAAAAAATTATTTCCGTTAGCCCCGTTACACAATCCACCCAACTACCTGGGAATAGAAGTAGCTGAAAAAATATTTACCAAAGCAAAACAAGTGGCTGTGTTTGATACGGCATTTCATCATACGCTTCCGCAGATGGCTTACCGCTTTGCTATTCCCGCCGAATTTTACCATACGCATGGCATACGGGCTTACGGGTTTCATGGCACCAGCCATAAATATGTTTCAGAACAGGCAATACATTACCTCGGTAAGCCTGCTTCAAAAATCATTACCATTCATTTGGGCAATGGCTGTAGTATGGCTGCCATTGAAAACGGGAAATGTATAGACACCAGTATGGGGCTTGGACCAATGAATGGATTAATAATGGGAACCCGTTGTGGTGATATTGATCAGTCCGTAATATTCCACCTCGTTAACCAGTTGGGATACGATCCTGAGCAGGTAAATACTATACTGAATAAAAAGAGCGGCATGCTGGGCCTGACCGGGTTTAGTGATATGCGTGATATCAGAAGAGAAATTGAAAATGGAAATAAAGAAGCGGAATTAGCCTATCAGATGTATGCCTACCGGATCCGAAAATACATCGGTTCCTATACCGCCGTTCTCAATGGCCTCGATGCCATGGTATTTACCGGGGGAGTGGGCGAAAATGATTCGCTCACAAGAAAGCTGGTTACATCCAATCTTGAATATCTCGGCATTATACCTGATTTGGAAAAAAATAATTTACGCAGGAATGAATTGCAGGAAATAAATACGGCTGAATCGAAAGTGAAGATTTTGGTGATACCAACAAATGAAGAACTGGAGATCGCAAACCAATGTTACCAGTTGCTAAATTCCTGATTCACCTAAGCGGAAGCTTATGTGAGGGATCCTAATACCCGGGGTAAAGAATGTCGTTTTTAGTTCAAATTCCATTTCAATTTTCTGTCGTCTGTTGCGTGTTTGCAGGTTGTCTCAAAGGGTTGCAGGTAACGGTCGCCAGTTTTAAATTGTAGGGGAACTTTGATCTTCGTCCGCTGCGAACTGCTGCCGACTGTTGCTTTAAAGTTGAAGTTAAGAATTAATGTTCAATGTTGCTCGTCCAGCCTAAACTGAAGACTGGCAAGGGTTTGCTGCAGATTGTTTTTGAGTCCGCTCCCTATAAATTAAAACCAATTGTTAGCCGTGGGTTTGGAATTATTTGAATGCTAATTGAAAAAACCCGGATGTGGTAATAAATTTATTCCAACCTTTATTCTTTAAACCTTTAATCAATTTTTTTTCGCCAGACCATAACTTCCATTTAACATGATCAGTTAAGGCTACAAATTCAGTATCGTCTATATCTACGTCTTTTGTCAACTCATTTGCCTTTAGTATTATACCTATTGGCATAAATTCAACATCAATAAAGCGAACTCTTGAAATAAATAGCCGAATAATAAAGGTTAACTCTGTGTCATAATATTTTGTTAGTTTCTTAATTTTATTCCGATGTTCTTCAAGCTCAACTTCTAAGTTATGGGTAGAATAAAAATTTAAACCTCTTTTGAATGAAGGAGGATTTTTGCAATCTTACGATTTGTATTTAAAATCCCACTAAACAAAATATTTGTTTCTACAACAATTCTCAAATACCAAGTCGTTTTTTTGTCTTTAGCCATCTTTCCTTTTTAATCAACTTCACAAGTTCGCCAGCATCTTTTTGCTTAGCTTTAGACTTCTTTGCTATTTTTTGAAATTTAAACAAATTTGCTATTTCCTGTAACTCGTCAATTTTTGTACTTGATGGTAAACGAAAAATCGCTTCTTTTTTTGTTCTTTCAATTATCATGAATCAAATTACAAATTAATTACCGAATATTAAATGAGTCCACAAAAACTCACAGCAAACGGTTACGGCTTGGCGATGTGGTGGAATTTGAAACTCGGTCGCCCGTAACCGCAGACCAATAAAAATACAAAAAGCTAAAGCTAACAAACAAAAGCCCAACAGAATTATTGGTGATAATTGCGGCTGCCCTGGCAATAAAAATATATCAAAAGACAAATGATAGTAACCAAAAAACTTAAAAAAAAGCGCTGAATAAAATCAGCGCCCGAATAAAAATATTTTGTGCAGATTACACCAGCATCGTAACGGGATTTTCCAAAAACTTTTTCAGTGTTTGCAGGAAAGCCGCACCTACAGCGCCGTCCACACTTCTGTGATCGCAGCTTAAGGTAAGTTTCATTACATTGATTATACCAAAGGATTCGCCCTTCCTTACTACTTTTTCTTTAATAGCACCTACCGCTAAAATCGCACTGTCAGGCGGATTGATGATGGCAGTGAATTCTTCAATATCCATCATACCCAAATTGGAGATAGTAAAAGTATTACCGCTGAAATCCGCCGGTTGTAATTTTTTATCTTTCGCCTTGCCATATAAATCTTTTGCTTCGGCCGCAATTTGTGATAATGATTTCTGATCTGCAAAACGAATTACCGGCACAATCAATCCTTCGGGCAGCGCAAGTGCGGAGCCAATATGTATGTGCTGATTTTGACGGATGAATTCACTGCCGTCCGTTCCGGCAAGGGCAGGCATCCAGCTACTGTTAACAGCCGGGTGCAGGCGCAGCGCCATAGCGCACGCTTTTATGATCATGTCATTAAAGGAAATCTTCACCGGGCTAATTTCGTTCATAGCTACCCGTGAGGTAATGGCATTGTCCATGTTTATTTCCATTGTCAGGTAAAAATGCGGGGCGGTGAATTTGCTTTCACCGAGGCGGCGTGCGATTACCTTACGCATTTGTGTTAATGGAATATCTGTAAAGCTTTCCTGTCCATTAGGAATGAAAGCAGGTGCCGCTACAGGTTTTGTAGTAGATGCGGATGTAGTTGCAGCAGGTGTTGCAGCCTTCGCAACTGGTGCGGCAGCAGGAACATAACTATCAATATCCTTTTTAGTAATGCGGCCATTATCGCCCGAACCACTTACTTTATTTAAATCAATTCCCTTGTCAGCGGCTAATTTTTTTGCAAGTGGTGAAGCCTTTATTCTGGCATTGGATGTGGCATCAATAATTTCTTCAGCCTGCTCTGCAGTTGTTAATTCCGGAGTTGTAGGTTCGCTAGCTGGCTGCTTGCTTCCAATGGCCGGCGCTACATTTCCACCCGCTTTTTCCGCAGCTACATAAGCGCTTACATCAGTGCCTTCTTTTCCAACAATAGCAATAATCTCATTTACTTTGGCGGCGCTACCAGCTTCCACGCCAATATATAATAATGTTCCCTCTTCGTAACCAATAACTTCCATGGTTGCTTTATCCGTTTCCACATCCGCGAGCACATCATCACTTTTTACATCATCACCAATCTTTTTATTCCAGGAAACTATTTTTCCTTCGGTCATGGTATCGCTCAGCAAGGGCATCCTGATTTCTTTTGCACCCGCGGGTAAATCTACCTTTATTGCGGTAGCCGTAACTGGGGTTTGCGCTGTGGAAGGGGTTGATTTTGCCGGCGTACTTCCGGAGGTAGATGAGCCAGCAGCATTATCCAACAAAGCTTTGAAATCTTCACCTTCTTTACCCACGATGGCAATGATCTGGTTTACTTTTGCAGCCTCACCAGCCTGCACCCCTATATACAATAAGGTTCCGTCCACATATCCATTCACCTCCATGGTCGCCTTATCGGTTTCCACATCTGCCAGTATATCATCACTTTTTACAGTATCGCCTACTTTCTTGTTCCAGGCTATAATCTTTCCTTCCGTCATAGTATCGCTCAATAGCGGCATTCTGATCACTTCTGCCATAATAATTAATTTCTTTTGTTTTTAAATGGAAGCCGAAATTAATGCAAAAATGGCAATTTTATGCCCTATTGTTGGGGCCGGTTTAATATATAGTTTTTGAAAACTTATAATCCGGCCGTTTTGCGATACGAAATTTTATTATTTGTAGGATAGTACGGTTTGTTTAATCCCGTCTTTATAAGAAGTCGCGTGTACCCCAAAAGCATTTTCAAATTTGGTAGAATCAAAAATATATTCACTGTCATTTTGATACAGCATTTCATACAACTCCTTTACCAGCTTAATGAACAAGCCACCAAAACGGATATATCCTTTACTTAAAACGAAATACTTTGGCTCAACTCCAAATTCTTTTGCTGCAAGGCCAATTAATTCTTCACTGGTTAATGCGGGATGAGCCGTTGGCAAATGCCATATCTGATTAAAAGCATCATACCTCTGCGACAACAACCAAAGCGCTTTACCACAATCAGGTGTAAAAGTATAGGAATGTTGCAGGTTGGCATTTACAAGGCATTGAGCCTTTTTCCCTTTTGCCAGATGATCTGTTACCAGGATGTTGAATACGCCGGTTTTGCAATTTGGCCCGTAAAAGTCTGCTGACCGGGCTATCATTGCGTTAATGTTTCCAGCCTTTATTTCGTTGAGTAATTGTGTGGCGATGGCAGCCCTGATCAATCCTTTTTTGCTTGTTGGGTTAAATGGGCTTTCTTCTCTCATTGGCCCGTTTACTTTACCGAGGCAATAAATATTATCAAAAAAGATCAGTTTGGCTTTATGTTTTTTACAGGCATCAATGGCATTTTGCATAATTGCCGGCCACATTTTTGTCCAAACTTTAATATCATAAGTTAATCCGGGACATAAATAAACTATGGAAGATCCTTTTACAGCTTCATTTGTCTGAAGGCTGTTTGAAAGGTCGGCTGATTTTGTAGTGGTTCCCTGGATGGATTTTGGAT
Source organism: Ferruginibacter sp. (assembly GCA_036169975.1). Lineage (GTDB taxonomy): Bacteria > Bacteroidota > Bacteroidia > Chitinophagales > Chitinophagaceae > Ferruginibacter. Next base: position 175 of record JAVHOI010000395.1, on the reverse strand, counting down.
TTCTGCTCACCAACCTCACTGGTTGGTTATTGGCTAATAAAACTTTGGTCAATTCGTTGGCAATTGTGCCACCGGCGCCTAATATGGTTTGCATAATAAATTGTTTTTATTGGAATTCGAGTATCCTCTCCACTAACCCCTTCATTACTTATTCAATAATGCTGCATAATTTTGT
>JAVHOI010000394.1:0-7574 GCA_036169975.1 Ferruginibacter sp. | reverse complement strand
TGATACCCCGTAAGTACAAAATCAAATAAATATGGAATTACACAATTTAAGGCCAGCCAAGGGCGCAACGCATAAAGCAAAGCGGATTGGCCGTGGTGAAGCAAGTGGTAAAGGTGGTACATCTACCAAAGGTAATAAAGGTGGGCAAAGCCGTGCTGGTTATAAAAGCAAAATGGGATTTGAAGGCGGCCAGATGCCTATTCAACGCCGGATTCCAAAGCGTGGTTTCAAAAATATCAATCGTGTAGAGTACAAAGTTATTAACCTGGGTCAGGTAGATCATTATGCCGAAAAATACAGCATTACGGAATTTACACTTGAGAATTTATACATAAATGGTTTAATCAGCCAAAATGATAATGTAAAGATTTTAGGTGTAGGTGAATTGAAAGGAAAATTCAATTTCAAAGTAAATGCAGTTAGTGCAAATGCAAAGGCTGCCATCGAAGCCGCCGGAGGTTCAGTAGAGATAGTTAAATAAATTCCCGATATTTACAGACGCATTCCTGTCTGCCATTAAGGGCAGGTACGAAAAGCGTCTTTTTTAATTTAACGCAAACATTTAAATCATTCAAGTCTGTGAAGAAGTTCATTCAAACACTTAAAAATATCTGGAGCATAGAAGAGCTGCGGAATAAAATATTATTCACTTTATTGTTGATTTTTATTTATCGTATCGGTTCTTTTATTGTCCTCCCCGGTATAGACCCCAATAAACTCGCCAACTTGACCGAAAGTTCAAAAAGTGGGATGCTTGGTTTGCTCGATGCTTTTGTTGGTGGTGCTTTCTCCAAGGCGTCCATACTTGCTTTAGGTATCATGCCTTTTATTTCCGCTTCAATTTTTATGCAACTGATGACCATCCTTGTTCCTCAAATGCAGAAGGTGCAGAAAGAAGGAGAAAGTGGAAGAAAAAAAATTAACCAATGGACACGTTACCTTACAGTGATCGTTACCGCTTTTCAGGCTGCGGCTTATATCGGCTATTTGAAAAGCCCGGGAAATGCGGAAGCTTTAATCCCTTCCTTTAGCGCATATTTTGTTGTTTCTACAGTTGTTTTATTAACCGTAGGAACTTTATTTGTAATGTGGTTAGGTGAAAAAATAACAGATAAAGGTTTGGGTAATGGTACCTCTATCATCATCATGATGGGTATCCTTGCCAGGCTTCCCGAATCATTATTGCAGGAGTGGTCATCAAGGGCTGCAAGAGGCGGTGGTGGTTTATTAATATTCCTGATTGAAATAGCATTTCTGGTGGTTATCATAATGGGTTTGGTAATGTTGATTCAGGGAACAAGAAGGGTCCCGGTAAATTATGCGAAGCAAATTGTTGGTAACAGGCAATTCGGTGGAGCCAGGAATTTTTTACCTCTAAAAGTAAATGCATCAGGTGTAATGCCAATCATTTTTGCACAGGCGATTTTATTTTTACCTACCATATTTTCCGGCTTTACCGGTGGGGGATGGGCTAAATATTTTACCGAGCAAACCAACCTTATTTACATGATCGTGTATGCTACCTGTGTAATTGCTTTCACATTTTTGTACACAGCTTTAATTTTTAATCCCAAGCAAATGGCTGAAGACCTGAAGCGTAATAATGGCTTTATTCCGGGTGTTAAACCAGGCCAGCCAACGGCGGATTATATTGGTACCATTATGGATAGGATTACTTTACCCGGTGCTGTGCTGTTGGCTTTTGTGGGTATTTTACCGGGTATCTTTCAGTTGGTATTTAAAACACAACAAGGTTTCGCAAGTTTTTATGGTGGCACCTCATTATTAATTATGGTAGGTGTGGTATTGGATACATTGCAACAGGTAGAAACGCAGTTGCTAATGCGCCAGTATGATGGTTTGATGAGTACGGGAAGAATTCAGGGCAGGCAAACTGCGACATCGGGAATTTAATAATGGCGCTTATTCACTGATGTTTAAATTTATTTTCTTTTTCGGAAATGCTGCCTGAATGAGGAAACAAATGAATTTGCATTTGAATTGTTTGGGACATTACGAAATGAATAATATTTTGAAAACCCCGACATAAACTGTCGGGGTTTATTTTTAAATTTGTATAAAATATGGTTCATTATAAAACTAAAGCGGAGGTGGAGTTATTGAGGGAAAGTAATTTACTGGTAAGTAAGACTTTGGCTGAAGTAGCAAAAATAATACGAGCAGGCATTACAACCTTGGAAGTGGATCGCATAGCGGAAGAGTTCATCCGCGACAATGGCGCTACACCTTCCTTTAAAGGTTTCGAAGGTTATCCCTTTGCCTGCTGCATTTCGGTAAATGATGCTGTGGTGCATGGCTTCCCAACAAATAATATTCTAAAAAATGGTGATGTTGTTTCAGTAGATGTGGGGGCTTATAAAAATACTTTTCATGGCGACAGCGCTTATACTTTCGCGATAGGCAATATTTCGGCAGAAGTACAGCAATTGCTAAAAGTTACCAAGGCCTCCCTGTATAGAGGGATTGACAAAGCTGTTCATGGTAACCGTGTTGGCGACGTAGCTTACGCGGTGCAGTATGCCACAGAAAAAGAGCATGGTTACGGAGTGGTAAGGGAATTGGTTGGCCATGGTATTGGCAGGCATTTGCATGAAGACCCTCAGGTACCCAATTACGGTAAAAGGGGCACAGGTGCGAAATTGAAAGAAGGGATGGCTATTTGCATCGAACCAATGATTAACCTTGGAACAAAAAATGTATATAACGATAAAGATGGCTGGACTATCAGAACAGAGGATGGTAAGGCTTCCGCTCATTACGAGCATGCCATTTATATTCAAAGGGGCAAAGCCGATATCCTTTCTTCTTTTGCTGAAATAGAAGCCGCCGAAAGGGCAAATAGTAATTTATGGGTTGATATTCTTTAATATTTATTCAGTGATTTTTTCCGTATCAATGTTGACGCTGCACCTTATCAGTGATATAGATTAAATTTTTTTTATGGAAAAAAGTTATCCGGGTGAGCAATGGAAATCAATTGTTTTTGATTTCGAATTCGCCAATACGGCCAGGGTTGAAATTTCAAATTTCGGACGAATCAAAACCTTTAATAAATTTTCCAACGGCAATATTATTAAGGGATCAATGGTAAATGGATATAAAATAATCCGCCTGAAATTTTTTAGCGCCAGGGATGAAAAAATACAAAACCGGTTTAACTTCCTGCAAAAACAGGTAGTACAACTTAATCAAAAAACAAGGGATTTACGAGTGGCTCTTAATAGCCTAAGCCGAAAGGATGATACCTGCCTTTCCGCCAAAAAGGAATCTGAGGATACGGCCCTTCTGCTTAAAACACTGAAAGAAAGCCTAAGTAAAAAATTCAGTGATGACCTTAAAGGCAGGACAATTTATTACCAGGCTCTTATTCACAGGCTTGTGGCCGAATATTTTATAAAGCAACCATCACCCGAACACACAATTGTAGCCCACCTGGATTATAATAAACTCAATAATTACAAGGGTAACCTGAAATGGATGACACCAGATGAAAATTATTTGCATCAGCGTTTTAGTCCACATGTAATGGCAAGTAAGACGTATGCTGATGGCAGGCGAAAAGAAGATGCCAGGTCCACCAAATTATCCGTTACAAAGGTTATGCTCTTAAAAAAATTATTGAATGAAGGAAAACCAATGCGTCAGTTGGTAAAACAATTTAAGGTAACCGAAACCCAGATATTAAGGATCAAAAGAGGGGAGAACTGGGCGGAAGTGCAGGCGGCTCCTTAATAATTGATAATGGGTATTCAATCATTTATTTTCCCCATTAAATGATAGGCACTTTTCAAATGATAGGATAAAAATTTCTTCTTTAATAGCTCCCGGCAAATTCAATTTGCAATTGTTTATACCTGTTATTTAACCTGTTTATTTTTCAAATTTTATACAATGTTTTCATTCCAATGACTAAAAAACGACTGGTAGTAATAGGGGGCGGGGCTGCGGGTTTCTTTTGTGCGGTAAATGCGGCAAGAATGGATCATAAGCTTGAAGTAATCATTGTAGAAAAATCTTCCAAATTATTAAGCAAGGTGAAAGTGAGTGGCGGTGGGCGTTGCAATGTTACGCATGCCTGTTTCAGCATTTCGGGAATGATAAAAAAATATCCGCGGGGCGCCCGTTTTTTGAAAAAAGCTTTTCATCAATTTTTTACTACTGATACCATTAGCTGGTTTAAAGAAAGAGGCGTTGAATTAAAAACAGAAGCGGATGGAAGGATGTTTCCTGTTACCAATTCCTCGCAAACGATTATTGATTGCCTGGTGAATGAAGTGAACAAATACGGGATTGAAATTTTAATGAATAAAGAAGTTTGTGAAATAGTGAATGAGAACAGTCAATGGCTCATATCATTCAAAAGCGGACAGGCTATTCCAGCCAGCTTTCTTTGCATTGCAAGTGGGGGTTATCCAAAATCGACACAGTTTGAATGGCTTCAAAATATCGGGCATACGATAGCAGCTCCCGTACCTTCCTTATTCACCTTCAATATGCCGGGCAATCCAATTACTTCACTAATGGGCATAACGGTTGATCTGGTGCAGGTGAAAATTATTGGCAGCAAACTAACTGAAGAAGGCTCATTGTTAATTACACATTGGGGAATGAGCGGACCTGCGATTTTAAAATTATCGGCATGGGGTGCCAGGGAATTGGCCGCGAAGAACTGGCAATTCGAAATAATCGTTAACTGGCTTCCCGCATATAACCAGCAAACGCTGAAAGATAAATTTCAGCAGGTACGATTCGATATTGCCGCACAAAAAATAAGCAACCGCAATCCTTTCGCATTGCCACAGCGTTTATGGGAATATTTATTGCAACAGTCCGGTGTAAACGAAAATATACGCTGGGCCGATCTGCCCGCAAAAGAACAAAACAAACTTATCAAAAATTTAGTTGTGCAGGAGTTTGCCGTAAATGGTAAAACTACCTTCAAAGAAGAATTTGTGACATCCGGAGGAATCGTATTGGAAGAAGTGGATCATAATACAATGCAAAGCAAAATCGTACCAAACTTATTTTTTGCCGGCGAAGTTTTAAATGTGGATGGTGTGACAGGCGGTTTCAATTTTCAAAACGCATGGACTACGGGTTGGATAGCAGCGAAGGCAATTGCGGGCCGATAATGGATAATTCTTAATTGTTTGAATTAGGATATGATGTTTGCAACCCCGGGCTAACTATAAAATTATCAATTAATTACTTCTCTCCATCCAATCTTTTTCTTTGGCATCTCCGCCGGCAAGTACCGCTGCTGCAAGAAACAAAATAATTAATTGTATAATGAGTGCATAGTGCGCATTATCTTCAAACAATCTTAACCAGTCATTTTTCACCTTCAGGAAAATAGTAGTGGAAATGGTTAAAGTGAATAAACAGATCATGCAACCCGCAACTACCAGCAACCGGGCGATAATCCGGGATGTTTTGCTTTTTGACAAATTTATTTTTTTATGTAAATAAAAATAAGCCGCGAAGAACAAGGCGTAGGGGATTATAATAATAACGTATTGGAAAAACAAATCAAAGCCGGGGATATGAAACATGGTAATGGAAAATAACCGGAAAATAAAAATGAGCAGGGCGATGAAAATAATAAAGCCAAAAAAACTACCTGCGATCAATAACATTAAACGGGAATATTTTTGAAAGTTGTCCATCGCCGCAAAGGTAATTCAAACTGGTACTTATCGCGGTTTGATTTTTTTTGTTTTAAAGAAAACGTAATTGATAATCCTGGTTACACTCAGTTCAGGCTTTCAAATGTGCAATGCCATTCCATAGCTATTGGATGAAGCTGGATTGGTTCCTGGGAAAAAATAAAAAGACAACATCAACTCACAAAAAAATCCCACTGCTTTCGCAATGGGATCCCATACATTATCAATAAAAGATTATTCCGCTTTTGGTTCTTCTTTTGCTTCAACTGTTGGTTCTTCTTTTACTTCAACTGCTGCTTCTGCTTTTGCTTCAACTATTGGTTCAACAATTACTTCAACTGCTGGTACTGCTTTTGCTTTAACCTTTGCTTCTTCTTTTACTTCACCTTTTGATTCATCGGCTGCTGCGGCTTTATCTGCAGCAGCGTTGTCTAATTTCGCTTTCAATCCGGCCAAAACCCCAAGGTCGCCAAGGGTTGATTTTTCTACTTTGCTTTGCAGATTTTTAACGGCCTTTTTGGTTACTTCAGCATCTGCTTTCTTTTCTTTAAATTCAGCCTGTTTCACTTCTTCAATTGCCTTCTCCCATAAGCGTGTATGGCTAAGTACGATGCGCTTGTCGTTACGGTCAAATTCAATCACCATAAACTGTGCTATCTCATCAGCGCCAATGCTTTTGCCATCTTCTTTCGCAAGGTGGCGGTTAGGTGCAAAGCCTTCTAATCCATAAGGTAATTGTACTACAGCTCCCTTATCGTCTTTTTTGGTAACGGTACCTTCATGTACACTGCCTACAGGGAAAATACTTTCCAGTGAATTCCATGGATCTTCTTCAATTTGCTTATGCCCTAACTGTAGTTTGCGGCCATCTTTATCAATGTTCATGATGACCACTTCGATAGTTTCGCCCACTTTCGTGTATTCGTTAGGGTTGTTAAATCGTTTCAGCCAGCTTAAATCACTGATATGGATCATTCCACCAATACCGGTTGCCAGTTCAATAAATACACCATAAGGGGTAATGTTTTTAACAGTACCTGTATGTTTACTTCCTTCGGGGAACTTAGCATCTATTTCGCTCCAAGGGTCGTTCGACATTTGCTTGATGGAAAGGCTCATTTTGCGGGTGTCCTTATCCAGCGTTACAATTTTAGCTTCGTATTCATCATTCAGCTTAAAGAATTCTTTAGCATTAATTGGTGTATTGGCCCATGTAATTTCACTTACGTGAACCAATCCTTCCACACCTGGCATAATTTCCAGAAAAGCGCCATAGTCTTCAATGTTTACTACTTTACCTTTCACTACTTCACCTTCTTTAATATTTTCGCTAAGGGTATCCCATGGATGCGGCGTCAATTGTTTCAGGCCAAGGCTGATACGTTTTTTATCATCATCAAAATCCAATACCACTACGTTGAGTTTCTGATCCATCTTCAACACTTCTGTTGGATGGTTAATACGTCCCCATGAAATATCAGTAATGTATAACAAGCCATCCAAGCCGCCAAGGTCAAGAAACGCACCGAAGTCGGTAATGTTTTTGATGGTGCCTTCCAGCACTTGCCCTTTTTCCAGTTTACCGATAATTTCAGCACGCTGCGCTTCGATATCGCTTTCAATAAGCGCCTTGTGAGATACAACGGCATTCTTAATGGTTTCATTGATTTTAACCACCTTGAATTCCATGGTTTTACCAACAAACTGATCGTAATCCGTAACTGGTTTCACATCAATCTGGCTACCTGGCAGGAAGGTTTCCATACCATATACATCCACAATAAGGCCACCTTTGGTTTTGCTGGTAACAATACCGGTAACAATCTCTCCGGTTTTGTGGAGTTCAACAATTTTTTCCCATGCCCTGCTTGTCCTTGCTTGTTTGCG
>JAVHOI010000393.1:0-1623 GCA_036169975.1 Ferruginibacter sp. | reverse complement strand
CTATTATTTTATTTCCATTCCTGTATATCTTTTTTCTTTCAGCAGTTTTATTTCGCCTGCCAGTTCAGCAATTTTTTTATTCTGGGTATCTATTAGTTTGCTTAATTCCTGCGTAGCGGAAATATTCAGTGTGGTTAGCCCTTCATAATCCACCGTTCTGAAATCATTTACTTCCTCGCCATAAACAAATACTTTAACAGCTTTTATATCTGTCGCATTAATGATTACCTGTGTACCGGATGGAATGGAAACAATTCCAACTTCCTGCATTGCATCTGTTCCTGCTAATAGTACTCTTAGTTTTTTTGCATTGCTGCTGATGGAATGGTTATTGGAAAAAGATAAAAGCCAGCCATTAGCTACCTTTTCAACTTTAGTGGCAGCCTGATATACATTGGGTATAAAATCTGTATGCTTGGATACAACCTGCGGATATACTTTTTCCACTTCCTGCGCTATTACTTTTTTAAAAGGCTTGTTGCCATATTTTATTTTATCCTTCATGGTGTAATTGGTAATGCGCAAAGTATTGATGGTCTGCAAGTCTTTTGTTGTGTTACTTACCCCGATAATATTTTTAATACGGGCATCGGAATAAGCATCAAATTCAGTTGCCAAAATTCTATTGGACGCATATATGGATACATTAGGAACTGTGGAACTGACAACGCCGCCTTCTGCATCAACGAGATTAAAATTGCTATTACCTAGCGTGAAATAAGCAAATCCACCATTAGAACCGGGGGTTGCTACAGTTACATTATCTACCACATCAAAAGGCGCTCTTGGTGTTGTTGTATTAATGCCCACTCTTCCAGCCCCGCTACGGGGCAATAAAGCAATATCAGTAGAGGAAGCAACCTGTAAAATAGAATTGGATTGAAAAAATCCGGTTGCATTGGTGCCATTGCCAATGGCAATATCATTACCATTAAATCCGGTGGGGCCCATTGAACCAATTTGCAATTTATTGGCAGGGTTGGGAATACCAATGCCTACATTTCCCCGAAACTCCGCACCACCTTCATTCCAGAACCTGATTTTACGGTTTGAGCCTAATGAGCCTGCACCAACAATATCCAATGCATCAAATAAGCCGAAGGCCTGGTAGCCTATTTTTCCTGCACTTACTTCTTTGCCGGCTATACCTGCACCAAATTCCATAGTGTAATTACCATTAATTTTTACATTGCCTGCTATGTGCAGTTTAGCCAGGGGGTTAGCTGTTCCAATCCCAAAATTGCCATTTGTAATTAGAGTCATTTGCTGGCCACTGTTATTGGTATAAAACGAAAGCGGGTGATTGGATTTTGTACCCAACCATCCGATCCCTGTACTAATATACGTTCCTAAAGTAACGGTACCATCCGTATGGCTTAATCCAAAATTGCCGGTAAAAGTTTTAACGGTAAGCTTATCTACAGGAGTAGTGGTGCCAATGCCAACGTTCTGTGCGGCAAGTGGCTGTTGAATAGTATTGATAAAAAACAGTAAGCCCAGGATTTTTTTCATGATTTCTTATTTTGATATTTTTAAGCAGTAATTAGTTTGTATAAAACTATCCTTTAAGGTTTCAAATGCCAATACGCTTTATGTAACTGGTGGCTTAAATTGAGCAATAGG
>JAVHOI010000392.1:0-1635 GCA_036169975.1 Ferruginibacter sp. | reverse complement strand
CTAAACACCCTTGTGGAAAGCAACATCCCGGTGATGGCGCCCAGTGGAGAAAGTAATAAGGATAAGCCAAGGCTCCCATCCGTAAAACCAAGCCTGTGCTTTATTCCGGGAATGGAAGCAACCCAGATGCCAAACAATAAACTGGAAGAAGAAAACAGGAAACCTACCGCAAGGGCAGGTTTTATTTTTATAAAGGAGGAGATATTTTTCAGCATCAGAAAAAAGTAAATTTACAACATCTCCCTGTAGAAAATTCAGATGGACGGGAATTGGGGGATTCGGAAAATTATTTAATGAAGTAAAATTTATTCCCGTAGCTGAAATCTCACCAACCTGGTTTGAAATGGTGCTACTTATTCCAAAATCTAATTTTTCGGTTTTAATAAAAAAGTTAATGCCGGAAATCTATTCATTGGCCTATCCTTTTTTGAAGAGAGGCACCACAGCATTTAAAGATAAACCCCTGGTAATAATGTCAACGATAATTTGTTTATATTTTATTGAGCTGAGCCTAAAGTCTTGCAAGGTCTTCCTTTTGTGGAAATAGCATTTTTACAATTACCCGGTTGCCTTCTATACAATAAATTAAAGAATAGGGAAATCCTTCAATTGGTATTCGCCGATGCTTTTTATCCTCAAGGTTAAAATAATATTCAGCATTTGTTTCAAGGTCATCAAGTGCTTTCTCTATTTCACTTTTTTATCGTAACCCAGGATCGTGTAAAGTGGATTCGTAATAAAGGATAGCTTTTTCAATCTCATCATCTGCGATATTGTATTTGAATACTTCATAAAGCATCCCTGCGGTTTTTTAGTCGAAGGGAAAGATCATGCCTGGTGGTTAGTTGTATTTTTCCCTGCGCATAAGCCTTATCGCGCCGGATTAATTCTTTAAACAACAAATTATTTAAAATCATATAATCTTTTTAGTTACTCGTCATTCAGTAAAAGGTAGTATAATTTAGCCTTTTGGGGTGCTGACATATTTTTTATTTCTTCTGCAAGTAGCGGCATTATTTTGTTTTAAATAAAAGCACAAATAATTTTTTATAATTGCGGAGTAAAGGCAATAGGTGCATTTCAATCCAATTACTTTCGCTGCCAGTTTCATTAGTTTGAAGGGGAATTAAAACGATGTTATTCTATTTGCCTATATTAGATAAAGATTTGCGCCATAAAAAAAACAGGATACGCTCATGACTGACATCAACAAGCCTTACAAAGTAACAACCAATGATTTTGTTTTCTATTTTGATGAAAACGAAATAGCGGTTGTTGACCTGATACAAAGATCCCCCACTGAATTTAATTGTATAAATGAACACCGTTCCGTTAATGCGGTTTTAGTGGAAGCAGACACTGCCAATAAAAAATTTAAATTAGTGATAGAAGGGGAAATATTTTCAATTGAAATTAAAGATGAGCTGGATCAGATGTTGGAAATAATGGGCCTGGGTTTGGCTGTAAATAAGCAGCTTGCCAATATTAAAGCGCCCATGCCAGGGCTAGTTTTAGAGATTGCCGTATGCGAGGGGCAGCAGGTAAACGAAGGCGATAAAATTTTAATCCTGGAAGCCATGAAAATGGAAAACAGCCTTGTGATACCTGCTGGCGCTACCATTAAAAAGATATTGG
>JAVHOI010000391.1:0-7648 GCA_036169975.1 Ferruginibacter sp. | reverse complement strand
TTTTTAAACTGAAACAGGTAATCGCCAATAAAAGTGAAAAAGAAATCAGCGACCGTATGCATGCAAAGGATGCGCTTATCGCCATTATTATCCCGGAAGGTTTTTCAATGGAAATGGCATCGAAGGCGAAAAATATTTCAGGCAAGGCACTTACCGAATTTGGTGTGGAGACCGATACTTTGAAGCCAGCCACCAACCAGGTGCAACCAGTCACCTTATTGTATCACCCCGTTTTACAGGAATCTTTTCGTCTGTCCATTAAGGGTGCATTGCGCAGTGCGCTTCAACTGGTGGAAAGTAAACAGATATTAAAAAGCCTCTACTTTTCTTTAAATGAAAAAGAGCTTCCCGAACAATTGGAAAATGATATTCTCAACAATCAAATAGCCATCAACGAAATCCCCATCTCAAGGGATGGCAGCAGGAAGATACCGAATGCGACACAACATAACATTCCCGCATGGACGATTTTTGCCATGTTCTTCGTGGTGGTTTCGTTAGGCAGCAGTGTGGTAAAAGAAAAACTAAACGGAAGTTTCGTACGGCTAAAAACACTGCCCACCAGTTATTCCCTTGCGTTGTTATCCAAAAAGGTCACCTACCTTTTTGTAACCCTTGCCCAGGCCGCTGTAATATTTGCCATTGGCGTATGGATATTTCCACTAATGGGTTTACCCGGTTTAAATTTACCTTCCGACCTTGTAGGCTTATTGCTGGTAGCGCTTATTTGCGGTTGGTGTGCGGTAAGTTTTGCCATCTTCATCGGTGTATTTGCACAAACCCAGGAACAGGCAAATGGAATAGGGGCGGTATCCATCGTATTATTAGCGGCAATCGGTGGCTTATTGGTACCAAGCTTCGCAATGCCTGATTCTTTTAAAACGATCATTAAAATATCCCCCCTCCATTGGTGCCTTGAAGCCTTTTACGGATTATTCCTTGAAGGAGGAAAACTAAAAGATGTTTTGATAAATATTTTACCTTTATTTGCCATAACCGTTTTTTTACAATTGGCCGCATTGGCAGGCCTTAAAAGAAAAAATCTTATTTGAATTTTTTACAATGGAAACAGCAGAACTAAAACAACAGCTTAAAAAGCAAATTATTGAATTTTTAAATCTTCTATCCGTCAGCCCTGATGATATTAAGGATGACCAACCGTTATTCGGCGAGGGATTGGGTTTGGATTCCATTGACTCTATTGAACTGATTGTTTTGCTTGCCAGGGAATATGGTATCACCATCCAGGATCCCAAGGAAGGCCGGAAAATATTAGTTGATATCAATACGATGGTGGCTTATATTGAACAACACAGGACAAAATAAAATTCCTTTCATTGAGCAGGATTTTCATTACAGGAATGGGTTTGATAAGCGCTATTGGAAATTCAGTAGCTGATAACCGTATCGCTTTATCAGAAGGTAAATGTGGTATTACCACCTTAAAACTTTTTCCTTCAAAATATGCCAACCTTCTCCCTTGCGGCGAAATAAAAACCAGTACCGAAACGCTGCGCCAACAATTGAATGCGGCGGAACCTGGTATTACACGTGGCACTTTATTAGCCCTGCACGCATTTGACCAGGCCATCCGCGACGGGCAACTTACAACAGCACAATTAACTTCATTTGATACCGCCTTAGTTGGTGGCAGTACGGTAGGTGGCATGTGCCTCACTGATGAATTGTATGGGGATGCGCAAAAAACAGTAAATGGTTCAGAATATATAAATTCCTATGATTGTGCTTCAATGACCATGTACCTGCAGCATCGTTATAAAATGAACGGCATCATCAATACCATTAATACGGCGTGTTCCTCTTCCGCCAATGCCATCATGTATGGGGCAAGGCTCATAAAAAGCGGGCTGGCAAGGAGGGCCATTGTGGGCGGGGCGGACAGCCTTGCAAAATTTACCATCAATGGATTTAATGCACTGCACATTTTAGCCCCTGCTATCTGCACCCCGTTTGATGAAGATCGTAAAGGTCTGAATCTTGGAGAAGGCGCGGCATTTCTTATTTTGGAAAAAGAAGAAGATATTGTAAATAAAAAAACTTACGCTGTGCTAACAGGCTACTGCAATTCAAACGATGCCTTTCATCCTTCCTCATTATCACCAGCAGGAGATGGCCCATACCTCGCCATGAAAGGCGCATTGGAAACAGCCCGGCTTGCGCCCGGCGATATTGGATTTATCAATGCACACGGCACCGGTACCGAAAACAATGACCTGGTGGAAAGCAGGGCGATGCTGCGTTTATTTAAAACAGTCCCGCCATTCGCATCCACCAAATCCAATGTGGGCCATACTTTGGGTGCGGCTGGCGCCATTGAAGCCATCTATAGTATTTGCAATCTTTATCACCAGGAAGTTTATCCGGGTTTGAATTGCGGGAAGGCGATAGCCGAAACCGGTTTAATGCCAGTTGACTTGTATAAAAAAATATCCCTGCAACATGTAATGTCAAACTCATTTGGCTTTGGGGGCAATTGTACATCTTTGATCTTTTCCAAATCATGATCCTTAACATGTTTTATATACATCAAACCACCTGCATTTCGCCCCAGCAAACATTTCCGGATGCGGATATTTCCGTACTACATCAACCGACAGGCCATCAACTAAAAGCAATCGAGCCAACCTACACGGGCATCCCGCCCGGCATCTTACGAAGGATGAGTAAATCCGTGCGTATGGGCATAGGCGCCGCTTTACCTTTAATAAATCAATTGCCTGCACCCGATGGAATAATTATAGGCACAGCGAATGCGGGTTTCGAGGATTGCTTTCATTTTCTAAAACAGATTGTAGAATATAACGAGGGCTTACTTGCTCCGGGGAGTTTTGTTCAAAGCACGCCCAATGCGGTGGCGGCGCAATTAGCCATGTTGAGCCACAACCATGGCTATAATATTACGCATGTACAGTTGGGGCTTGCATTTGAAAACGCGATGATGGATGCCGGTATGCTTATAAAAGAACATCCGGGCAATACTTATTTACTGGGCGCTGTAGATGATATATCGGTTTATAATAACGCTTTGAATTTATTGGCGGGATGGTTCAAGAATGAATTATCCGCTGTAGAAAATTTGTATGAATTAAATTCCCCCGGAAGCATTGCCGGGGAAGGCGCTGCCATGTTTTTGGTAAATGGTAACCCCGCAAAAGCTATTGCGCAGGTGCAAGCCATTGGCGCTGTTCATTCCGGTGATGTTGGTGTGATGGAACGGCAATTGAAATTTTTTCTGGACAAACATTTACCGGAAGGTGAAAAAATTGATTTACTTATATCCGGGGAAAACGGGGATAACCGTTTATTAAAATATTATACTGCCTGCGAAAAAATGATGCCCGGTGAAGCGATGGTAATAAGGTTTAAACATTTGTGCGGAGAGTATCCTACCGCATCCGCAATAGCGCTTTGGCTTGCCTGTTATATCCTTCAAAAAAATCCAATTCCCCCACACCTGATTAAAAAAAGTTTTCCGGTAAAGGCATTTAAAAACATACTTATTTATAATAATTACAAGCAAGTTCAACATAGTTTTATATTGATTTTTGGTATGGATTAAATGTATTGCTTTTCAATTCAGGGATGAAATTAGTTTATCTGGTTTCGGACTTTTGTTATTTCCCAATCAGTCTTTGACAAAAGAAATACGGTTTATAAATTAGCGGTACTATTTTTTTGAATTTCCCTTTCAAACTGTTCTATTGTCATCGCATTGGTTGTTTCAAACGCACCAATCCGTGTTCTACGCAAACTACTCAAATACCCGCCACATCCCAACGCCGCGCCAAAATCATTTGCTAAACTTCGTATATACGTTCCTGTGGAGCAAACTACCCTGAATGATACTACCGGCAAAGCAATGCCTGTAATTTCAAATTGATGTATGGAAATTTTTCTTGCTTCCCGTTTTACTTCCACCCCACGCCTAGCTAATTCATACGAAGCGACACCGTCTTTTTTTATAGCGGAAAAGATTGGAGGAAATTGTTCAATTGTTCCGATGAAAGGAGCAGTAGCGGCATATATCATTTCACTGGTAAGAAAGGAAAAGTCTTTCAACCCAACCGGTTCACTTTCCAAATCATAAGTAGGCGTTGTAGCGCCTAAGGTGATATGGCCTGAATATTCTTTCTCCTGTGCCATATACTCATTTATTTTTTTTGTAAACTTACCTGTACAAACAATGAGCAGCCCGGTTGCCAAAGGATCAAGCGTACCGGCATGGCCAATTTTTTTTATTTGTAATATGCTCCGCATTTTTCGCACCACATCAAAGGATGTCCAGTGTAATGGCTTATCAATAAGCAATACTTTACCCTCAGCATAAGGCAACTGGATTGCAGGATCAATGGGGATCTTTTCTTTACGCTCCCTTATTACCGGCACTTCACCTGCTTCCACTAATTTATTGGTATATCTTAACCGGTATGTTTCTTTTCGGGCCATTAAGAATGGTTTAAGGTTAAAGGTTTTAGGTTGAAGGTTTTGGATTCATCGTTCATACATTTAATTGAAAAAGTGCCAGATATTTTAAATTTACTAATCATAAGTGTAAACACGGTAAATTTCGAAACCTGTTAAAACCAGTTTATGCAAAAGTACAGGAATGTCTATATACCCTTTTGATACCTTTATATATCCCCGAAAAAGTTACCCAATGGTATGCCTTACACGAGTTGCGATGTCCGCCCGGCTGAACCATTCTCACGGACAACTATGCCCAATCATTGCATTTCTGCCCGGTCAAAAAAAAATAAACAAGCCCAACAATCTCCGGCAAATAAAGAGTTCCGATACCTTATTTACTTTTATAACTTTATCAGTTTTTTATACCTGAAACAGGTTGACATATTTTATAACGGTTCAACCTTCAAACTTCATCTCAAACCGCCTGCCTCGCCTTTAACTCCAGGTATTTATTGATGGCATTGATGGTCAGGTTTTCCGGGGCGGTTAATATGGAGAGTATGCCATATTTCGACAGCTCTTTTACGATCAGCCTTTTTTCATAAGCGAATTTTTCGGCTATTGCTTTTATGTATATATCCTCCAGGTTATCCGCACTGGCCAACGATAATTTCTTCAATTCCGTATTTTCAAAAAAAACGACCAACAATAAATGATGCTTCGCGATAGAACGCAAAAAATTCAACTGCCTTTTTAACCCTGATAAGGATTCAAAATTGGTAAACAATATCAATAGGCTGCGTTGCTTTACCCTGCTGCGCAACTGCATATACAGCATTTCAAAATCACTTTCCAAAAAAGAAGTTTCCTGGTTATACAAAAGCTGCAGCATATTAGCCTGTTGAACCGGCCTGCGGCCTGCCGCCAGCATAGCCCCCATTTTATTATCGAAAGTAATAAGGCCAACTTTATCCTGCCTTCGCAAACAAACATTGCTTAAAACCATGGTACTGTTAATGGCATAATCGAGCAGGCTTAAATTATTAAAGGGCATTTTCATTAAGCGGCCCTTATCAATAATACAATACACCTGCTGGCTTTTTTCATCGGTATAATTATTTACCATCAGCGATGTGTTGCGGGCCGTGGCTTTCCAGTTTATGGTACGGATATCATCGCCCCTCACATATTCTTTTATCTGCTCAAATTCCATGCTATGGCCAATCTTTCGCATCCGTTTATTTCCATGCTCTGATTGTATGGTGGTTTGTGATAACAACTCGTACTTGCCCAACTGCATAAACGAAGGGAACACCGGTACCGTAATGGCGGCATCCACATCATGCCTTCTCATTAATAATCCCAGCCCCGATTTTATATACAATATGATATTGCCAAAATGATATTCGCCCCTTTCCACAGGGCGCAAACTATAGGCGATTTTTTTTTGTTCCCCTGCTTTAAAACGATGCTTCAATACCCAGTCACGCTTTTGAAACTGCTCCGGCAATTCATCAATGATTTCCATCTCCACCCCAAATCGCATCGTGTTGGTTACGTGTAAAATCACTTTGTTCTCATCACCATTACTAAGCCGGTCCGCCACGGTTCTTTTAGCAAACGGAGCCTTGCTTATCAGGAAAAGGAATGCATAATCCACTCCAATTAAAACAAGTAAAAAATACCATACCGTTTTGGGCACAATAAATAATACAGGAATAAAAAAGGTAATGATAAATAATACGATAACAACTCCCATCGCCAGATAAAACCGGTTGGTCAAATACAGCCCCCTCAATCCGCCCAAGGAATGCCCCCTCAATCCCTCGAAGGGGGACTTTACAATAGTGAGCGAATTGGATGTTTCTTGTATCATTGCTAAAGAATAATTTTTTTAAGCTAACCCGGCCTGTTGAGTATCCGCCTCCCTTCTTTGGGTCTTTCTTATTTCCCCCTTCGGGGGATTGAGGGGGCTTTCCCTTGGGGATTGAGGATGCTGGCCATTTACCTTGGCACTACAATCGCCTTCAAAATATTATCAATTAATTCATCCGGCGTGATGCCTTCCATTTCTTTTTCGGGAGTAAGGATGATACGGTGCCTCAATACAGGCGGAGCCATTTCCCTGATATCTTCCGGTGTTACAAAATCACGGCCCCTTATAGCCGCATTGGCCTTTGATGCCCTTAATATAGCTAGTGACGCCCTTGGTGAAGCGCCGAGATACAGGGAAGGATTGTTGCGTGTTTCAATAACGATTTTCGCAATATATTCTACCAGCCTCGGTTCTATAATTACCGACTGAATGGTGATCCGGAAATTATTAATATCCATGGGCGATATTATTTTATTCACCCCGTACAGCAACTGTGCCTGTGTGCGCCCATGCTGGTTATTCAATATTCCAATCTCTTCCTCCAGCGATGGATACTGCACATCAATTTTAAAAATAAACCGGTCCAATTGCGCCTCGGGAAGCCGGTAAGTGCCCTCCTGTTCTACCGGATTTTGTGTAGCCAGTATGATAAAGGGGAAACGCATTTCATGCGTGATACCGTCAATGGTTACCTGCCTTTCCTCCATCACTTCGAATAATGCCGCCTGCGTTTTGGCGGGTGCCCTGTTAATTTCATCAATCAAAATAATGTTGCTGAAAATAGGGCCAGCCTTAAAATAAAAATCACCCTCTTTGGGATTAAAAACGGATGTGCCTACCACATCACCCGGCATCAGGTCGGGGGTAAACTGTATCCTCGAAAAATCCACATCAATTACTTTCGCCATCAGTTTGGCAGTTAAGGTTTTGGCAACGCCCGGAACACCTTCTATCAAAATATGCCCATCGCAAAGCAAACCAATCATTAAAAGATCCAGCATTTTATGCTGCCCGATAATTACTTTTCCAATTTCGTTTCGTATGCTGGCCATACTTTCGTTCAGTCCGGAAAGATCAATACGTTGCTGAAAAATACTTTCTTCCATTATATTTTATTTTTATGAAACTTTTCTATTTGCTGATTTAATAATAACAGTTGCTGGTCACTAACTTCCATTGATTGCCGTACAGTACTGATTGATGCGAATAATTTTTCCGTGCCCTCTTTTGTATTATTACTTTTGCGGCTGAGGGTTTCTATAAACCCATCATTGATAACACCGGTATTCAGGAAATATTTATTCCGGATATGCTCCAGAAAATAAGTGATCAGTTTATCGGCAA
>JAVHOI010000390.1:0-7661 GCA_036169975.1 Ferruginibacter sp. | reverse complement strand
CAACCAAAATCGTTTACCTGATACATGGCAATCACCATGAATACCCGAGAGACCGCCAACGCTTATTTATGCCGGCGGTACCAAGTATAATATTGTCAACCCTGGTATTTTCCCTGATGTATTTTTTCGCGGCTTTAATGGGGGTTACTACAGGCGTTTTCGCTTTTTTCCCGGGCTTTATGCTGGGGTATTTAATTTATGGGACAATGCACTATGCCATTCATGCGTGGAACCCGCCTTTTAAATGGATGAAGCCATTATGGCGCAACCATCATTTGCATCATTACAAAGAACAGGGGAAAGGATATGGCGTAAGCTCTACTTTGTGGGATCATGTTTTTGGGACCATGTTTGATTTGAAAAAAGAAAAAGAAGATAAGGAGAAAGTAAGGGATTTAATGTTTGTATCGCGGCATTCAAAAAGCGCCGTATCTTAATTACCATTTTTCTTCCCCAGTAAAATTATCATCCCGCCAGCGAAACTGCTGACGGGTTTTTATTTTTTGTACTTGTCGTTCAATAATTAAGGCGGCAATAATTTTGCCTGCATCTTCCTGTGGATGCTGGTGCAACAGTTGCTTAAGTTTTGGCTCGCTTACATCAATACGGTAAAGCAACGAAATTAATTTTTGAAAATCAGTTTGTATCAGTTGATTGATGAAGGCGCCCAATTGAATTTGTAATTCATCCACAGAGATACCATCCGGTAATGCAATCGCCAGGTTTTTATTGATCTCTTTTACAAGTTCCCCGTTTTTCATTTTTATAGATATTTTTTCAGCGTATATTTCATCGCTTCCGCCCGGATGCGGACTTATTTGAATTGGTAACTATTTATCCCTGAAACAGCCGCATTCTTTGCAATGCCAGTTGCATTCGGGCGCACTGATTTTATTAAACCCGATAGCCTGCAAATTATAGAAAAATAATTATTATAAAATTTTTAACCCTCCTATTATATCTTACCTGAAGAGTGTTGCCATTTAGAAATATGGAGCCAATGAATTTTATAAAAAATGTTTTTTAAAACCATTTTTTTTTAATTCTTTTATATCTTTAGATGATGGCAATATTAAACATCGAATTTAAAGCAACTACTAATAAGCCTGGGGAACTGGAAATCCTTTTGCAACAATATAATCCATTATTTATTGGTGAAGACCACCAGGTTGACACTTATTTTAATGTGCCATCCGGAAGATTAAAACTGCGTGAAGGCAATATTGAAAACGCATTGATACACTACGAAAGGGCAAACACGGCGAGTAGTAAATCATCGCAGGTGTTGTTATACCAGCATCAGCCAGGGAGCGCTTTAAAGGAAATACTTATAAATTCATTGGGCATAAAAGTGGTGGTGGATAAAACAAGGCGGATATATTTTATTGATAATGTAAAATTTCATTTTGATACCGTTAAAGATCTGGGTACTTTTATAGAAGTAGAAGCAATTGACAAAGATGGCAACCTTGGAAAAGAAATGTTGCAGAAGCAATGTGATCAATACGCCGTATTATTTAATATCACCGATCAGGATTTTGTAGCGGTGTCGTATAGCGATTTGATATTGGATAAATCAAAATTGTAGAATAGAAATTACAAGGCATCCAAACAAAACCGATATGCAATATGTTTAACTTTAAACAGTAAAAATATAAAACAATGAAAAAATATTTCAAATCACTTTTAACACTTTTATTTATGTCTTCTATTTTATCGCTTGATGCGCAAGATGCATCCTCCTCCATTAAAGGAGAAGAAGTAACCTATACTGACGGTGGTGTTACCCTGAAAGGATATGTAGCTTACAATGAACAGCAGCAAGGCATACGGCCTGCTATTGTTGTGGTGCCAGAGTGGTGGGGGTGCAACGATTACACCCGCATGCGGGCACGCATGTTAGCGAAGTTGGGCTATATAGCCATAGCCGCGGATATGTATGGTGATGGCAAAATAGGCGCCAATCCTACAGAAGCGCAGGCTTATGCCACTCCGTTTTATAAAGATCCGCAGTTGGGAAAATCAAGGATGGAAGCGGCTGTAAAAAAAATAAAAGGATACCCCCAGGCAGATGCGAATAAAATGGCTGCTATCGGTTATTGTTTTGGCGGATCAATGGTATTGAATGCCGCTAAATTGGGGATGGATTTTAAAGGCGTGGTAAGTTTTCATGGTGGCCTTGCCGGTGTGCCTGCCACACCCGGAACAATAAAAGCAAACATTTTAGTTTGTCATGGGGCTGCGGATAAATTTATAAGCGCTGAAGAATTGAAGAAATTCAGGGACAACCTTGATGCGGTAAAAGCGCCCTATACTTTTAAATCATACCAGGGGGCTACCCATGCTTTTACCAATCCGGATGCAACTGCAAACGGTAAAAAGTTTAACATGCCAATCGAATACAATGAAGCCGCTGATAAACAATCCTGGAAAGACATGAAGGATTTTTTTAAGAAGATATTCTAATTAGTTACACGAATTTTTTTCACGAATTACACGAATTGGAATTGCCAATTTCGCAAGGCATTTATTTTATCAATATGGCGGAAGACTTAACGATTATCAGGGGAAATAAAATTGAATTATACCAATCGCTTATTCCACAAATCAAGGCAATAATTGAAGGCGAACCCGACCTGGTGGCCAACCTGGCCAACATTGCCGCGGCATTGAAGGAACAGTTTGGCTGGTTATGGGTTGGGTTTTACCTTGTTAAAAAAGACGAACTGGTTGTTGGCCCTTTTCAGGGTCCGGTAGCGTGTACCCGTATCCGCAAGGGAAGAGGGGTATGTGGCGCATCCTGGATCAAGGCACAAACTTTAATAGTACCTGATGTAGAAAAATTCCCCGGCCATATCGCCTGTAGCGGTTTATCAAGGTCGGAAATCGTAGTGCCTATTATCCGCGATAAGGAAGTAGTGGGCGTGCTTGATGCAGACAGTGAATTGTTAGGGCAGTTTGATGAAACGGATAAAAAATATCTTGAAGAGATAGTGGATCTTATAAAGTTTACACCTTTTTAAAATCGCATAAACTTTAAGCTCCATCCTTCCAACCCCACAAATACCTACAGGCATAAGTCCTGTATGGTTTCCATTTTTGCGAAAGCTGCAGCATTTTTTCCTTTAGTGCCTTTTTATCCATCTCCTCAAGTTGATATAATTTCCGGATGCTTTGTTGTATGCCCAGGTCATCCAGAGCAAAAACATCCTCCCTGCCAAGGGTAAACATCAAAATCATTTCCACGGTCCACTGCCCTACCCCTTTTATTTGAGAAAGGTATTTTATTAATTCTCCGTTGCTTAGTTTATCCAGTTTGGCATCGGTGAGTTTCTCTTCAATAAAAAACCGGCAAACATTTCGCACATAATTTGCCTTTGCATTGCTAAGGCCGATGCTTCGTAATGTTTCGAACGGGGTATCCGCAATTTGCCGCGGGGTTGGCTTTTTGTTTTTATACAAATTTAAAAAACGGGCAAAAATAATTGCGGCTACTTTTGTATTCAATTGCTGGCTCATGATGGAGCCACACAGGTGCAGGTAAACGCCTTTTCTTTTAGCCAATACACACGGTAACTGTGCCGCTATTATTTTTTTTAGCCGTTTGTCTTTGCTTAAATGAATGAGGTGTTGCATACTGTGCGAATATCTAAAAATTATCCGAATATTTGGCTTTATTATGCGGCCTATAAAAAATCCCCCGCTTAAAAAACGGGGGATTCCAATATTCAAATTATTATTTTACGCCTCCTGTCCCATTGATTTGGAAACTTTCTTGCGGTCATCCTCATTTAATATAACCTTACGCATACGTATTGATTTTGGCGTTACTTCTATGCACTCATCCTGCTGAATGTATTCCATGCACTCTTCCAAAGTCATTAAAATTTTAGGCGCCGCACGGTTGGCATCATCACTGCCACTTGCCCGGTGATTGGTTAATTTTTTGGGATCCGTAGCGTTTACATTTAAATCGCCCGGCTTTATGTGCTCGGCAATCACCTGTCCTACATAAACCTCTTCACCCGGATCAACAAAGAACCTTCCCCTGTCCTGTAGTTTGTCAATTGAATAGGCGGTGGTTTTATCCATGGTTCTGGATAACAAAACGCCATTGCTCCTTCCGGGAATTGGCCCTTTCCAGGGACGGTAATCGGTAAACCGGTGTGCCATTACAGCCTCGCCTGCCGTGTTGGTCAACATACTGCTTCGCAAACCGATTAAACCCCTTGAAGGGATATCAAATTCCAAATGCTGCATTTCACCTTTACTTTCCATGATAAGCATTTCACCTTTGCGCTGGGTAACCATGTCAATTACCCGGCCACTGAATTCCGCAGGTACATCTACCACAAGGTTTTCATAAGGCTCGCACTTTTTGCCATCTATTTCTTTTACCAATACCTGCGGGTTCCCTACGGTTAATTCAAACCCTTCCCTACGCATCGTTTCTATTAAAATCCCAAGATGCAAAATTCCCCTTCCGAATACTAAAAAGCGATCAGCGCTATCCGTATCTTCTACCCGAAGTGCCAGGTTTTTTTCAGTTTCTTTCATCAACCGGTCTTTTAAATGCCTGGAGGTTACAAACTTTCCATCCCTTCCAAAAAACGGTGAGTTATTAATGCTGAACATCATACTCATAGTGGGTTCATCTACACTAATAACAGGCAATGCTTCCGGAAAATCCGCATCACAAAGTGTATCACCAATATTAAAATTCTCCAGGCCAACTATTGCGCAAATATCGCCTGCACTTACTTCCGTCGCTTTCTTTTTGCCAAGCGCTTCAAAAGTATAGAGTTCCTTTACTTTCATTTTTTTGATGCCGCCATCCGCCTGCACCAATGCCACCTGCTGGCCCTCCCTTACCGTACCACGGGCTACTTTGCCTACCGCAATCCTTCCCAAAAAGGAGGAGTAATCCAGCGAAGTAATTTGCATTTGAGTGGTACCTTCATTTACCTTTGGCTCAGGTACATATTCCAAAATGGCATCCAGCAATGGGAAAATATTATCAATTTCCGTAAGCGATGTATTCATCCAGCCATTTTTGCTGCTACCATATAATGTTGGAAAATTCAATTGTTCTTCTGTAGCATCGAGGTTAAAAAATAATTCAAAAACCGCATCATTCACTTCATCCGGACGGCAATTCGCCTTGTCAACTTTATTGATAACCACTATTGGATGCAGTCCCAGGTGCAATGCTTTTTGCAATACGAAACGGGTTTGTGGCATCGGGCCTTCAAAAGCATCTACCAATAGCAATACGCCATCCGCCATTCTCAATACCCTTTCCACTTCGCCACCAAAATCACTATGGCCCGGGGTATCAATCACATTAATTTTAATGCCTTTATACATTACCGATACGTTTTTACTGAATATAGTAATACCCCGTTCCCGTTCAAGGTCGTTGTTATCCATTATCAGTTCACCGGTTTCCTGGTTATCACGAAAGATGTTGGTGCTGTGTAAAATCTTGTCAACCAACGTAGTTTTGCCATGATCAACGTGAGCGATGATGGCAATGTTTCTTATATTCATTATTTAATAACTTTTAGCTTTTGCATTTAGCCTTCAGATTTGTTGAAAGCCTGTATTCAACCCCTGAGGATTTTTTGATTTGCAAAAGTACGCTAAATCAGCCGTATGGCAAGGTTAATTCCAAATAAACATTGACCCACGCTTTAGTTTTAACCATGCGGGGAAATGATTTATCAATAACAATAATTGGAAGAAAACGGGCGGTTTATTTTAAAAAACTGGCTAATGTACCGCATCCAAAAAAGTCAACGCAATTGTCCCTGAAGGGAAACAGTTTAAGTTTTGATTTTATTAAAATTAACCGGTTGAATAAAAAGAAATATGAATTTATATTCCAGGCTTAAGTGCTGCCATTTAGCCTGCCAGGAAACGTCAATCATGCAGCCTTCAACCGTCAGGTTAGAGATAAACCTTTATACTTTATATTTCATACGGTGCCGGTTAAACCCTTACATAAATTTTACGCTTATCTAAAAAATAACCCACTCCCCAACATAGCAACATATAGCAAATCGCAAAAAGAAAGGATCCGAAATAATCTCCCGCATGGCTGAATATATTTAAATAAATCCATTTGAACACGGAGGTTTTTGGATCCACTTTGAAAATAAAAAGCAGGGTAACAGCCAGCTCAGACAACAGGTAAATGAATAATGGATTGCGCCCAAACACTTCAAAAAAGTATGTCCAGCGGGTTTTATTCAGAAACTGTGTTATATAAATTATTACGGATAATATTACGCAATCGAGGCCAACGGTGTATAAGGCAAAGGAACTGGTCCACAATTTCTTATTTACCGGAAAGCTTAGGTTCCAGGAATAGCCGAGGAATACCAATGCCACACCAGCCAGTAACAATACACTCAGGCCATCGTAGGTACTTCCTTTTTTTTGAATATACCTTCCTGCCAGGTAACCGGCCACCACATTACCTATAGCCGGCAATGTACTCAATAACCCTTCGGGATCAAAAGCGACACCTTCGCCATGGTACAGGTGTTTGTTTCCCAATAACCAGCGATCTATACGCAACACGGCATTCCCTTCCAGGCTTAATGGCGCAGCCGGGTCGCCCAATACATATAACAATAACCAGTAAACGAATAACAGGGCCACACTGATGATGAGCGCTGTCTTTGGTTTCAGGTAATACACCATGAGGGAAGCGATGCCGTAGCAAAGCGCTATTCTTTGTAATACACCAAACACCCTCGTTTCACCAAATGGGAACCCAAGGATTTTATTGGCCGCATTTATCTTTACAAACGGGAACCAATACATAAGGTACCCCAACAGGAAAATAATAAAGGTCCTTTTAAATATTTTCCACAAAACTTCGCTTTGTTTCAGGTTGCCCCATTTAAGCATCACAAAACTCATCGCATTACCCACTGCAAATAAAAAGGAGGGAAATACAAGGTCGGTTGGCGTAAACCCATTCCAGTGCGCATGCAATAAAGGAGAGTAAGTAGTAGCGCCATTGCCCGGTGTATTTACGATTATCATCAAACAAATAGTCATTCCCCGGAATACATCCAGCGCTAAAAAACGTTTGGTTACTGTGGCCATAAAAGCAAGTTGTAGAAATCCAAATTAGGTAAAAAAATCCGTTACGCACAAATGGCTACTGTTTTATTTGGACAGAGGCAATTCAATCAATCATAAAAAAAAATTTCAACATCCCAGGTGCGGAGCCTGGTGAGTCACCCTTGGGGGTGGCTCACCAGGTAGCTTCAGGTTACTCCAATTTTGAAGAAGGCCAATCCCTTTGATAAAAGTATGCTACTTGCTGCTCATGAATAAGAATAAATGTTTCAACGTCCTTAAAGAATTCAATTACATTTTTTGAATCTACAAAATAATGATCATTTTGTATTGTAAGCAAATAAGACGAAAAGGAATATTACTTAAAGTCGCCTACCAGCTTATGCTTCTGTGCATTCGCATTGGCGTAAATAATGACTTGTTGTAAATGAGCCTCATCATCAATCCTGATCCTTTTAAAAGGCTTTTGAAAAATTCCTCCTTTATGGTTGTATTTATTATTCATATAATTAGCATAAGAAACCAAAAAACTATTCATCTGCCGCTCAATCATTTTATTAAAAAAT
>JAVHOI010000389.1:0-7674 GCA_036169975.1 Ferruginibacter sp. | reverse complement strand
TAAATGCCGGCATTTATAGCGAAACAGCAATATGGAAAAGCAGGGGTAACAGTAGTAATGATGCGGCGCAAATTGACCTGGTGATCAACCGCCGTGACAACTGCATTAATCTTTGCGAAATTAAATTTTATGAAAATAAATTTTCGTTAGATAAAAAGTATGCAGCCGCCCTGCAAAAAAAGAAGGATATTTTTAAGCAGGAAACAAAAACCAATAAGCAACTTTTTATTACCCTCATTACTACCATGGGCATACTGGCCAATGAACACAGTATTGGATTGATTGATCAATTCCTGTCCCTTGATCATTTATTTGTTCCATGGCAAAAAGAAGGATAAACATTTCGGGCCAAAACTACCCAAGCAACCATAGTTTTGGCCCGGGATGGCGTATTGAAATGGCAGGAATAAATGCAGCCGGTATTTTTCCTTCATCTTTAAAAAATAAAAAAAATCCCTTATGCTTTAATAGATTATTTTAGTTTTTTTCGTATTACCAAATAGGCTTGGTATTAATAAAATTCATTTTGGCTTTAAGGATAATATTAAGCAATATCTTAGAATCAGGTTTTATTTTGCAATTTATTATTTACTCCAATACCGGGCTCAGCCATCTCCTTGCCTCATCCAGCGGCATCCCTTTTCTTTTCGCATAATCATTTAGCTGGTCTTCGCCGATTTTGCCCACTCCAAAATATTTACTTTCAGGATGTGCAAAATACCAGCCGCTAACAGAGGAAGCAGGGTACATCGCTAAAGATTCGGTGAGGGTTATGCCCGTGGCTTCTTTTCCTCCCAATAGTTCAAACAACTTATATTTTTCCGTGTGATCCGGACAGGCAGGATAACCCGGAGCCGGACGGATACCAAGATATTCTTCCCTGATTAATTGCTCGGCGGTTAAATGCTCATCGGTTGCATAGCCCCAGTATCCGAGCCTGGTTTTTTTATGTAACAATTCCGCGAAAGCTTCTGCCAGGCGGTCTGCCAGGGCCTGCAGGATTATTTTATTATAATCATCCAGGTTTTGTTCAAACCTTTTGATATGTGGTTCAATACCTTCCATAGTTACGGAAAAAGCGCCGATGTAGTCGGTACCCTGTTCCCCATTTTTGATAAAATCCGCCAAAGATAAATTCGGTTGTCCTGTTGCTTTCTTTATTTGCTGGCGCAAAAATTCCAATTTTATATTTCCTTTTTCAGATTGCACGGAAACCGTATCCGGTGCGGTTTTAGTAGCTGGCCAAAAGCCAATGGCACCCCTTGCTGTCAGCCATTTTTCATCAATAATTTGTTTCAATAATTTTTGGGCATCGTTGTAAAGATGAGTAGCCGCTGTTCCAATTATTTCATCACTCAATATTTGTGGAAACCTGCCGTGCATTTCCCAGGCGATAAAAAATGGTTGCCAATCTATGTACCCCGCTATTTCAGCGAGGCTGTAATTTTCAAAAATTTTCGTGCCGGTAAATGATGGAGCCACCGGTGTAAAACCAGCCCAGCTAATTTTAGCGGTATTTTTTTGCGCCTCCTCAAAGGGTAAATAATTTTTTACTGTTTTCTTGTTAGCGAAATCTTCCTTTAGTTTAGCATATTCTTTTTTAATGCCGCTTAAAAATTCCGGTTTATGCTCTTTACTTAATAAATTACCGGCAACGGTAACACTCCGGCTGGCGTCCAGTACATGCACCACGCCATGGTTATACTCCTGCGCAATTTTTACCGCGGTATGCATACGGCTGGTAGTAGCACCGCCAATCATTAATGGTAAATCCATTTGGAGCCGTTTCATTTCCTTTGCCACATGCACCATTTCATCAAGCGATGGCGTGATCAAACCACTAAGTCCAATAATTGCGACATTATGTTTTTTCGCCTCGGATAAAATTTTGTCGGTTGGCACCATCACGCCAAGGTCAATAATATCGTATCCATTACATCCCAGCACAACGCCAACAATATTTTTACCAATGTCATGTACATCACCTTTTACGGTTGCCAGCAGTATCTTTGCGGCGCCAGCAGACTCTACATTGGTGGTGCCAGCCGCAAGGTGTGCCTGCTTCCTTTCTTCTTTTTCCTTCTCTATAAAAGGCGTGAGTATGGCTACGGCCTTCTTCATCACCCTGGCGCTTTTTACCACTTGTGGCAAAAACATTTTGCCAGCGCCAAACAGATCGCCTACTATATTCATACCATCCATCAGAGGCCCTTCAATTACATCCAGTGGTTTGGGATATTTAAGCCGGGCTTCTTCTGTATCCGCATCTATATAATCGGTAATGCCATTTACGAGGGCATGGGACAGCCGTTTTTCAACGGGGTCATTTCTCCATTTTTCATCCTTTACTTCTACTTTACCTTTTGCCTTTACTTTTTCGGCATGGAGGATTAATTTTTCAGTGGCTTCGTTGTTATCGTTATTTCGGTTTAGTATTACATCTTCACACAGGTTCCGTAAAGTTGGCTCTATCTCATCGTAAACCACCAACTGGCCTGCATTTACAATGCCCATATCCATGCCGGCTTGTATGGCGTAATAAAGAAACACGGCGTGCATGGCTTCCCGTACATGATCGTTGCCCCTGAAAGAGAAGGACATATTGCTTACGCCACCACTTACCCTGGTGAGTGGCATCAGGGTTTTTATTTCTTTGGTAGCTTCTATAAAATCAACGGAATAATTATTATGTTCTTCAATGCCCGTGGCGATGGCAAAAATATTAGGGTCGAAAATAATGTCCTGGGGTAAGTAACCTACCTTCTCCGTCAATATCTTATAAGCCCTTTTACAAATTTCTACTTTACGTTTTTTTGTGTCCGCCTGCCCCTCTTCATCAAATGCCATCACAATTACCGCGGCGCCATAACTTTTGCAAATGAAGGCCTGCTCAATAAATTTAGCTTCGCCTTCTTTCATTGAAATTGAATTCACGATGCACTTTCCCTGTACGCATTTTAACCCGGCTTCAATGATCCCGAATTTGGATGAGTCAATCATGATGGGTATCCTGGCGATATCCGGTTCGGCCTGCACGAGATTCAAAAAAGTAGTCATGGCTTCTACACCTTCCAGCATAGCGTCATCCATGTTTATATCCAATACCTGGGCGCCGTTTTCTACCTGCTGCCGGGCTACAGAAAGCGCTTCTTCATATTGGCCGCCCCTGATAAGCCGTGCGAATTTTTTACTACCGGTGACGTTGGTACGCTCGCCGATGTTTACAAAGTTTG
Source organism: Ferruginibacter sp. (assembly GCA_036169975.1). Classification (GTDB taxonomy): domain Bacteria; phylum Bacteroidota; class Bacteroidia; order Chitinophagales; family Chitinophagaceae; genus Ferruginibacter. Next base: position 4,441 of record JAVHOI010000389.1, on the reverse strand, counting down.
TTTCTGGCCTTACAACCAATGGTTCTAAACCGCTTAACCTCAGAAAGGGTTTGATATGAATTGCCTCGCTCATAATTTTTTGTTTCAATCACCCTAAAGGGCTGTTGATTTTTTAATGTTATTTCCTAAACCATCCCGCTTATTTCTTTTTCGGATATGGAAATCCAATTGGATTTCTTTTAACCGGATCAGGTACCTGTAATAATTTTTTTAAAATGATAAAGATGTTTTGAAGGTCTTTATCATGGTCCGTTAGTTTTGTTTCAATCTTTTCTATTTTTGAATACAACTCTTTATTATCCAAAAGCATTTGTTTCATTTTTGTAAATACCCGGATGATCCGGATATTTACCTGTATGGCGGTTTCTGAATTCAATACGCTGGAGAGCATTGCTACGCCTTGTTCCGTAAATGCGTAAGGCAATTTTCTGGTGCCACCTCTGCCGGTTTGTTTTGATATCACAAATTGTGATATCAAAGATTCAAACTCATTTTGAGATAACCGAAACATAAAATCATCTGGAAACCTTGGTATATTTCTTTTTACCGCCTGGTTTAATACGGAAGTTTGAACACCATACATCTCTGCCAGATCTTTATCCAACATTATCTTCATGCCACGGATCAGGTGAACCCGGCCAATAATTACCTGTTCTGAAATTTCCATATCCGCAGGATTAGCTTTTGGCATAAATGGCTTTTTATCGCTTTCTTATGAATTTAAAAATTTGTCCTTCAGAAAAATACATTTTGTACCCACTTGTAAAAATTTGTTTGTCGCCCTTGCCTAACCTATATTTTATTGTACTCTCTTTTTTGTTTTTGCGAAGTATAATGCCAATAGTTTTATTTTCATCAGTGGCTTTTATTTCTTCATCAGGTTAATTGACATGCATCTGTCCTAAATCCTTATTTTACTTGAATGCTTTAATTCATCTTTACACACCACATAAACCCTACGCATGTTTTCTAAATTATCCACCGAAAAACCTTTTCCTAATACTTCAATTGGTTTAAGGGATAATTAATTAAAGCCTCTTTTGTATATGCGGCCCCCTGTTGCTTCCCTGCTGTTCGTATTCTGCAATTGATCTTCCTGTATGAAAATATGTTTTGGTAAAGGTAGTGTTGACAATGGCATACAATTCATTGCCGCTTTGATCTACAAGCGTTTTACTGTTTTTGAAAAGTTGTATGGCAATTAACTTACTCATTAAGTTTATGCATGCTGGTTTTTAGCGTGCATTTAAGGAAATCAATTTTATAATGTTTCTTCCATTACAGGCAATATCCTCGGTTTAAATTTAGCCACTTCTTCCGCAATATGTTTGATATGATCCGGAGTGGTGCCACAACATCCGCCAACAATATTCACCCAGCCATTGGCCGCCCATTCTTCAATAATATGGGCGGTTTCATGCGGTTGTTCATCGTATTCTCCAAATGCATTAGGTAGGCCTGCATTTGGATATGCGGAAGTGTAACAGTTGCACAACTGTGACAATTCCTCCACGTGCGGCCTCATTTCCGCCGCACCCAATGCACAATTTAAGCCTACGCTTAACGGGTTGGCGTGCATCACAGATACATAAAATGCTTCTAAAGTTTGTCCGCTTAAAGTTCGCCCGCTGGCATCCGTAATGGTGCCGCTGATCATGATGGGCAACTCGGGTGTACCTGTTTGCCTGAAATGTTTTTTTGCCGCGTAGATGGCAGCTTTGGCATTCAATGTATCAAAAATGGTTTCAATCAGTAACACATCTACACCGCCTTCTATCAGTCCTTTTATTTGTTCGGTATAAGCTGCGGCTACTTCATCAAAAGTTACGGCACGATAACCGGGGTTGTTTACATCCGGCGATAAACTCAACGTTTTATTCAATGGCCCGATGGCGCCTGCAACATACCGTTGTTTGGAAGGGTCTTTTGCAGTGTATTCATCAGCCGCCGCCCTGGCGCATTTTGCCGCGGCTACATTTAATTCGTAAGCCAGCGATTGCATATCATAATCTGCCTGCGCAATAACGGTACTGCTGAAAGTATTGGTTTCAATGATGTCAGCGCCTGCTTCAAGGTATTGTTTGTGAATGCCAATAATAATGCCGGGCTGCGTGATGCTTAACAGGTCATTGTTTCCTTTAACATCGGTATGCCAGTCTTTAAAACGCACGCCGCGGTAATCGGCTTCTTCCAGCTTATGCTGTTGTATCATGGTACCCATGGCGCCATCAATGATCAATATCCTTTCCTTAAGTGTTTCCTGAATTGTTTTTTTCATCTAAATAAGGAAGTTAAATTATTAATAATAAGTTGAAGTGGGCCCCCGGATACCGGGATTGTTATTACACAACAATGATGACGATAGCCGTTACCGTTCACTACAAAAAAATAATATTAAACTAAAGAAACGAGAACCAATCCGGGAGAAGGTGCGCAGAATTGCTTTCGTTTATTAGTTCAATTTTAACAAGGCTTACTGGCTGAACAATAAACAAATCCGCCTGAAAACCGGAGCAAAAATAAAACAACTAAACCGTAACACAAAATGCCAGGGTAAATGTTTTTTGCAGGCTATTTTTTATTAGTTTCCGGACACTACGTAATTTTCTACGGGAATGCGGTTGGCGATACTTTTAGCGAGGGTCATTTCATCAGCATATTCCAGCTCTCCGCCAAAAGCAATGCCCCGGGCGATGGTAGTGATTTTTACAGGGAATGCTTTTAATTTTTTACTGATATAATAAATGGTGGTATCGCCCTGTATATTTGCATTCAGGGCAAAAATAATTTCTGTGATGGATTCCTTTTCCACCCGTTGGACCAGGGAGCCAATGGTCAACTGATCAGGGCCAATGCCATCCAATGGTGAAATGATGCCACCCAATACATGGTAAACCCCATTAAACTGCTGGGTACTTTCAATGGCAATTACATCACGGATATTTTCTACCACGCAAAGCATTTCGCCCTTGCGGGAATGATTGCTGCAAATGTTGCAAAGCAGGGTATCGGAAATATTATGACAGCGGCTGCAAAACTTTATTTCTTCTCTCATCCTGGATATGGCTTCGCTAAATTGTGCCACATCATCAGCATCCTGTTTGATAAGGTGTAATACCAGCCGCAAAGCCGTTTTTTTTCCAATACCGGGAAGTTTGGCAAATTCATTTACCGCGTTTTCTAAAAGAGAAGAAGAGAAAATCATGGAGCGAAGTTAAATGATAATGGGATAGTTTATAATTCTTAAAATCGGTATCTTTTGTATAATCAGGCTGGTTCACGCATTGAAGGCATTATCAATTAAAAATTATCCATTACAATTTTATGTCCCGTTCATTGTCCCAATTGGCTTTGATGTTTAATTTGCTATCAAGCGTGATGGCTTTTTCCGGTTGTATTTTTTTTGCATAATTGCCCGGGTCCCATACTCCATTATTATTGGCATCAAATAAAATCCGTAGTTCATACTCGCCCGGAACAAATAATTTATCGCTCCATTGCGAAGTTGTAATGGGAACGGATTTATAAATTTCTTCTCCTTTTATAAATTGTAATACCGGATGATTGACGCTGGCCAGATTGGCAAACCGAAGGGTAAGGCTGCCATAAGCGCTTTCTTTTTTTGATATAAACCGGATAGTATCCGGTTTGGTTAATTCAATGCCGGTGGAATCGCTGAAAGCATCTTTACTTACTACGAGGCGGTAATGGGTATCTTCCTTCCATTTTGTTTTGATGTGGATGATTTTTTGAGTGCTGTCAATAGTAACCGTACCGCTAATTTTATTATAGCTGGTATCTGTTAAAATAATTTTTTGGGGATCGAAAGTTTTTAATGGCCTGTTAACCGTTATTACAAAATCAGAAAGCAGGTCCTGTTCATTATTGCTTAACGTGGTGGTGTATCTCAGTTTTTTATCTGCCTGTGATGCCGACTTCGCTTTTCCTGAGGAAAGTGTGCTGGCCTTTTTAGTTTCCTTTTCCTCTGCATACGCATATAAGGTAACGGGAGGCGTGCTGTCTGCAACCAACACTTCTGAACCGGCAAAAGCAAACAGTTCAGTTTTTGAATTGTAGGTTTTGCCACCATCGCCATCTTTTAAGGCATATAATTTATACCTGCCTGCTGATAGGTTTTTAAATGTAAATTTTCCCACACTATCTGATTTGGCAATATAATCTGGTTTCCTTTTTTGTACCGCGGAGTCATCCACATTACGGTATAACATGGCGATGATAGTGCTGTCTTTTTTACCAGATTCGGCGATAATTACCTTACCGCTTAACTGTAAGGAATCAATCGTTTTTCCGGTGGAAAAAACATAGGTGAAATTTTTAAAAGGGTTGCCTTCATTATTATCCCTGATGGCGTTACCGAAATTAATGGCGTAAGTAGTATTTGGCAGCAGGGTGTCTTTTAATTTTACGGTTACCGTTTTTA
>JAVHOI010000388.1:0-1649 GCA_036169975.1 Ferruginibacter sp. | reverse complement strand
GGAGCAATAACAATTTTTAAAGGAAGCCCTGTTTTTTAAAAGAGTTCCATCATCACTACAGAAATCAATGCGGCCATGAGCGTGTTTATAAAATTAACGGAATCACTTTTCATATATTGTTCCCTCTCCAGTGTAGCGCCCAGTATAGAATCCGTGATATTACCAATGGTACCTGCAACCACTATCCAGGCAAATTGCTTATCCCATCCAAAACCTATTGAATAGGCTATGGCTATGAGTGTACTGCCAACAATACCAAAAAGGGACCCTTCCAAACTCACTACGCCATTTTCGCCACGTTTGTCCTGTTGAAAATTGAGTATGTTATAAAACCTATTCCCATACACCATTCCCAATTCGCCGGAAAGTGTATCAGCAATTGCCGAGGCGAAAGCTGCCGCGATAATTAATTGAAACATCTCCAGATGATCCGGTAAGCGCCATGCAAGTAAACCGGCTATTCCTGCCACACCTCCATTGGCAATTACCTGGCTTGACGTTCTTTTTCCCCTATTCTTTTCGGCGGCAACCAGACCTTCTTTTGTGTTTGTTTTCCATGAAGTAGCCAACGTGCCGGAAAGAAAGAATAATCCAATCATAGCAATGCCTGTAAAACCGGCGCCGATAAACACAAGCCAACCAATAACCCCTCCTGCTATTGCCCCACCCGGGGTCAACTTATCCTTTATTACACTAAAGAACATGGAAGTAAACAGAATAAAAAGCGAAAGCCAGTAATCAGAATCCATGCCTGTAAATTAATGCAATACATTTTATTATAGAAGTGATACCAGTTTTAAAACTTTCATAAGAAAATCATCAATGAAAGTTTTTATTTTTCTTTTTGCATAAAACCAATGATCTCTTTATACCGTTGGTTTCCAGAATTAAGAAACTGGGTAATCATGGGCTTATGTTTTTTACCTTTTAAAATTTGGAAACCGGGTCCGTAACCCAGGCTTTTTAATTCAGCCACTAATTTTTCATTACTTGCCTTTATGGAGGGATAGGTTTTTTCTCCTACGTAAATCAGCATCGGCGGCATTCCTTTATGAAGGTGGTATAATGGCGAAGCCTTCTTCCAGTTATCAGGATTGGTTGTAAAGGTTTGTAAATACGTATTGTTATCGGTAAAATTTTCTTCTTTCAGGTAACCATACATATCAAGGCCGGCGGCATCAATAAGGATGGCGCCTTTTATGGGGCTTACCATTCCCAACTTGTCAAAATATTCATTGCGTACCGTGATGAGTGCGGCAAGGTGCCCCCCGGCGGAATGCCCGGAAATAAATATTTTATTTGGATCCCCACCATATCGCTCAATATTTTCCTTTACCCATTTAACCGCGATAGCGGCATCGGTTGCCATTTCATCATAATCAGCTTGTGGGCTTTTAGGATAATCAAAAATAACGGTGACCACGTTTTTTCGGGCCATCCTGTTTCCTAAAAAATTATACAATGACTTCTTTCCGGAATTCCAGCTACCGCCATAAATAAAAATGAATACCTCTTTTAATGACACCTGCCTTCGCGGAGCAAACACGTTTAATTGCTGTGTTTCCTTATGGTTAATGCTGTCTGCACTTAGATAGGTGATATTTTTAGAACGGGTTACACTTTTAAAAGCGCAACCTGTAATACTCAAC
>JAVHOI010000387.1:0-1663 GCA_036169975.1 Ferruginibacter sp. | reverse complement strand
AAAAAAACATATCAAGGTAATCAACGCCCAAACGCAGCAACGCTTCATTACAGGCTTCCATCAAATGTTTCCTGCTGTTGCCTGTCTGGTTGGGTTTGTTTTCTTTTCCACGCCAGCCAAAATACGCTTTGGATGAAACCATAAAAGAGGTGCGGTCCCATTTCTTTTTTTTAATTACCCGGCCCATCATTTTTTCACTTTCTCCCAATGCATATACTTCCGCATTGTCAAAAAAGTTAACGCCATTATCATAAGCGATGCCCATTAACTCATCCGCTACTTTATCATTGATTTGTTTGCTGAAGCTTACCCAACTGCCAAAGGAAAGTACGCTAACCTGTAAACCCGATTTGCCGAGACGACGATATTCCATATCAATATTTTTTTTGAAGCATAAAGTTACGATAACATGCAAACGATGCTGCGTTATTTCATTAAATTTCCTAATCGGGAAATTGTGAAGCGGGCACTTTTATAAATCCGGCAGGTTGAAGAATATGCCATTCTTTAAAATCCTGTCTTGCTTCCATGCCAGTACCATCAATTATTTCCGTCCTTCTGCGAATGCGGACCGGCTTATTTGTATAAAACTCCGCACCGGTTCTTTTCAGGTCCCAATACAATTCGTCACTATATAAGGTATCTCCCAGAACATTGATCACCCGTACGCTATCCTTTAAAAAAACTATGCTCTGGCTTTCTTTATATTTTGCATACCTCGCATCCAGCTTGCTTTCCACACTGTCATTTTCACCAAAAAAATCAACATGTATCGTTTTAGGAAATTCAACATAGGGAACCGTATCCTGTACCCGGTACATTAATGGGCTTGTTAGCAGGGCTTTCCTCCTGCCATTAACAGAATAATTTACGGTTACTGTTTTTGCTTCTTCCACGCCTTTTCTGCTGGCGTCTAAGTTTTTGATATCCCTGATATCATTTTCGCAACTACATAAAAAAAAACAGCCTGCCATGAAGGCTGCAAATAATTTTATGTGTGCTGAATAAATGATCATGTTTGAAGGAAATGCTTATTGATATTTCTGTCTTAAGAACCAAAGATCACTTAAAGATAAGCCTATACTTATCCTGAACGTACTTTCACGAAGATTGGATTTTTTATCGCCGCGGCTGCCAAATTCGATAGCCGTATTTAATATGGAAGTTTGTGTTTCATAATAACTTTTCCTCAATTTTAAAGGCAGCCCCGCGCCAAATGAAAACCCGTATTCCGGAAGGCTGTTATTTATCCTGACATAATCAGGGCCGTAATAAAATCCAAACCTGTATTTTACGAAATTGAAATATTTTTTAAATGGCGTATTTTCTTTCAGTGGGAAATATTCAGTACCAACACGGATTTTCCAGTTGTTTTGCACCAGGTCGGTTTGGTTAAAAAAACGGTAATCCTGCCATTTTGTTTTTTCAAAATCAACTCCAAATAACCAGTTTAAAGTTTGGTAGGTTATGCCTGCACCCAGGCTGGCAGGATATATCACATTTCCTTTTACATTATTTTCATAAACACTGTCAATCCTGAATTTAGTACCTGAAGCATCATACTGAACAGTTTCCGAAACCGCATCTTTGCTGGCTGCCATTGTTTGCTTTAAATTTCCATAAGCCCCAAAACGCAGTATGCTTTCCTTTTTATTTTTTTTAT
>JAVHOI010000386.1:0-7770 GCA_036169975.1 Ferruginibacter sp. | reverse complement strand
GCCACAGCAGCTTTGAATATTTTTATAACGTTATCTTTTGTAATCATTTTTGTATGAAAATAAAAAACAGATGACCGAAAATTGTTGAATTGAAATGTACCACTGAAGTTAATTCCTGTAAACCAAAATTATACTTTGTAACGGAATAGATAGTGAATTACCATTTTGCCCATAACGAAAAAATATATCCTGAAACCTTTCAGTTGATCTTGAATAAAAAAAATGTAAGGACAAAAAAATCAATACGAAATTGAAATAATCTTAAATAAAAGGGAAATACACCTTCGCTTCATAAAAATTCTCAAAGGGCTTTTATACTTCGAATGGCTCAATACTATTCAGCGGAACTGGTAACAATGACTTGTTTTCCACAACCGATTTATATAATGTTTCATTAACCGCTTTCTCACTTTTGGCGACTACAACCGTGGCCACCGTATTGCCAATTAAATTAGTGATGGCCCTTGCTTCGCTCATGAAACGATCCACACCAAGTAATAAGGCGAGGCCTTCTACCGGTATTACTTTGATGGCAGCCAAAGTAGAGGCGAGCACAATAAATCCGCTACCCGTAACGCCGGCAGCGCCTTTGCTTGTAATCATTAAAATACCGATAATGGTTAACTGCTGGGCGATGGAAAGGTGTATATTAAAAACCTGCGCAAGAAAAATTATACTCATGCTGAGATAGATGGCGGTACCATCCAGATTAAAACTGTATCCGGCAGGGATCATTAATCCAACCACGCTTTTATCACAGCCCGCGGCTTCCAGTTTCAGCATTATAGTGGGCAATACCGGCTCGCTGCTGCTGGCTCCAAGCGTTATCAGTAATTCTTCTTTGATATACTTCAACAATTTCCATAAACTGAAACCATTGTACCTGCAAATAATATTCAATACAACCGCCACAAATAAAAATACCGTGATGTAAAAACTAAGCATCAGCTTGCCGAGCAAAAGCAAACTTACAAAACCAAATTGCCCGATGGTGTATGCCATTCCGCCAAAAGCACCGATGGGCGCCAGCCTCATGATAATCTTCATGATATTGAATATCACTTTGTTTATTTTATCAAGCGTGATAAACAGGCTGCTTCCATAAGCACCTAACCGGCTAAGCCCGGCGCCAAATAAAATACTGAAAAATAATATCTGCAAAATATCGCCCTGGGCAAATGATTTAAAAATATTATCCGGAATGATATGTGTAAAAAAATCCACCCAGTTTATTTCTTTCGCCTGGGTAGTAAATTTAGCAACCTTATCCGCCTGAAGATGATTAACGGCAATGCCCACACCGGGGTTTACGAAATGCGCCACCACCACGCCAATGATCAATGCAAGGGAGGTTACAATCTCAAAATATATCAGGCCCTTACCACCTACCCTGCCCACTTTTTTCATATCGCCTGCGCCGGCAATGCCCAATACGACGGTAAAAAAAATGATAGGGGCGATAATCATTTTTATCAGGTCAATAAACTTTTCGCCAATGAGTTTACCCGTAGGCGCAAAAGAAGGATACAACCATCCCACCAATATCCCCAATGCGATACCAATAACAACCTGTACGTATAATATTTTTAAATACTTCATTCCGCTGATACTATAGTTTATAGTTATTGAAGTCCAATTTATAACTAAATATGAAACCGATAAAATCTACTTTCATCCAAACCATGCGTTGGTTTGGCCCTGATGATTTTGTAAGCCTTGGTGATATCAGTAATTTTTATCTTTAAGCTTTCCACCGGCGCAGGAGCATAACAGTTAAGAAGTATAATTGAATTGCACCGTCCGCCATGGCGGACGGTGACAAGAATATCCCATTCCCTTATCGGCTTTAGCCAAACAATATTCCGGCTAAAGCCGCATTTATTGGTTTGCCTTTCTTTCTCCGCGTCCGCCAGTTGGCGGACGTGGCAATTCATCATCGTGGCAGTTCATGGCAGTTCGAGGCGGTTCAAATCTTTAATTTAATGACATTGCCTTTATGGAATGGCGTTGGGCATGGCTTCCGTTATCACCTTCCCTACACAACCATTGGGCATTTGTATTTGCAACATGGCAGCAATGGTAGCCGAAATATCCGTCATGTAAGTCTCCCTGTTAGTAATGCCGTGCTTCACCTTCCATCCAAAAAATAATAAAGGAATATGTGCATCATAAGGGTTCCATAATCCATGGGTGGTGCCTTTGCTACCACCGTCAAAATAGCCGGGCTTAAAAGTAAACAGGATATCGCCGCTGCGCTTTGGATTGTACCCGTTGGTAAACATTTTCTTTTGTGGCTCGGGTAAAGATGCTGTAGCAATCGCTTCGGCCTCCGCGGCATTTACGATGTTGGGCTTTTTCTTCAGGAGGCTAATCACGGTTTTTGTTATTTCCTTAATATCCTTTTGTTGTTTTTCAATTTCATCCGTGTTTAAATATACCTGGTAGTTTTGTACCGACAACACTGCTTTTTTTATTCCAAATTTTTCATCAATAGCCTGGTTCAATTCTTTCATGATATCAAAATCACTGATGGTACCGCCGGGTATTTTATGTTCTGCCAAAAACCCCGGAACGTGCGCCACACCATGATCAGCGGTTAGGAAGGCAAGGTAATTACCCTTTCCTAAAGTGGCATCGAGGTATTGCAAAAAATCCGCTATGTCTTTATCCAAACGCAGGTAGGCATCTTCGGCCTCAACGGAGTTTGGCCCAAAACTATGGCCAATATAATCTGTTGATGAAATGCTGACAGCCAGAAAATCCGTAATATTCCCGGCACCCAGTTTTTCATTTTCTATCGCTGCTTTCGCGAAATCAAATGTGTAGGTAGAAGCGTAAGGCGTGGTTTTAAACGCCTCGTATTTCCCTCCATTGATAAGGGAAACCTTGTGTGGAAAGGTAACTGTTTTCTCTCCGGTAATACTTGCTTCATAAGGCTCATCATCGGCGGAGCTCAGGCCGTATTTATCCATTGGCAGCAGGGTATTCCAATCCTTGCCCATATACACGCCTGGCAAATCTTTGGCATTCACCTGTGTTACCCATGCCGGCAATTCATTCATATAATAACTGCTGGTAATCCATTTGCCTGCATTACCATCATACCAGTATGCCGCATTGGCGCTATGCCCGGCAGGAAGTATGGCTCCCCTGTCCTTTAATGAAATACCAATTACCTTGCTTTTAAAATTATTGCTCAGTCTCAGTTCATCCGTGATAGTAGTAACCCACATATTCCGTGGGCTCATTTTACCCGCATTGGTGTTGCTTCCTACAGTCTTAACGGTGGAATCATCGGTACAATAAACATTCACATTCCTGGTTTTATCAAACCAGTTATTACCAACTATGCCATGTATGGCCGGTACACTACCCGTATAAATGCAGGTGTGGCCGGGGGCTGTATAAGTAGGCATGTAGGGTATCATCGTATTTTCACAACTAAAGCCCTGCCCAAGCATCCGCTTAAACCCATTCGCACCATATAATTCATTGAAGCGGTACAGGTAATCCCAGCGCATTTGATCTATCACAATTCCTACTACCAGTTTCGGCCTGCCTTTCATTTCAATCTTTGATCCCACTTTATTTTTTGTTCCTGCAGGAACTTTTTTGTTGGGGACTTGTGCCACCGCACCAAAAGCAAACAGCAAAATACAGGCAGCCATTATATTAGACTTTCTATTCATGGTTTTTATTTTGACAAAGATAATTGCATGCTTCCTGATAATAATCATTTGCACACGTTACTACAATGTTATGGATTTTGCCCGCAATGCCTTAAATTTGCTGATTCCTTTTATAGCGTATTTATTTTACCTGTTTGTAAGCCGGCTCCTCAAAAGCCTTGCTGCTATTCAGCGATAATACCCCGGCGGCAAGATAGCCACCCAACATAGATACCTGTAAGAAAACCAATAAAACAACAAACTCTATTATGGCAGATGTTTTTGAAAAATTAGTAAAAGATGGCGGGCCACTGGGTAAGCACATGGACAGGGCGCATGGATATTTCGCTTTTCCAAAATTGGAAGGTGAGCTTGGACCGAGAATGAAATTCCGCGGAAAGGAAATGATTGTATGGAGCCTGAATAATTATTTAGGATTGGTGAATGACCCTGAAGTAAGAAAAGTGGATGCGGAAGCAGCCGCCAAATATGGCATGGGCAACCCGATGGGTGCAAGGATGATGAGTGGCAATACCGCCATGCACGAGCAATTGGAAAAAGTACTCTGCAAATTTGTGAACAGGGAAGATGCCATGTTGTTAAACTTCGGCTACCAGGGCATTATGAGTTGTATTGACGCTTTGGTAAACCGGCATGATATCATTGTATATGATGCCGAAGTACATGCCTGCCTGATAGATGGGATACGTTTACACATGGGGCATACCTATGCATTCAAGCATAACAATCCGGAAGATTTTGAAAAACAAATGCAACGTGCCGAAAAATTGGTGGAAAAATCGGGTGGCGGTATATTGGTAATTACCGAAGGCGTATTTGGCATGAATGGTGAGCAGGGGATTATAAAAGAAATTGTAGCCGCGAAGAAAAAATATGGGTTCCGGTTATTAATTGATGATGCGCATGGGTTTGGCTACATGGGCCCAACCGGTGCAGGTGCGGATGAAGCACAGGGTTGCCAGGCAGGTGTTGATCTTTACTTTAGCACCTTTGTAAAAAGTATGGGGAGCCTTGGCGCTTTTATTGCCGGGCCAAAGGCGGTACTAAAATATTTGCGCTACAATACCCGCTCTCAGATATTTGCCAAAAGCCTTCCATTGGTAATTGTAGAAGGGATGCTGAAGCGGATGGAACTGGTAAAAACAAGGCCTGAGTTAAGAAAAAAATTGTGGCACAATGTAAGCCGCCTGCAAAACGGATTAAGGGAAAGGGGCTTTGATATCGGAAATACCAACACACCGGTAACGCCGGTTTTCATGAAGGGCGATGTGCCGGAAGCTACGCAAATGGTAGTTGACCTAAGGGAGAATTATCATATATTTTGCTCCATCGTAGTTTATCCCGTAATACCAAAAGGCGAAATTATTTACAGGATCATTCCAACTGCCGCACATTCGGATGAAGATATTGATATTACGCTTGATGCCTTTGAAGCAACCAAAAAGAAACTGGATGCGGGCGCATACAAAGCGGTGGATATTCCGGATATGGCCGATGCCGTGGTGTAGTCCTGAAAGCTATAATATTTTTTATTAAATTAAATATCCCTCATTATTGAAGGGATTTTTTTTGGGGTGGCCGGCATTGGTTTTTCATGGCTTGCCCGAACGCCAGCCCAAAAGAATTTAATTCTGGCCGGTATCATTTATGAAATTATTTTCTATCCGCAGAAGAGATTTGTTCTTATTAAAATTTCGGTCCATTGCATTACCTTGCTTTGAAAGCTGCTTTAAATTGATGTATTAAGTGCATTTGGTTAAAAATGATTTACACCTTATCCCTGCACTTTGCCATTTAAACCCGTCTGGTAATACCCATATTTTACTATAAAAATAATATGGATTTAAAAAATATTATGAAAAGAATTAAAATATCAGCAGTCATTTTATTACTTGCAGGCTGTACCTCTTCAGTAAAAAATAATTACAATACATGGCCCGAATACCTGGGTGGGCCGGACCGGAACCATTATTCAACACTTGCCCAAATTGATACCAACAATGTACAGCAATTAAAAATTGCCTGGATTTATGATGCGCCGGACAGCGGACAAATGCAGATGAGCCCGGTAATGGTGGATGGTGTAGTATATGGTGTAACAGCGGCTTTAAAAGTTGTTGCATTGGATGCAGCCACCGGAAAAGAATTATGGCTTTACAAAGACCCGGAGGCTTCAAATGGCACCAGCAGGGGAATTGCTTATTGGGAAGATGGAAATGATAAACGGATTTTTGTAACGGTAGCATCAAACCTCATTGCACTGGATGCGGCAGATGGAAAATTGATTCCGGCATTTGGCAACAATGGTAAAGTGGACCTGCACACAGGTTTACCGGATGAGGCAAAAGATAAATTTATCACCAGTACTACACCCGGAACAATTTATAAAAATTTAATCATAATGCCGGTAAGGGTTGCGGAAGATGCGGGAGCGGCACCCGGGCATGTAAAGGCTTATGATGTGCGTACCGGAAAATTAATTTGGACATTTCATACCATTCCCCAACCCGGCGAAATCGGTTATGAAACATGGCCCAGGGAAGCCTATAAAAACATCAACGTTGGTGCGGTAAACAATTGGGCCGGTATGGCGTTGGATGTAAATACCGGCACCCTCTTTATTCCCTTAGGCTCCGCGGCGCCTGATTTTTATGGCGCCAACAGAAAGGGGGCTAATCTTTATGCCAACTGTTTATTGGCGCTCAACGCTGATAGCGGCACTTATAAATGGCACTTCCAAATGATACACCACGATTTATGGGATAGGGACCCGCCGGCGCCACCTAATTTAATAACGGTGACAAAGGAAGGAAAACAAATTGATGCCGTGGCACAGGTAACCAAACAAGGATATACTTTTGTGTTCGACAGAAATACAGGCAAGCCATTGTTTCCAATAAATGAAGTACCGGCGCTTCCTTCTAATTTGCCCGGAGAAGAATCATGGCCCACCCAACCGGTACCGACTTTGCCCAGGCCATATACAAGGGAAGCGTACCAGTTAACGGAAAACGATATCAGCCCCTTCGCCAAAAATAAAGAAGAGCTAAAAAAAATATTGATGGCTGCGGATAAAAGGTTATTCGCCCCACCCGGTACCAATAATGTTTTATTGTTTCCAGGCTATGATGGCGGCGCGGAATATGGAGGTGCGGCAGCCGATCCTTACAAAGGTATTTTGTATGTAAATGCCAACGAGATGGCCTGGTTTTTAAAATTGGAAACGGAACAAAAATTTGGTGACCTTAACAAGAACAAGAGCAGGAATATGGGTAGTACACCAAAATCAGCAGGAGAGCAATTATATACCCTTCATTGCGCTGCCTGCCATGGTAAAGACAGGCAGGGCAATGCTTTAAGCGGCTATCCGAACCTTATAGGTATTGCACAAAAACAAACCCACCAAACCGTGCTTCAGGTTGTCAGCAATGGAAAAGGAAAGATGCCGGGTGTTTCCAATATTTCAACAGGAGACAAACAAAGGCTGGTGGAATTTTTATTTGGCGTAGAAAAAAAAGAGGCGGTTTCCGCTAATTTATCAAAAACACCAACCGATAAATACAGGCACACCGGCTATCAAAAATTTTTAGACGATAAAGGCCTGCCTGCCATTACACCGCCCTGGGGAACGCTTACTGCAATTGATTTAAATACCGGACAGCATCTTTGGCAAACTACCTTAGGAATTACACCCGGCTTACCCAACCAGGCTACCAACCCGACAGGATGCGAAAATTATGGAGGTCCGATAGTTACAGAAAATGGGTTACTGTTTATTGCCGCCACCAAAGATGGCATGTTCAGGGCATTCAATAAATATACCGGCAAATTAATCTGGCAAACAAAATTGCCCGCGGCTTCATTCGCCACTCCGGCTATGTACCTTGTTAACGGTAAACAATATATTGTAATTGCCTGTGGAGGAGAAAAATTGGGTACACCCAAAGGAAATAAAATTGTGGCTTTTGCTTTGCCGTAAGGTATTGCCGGGTGCATTTCAAATCCGATAGCTATTGGATGCCGTATAGGGTTGCCAACCTTTTATAGACTCTTATTATTTGAAAAACTATTGCCAAGGTTG
>JAVHOI010000385.1:0-1668 GCA_036169975.1 Ferruginibacter sp. | reverse complement strand
ATGGGCCTGGTTTGGTACGAACAAAACTCTTATGTTCCTAAAAGCTGGAAGGGACAAAACATTTATATAAGAGTTGGTTCAGCTAACTATGCATCAAAGGTTTGGATAAATGGAAAACCGTTGGGTAAACATGATGGCGGCCATCTTCCTTTTGCATTTGAAATTACAAATGATGTCAACTGGGATGCATCAAACAGGATAACAATACAGGTAGAAAATATATTGAAACCAAACCGTGTACCTGTTGGTGGACTTCCGCCAGGTGGCCTGTTCAGCAGCAAGCCGGCTGCCAGTTTTGACTTTTTCCCTTATGGGGGTTTGCAACGGCCTGTTTGGTTGTATTCTGTTCCAAAAAATTCAATTGCTGATGTAACCGTTAAAACAACTATTCAGGCGGCCGATGGAACAGTAGAAGTAAAAATTAAAAAAGAAGGTATTGCCAAACAAGGGAAAATTAAATTAGAAGGTAATGGGCAATTGTATGAAAGTAACTTTACTTTCAGGGGTGATGATGCAATAGCAAGTATCAAATTGCCTGATGCACATTTGTGGTCAACTGATGACCCGTTTCTTTATCAGTTGAGTGTTTCGTTAACCAATGGAAAAGAAACAACAGACAGGTACGAACTGCCGGTTGGCATTCGCACCATTGCTGTAAACAATAAGCAAATATTATTGAATGGTAAACCCATATTCTTAAAAGGTTTTGGAAAACATGAAGATTTCCCTGTTTTTGGAAAAGGAACTGCTTACCCGGTAATTGTAAAAGATTATAATTTGCTGAAATGGATTGGCGCCAACTCATTCCGCACTTCTCATTATCCCTATGATGAAGAATACATGAATATGGCTGATAAAGAAGGTATCCTGGTTGTTGATGAAATACCTGCAGTTGGTTTATATTTTGATGATAACCTTGATATGGTTAATGATCGCAAAGAAATGTGCAAACAACAAATAAAAGAATTGGTTGCCCGTGACAAAAATCATCCAAGTGTTATCATGTGGAATTTAGCCAACGAACCAATTGCAAAAGGAATGAATTTTAGCTTAATGAAAAAAGCAT
The DNA here is from genome assembly GCA_036169975.1 of Ferruginibacter sp. GTDB lineage: Bacteria > Bacteroidota > Bacteroidia > Chitinophagales > Chitinophagaceae > Ferruginibacter. The sequence goes on along the minus strand of JAVHOI010000385.1, from coordinate 602 downwards.
CCTCCGACCCTGTTTCTTTTAACTTTTTTTCTGATTTGTTTAAAACCGTTAAAGAGGCAGATAACACCCGGCTTTCTTCTATAGTTGGTGTGCAGGGTGGCCCGGATGAATGGTTAGGTTTATCCGACGTAGTATGTATAAACCGTTATTACGGCTGGTATTCTCAAAATGGGGATATAGCGGCAGGCGCAAAAATTTTCAGCAAAGAACTGGATGATTTATTCAAACAATTTAATAAACCTATTTTGGTTACTGAGTTTGGTGCAGATGCATATCCCGGAATGCATACCGGCCAGCCTGAAATGTTTACGGAAGAGTTTCAAATGGAATTTATAAAAGCTTATTTGGATGTAGCGGACACAAAAGACTTTGTTACCGGCATGCATGTATGGGCCTTTGCTGATTTTAAAACTGCGCAGGGTGTTATCCGGTTTGGTGGGATGAACTGGAAAGGTGTTTTTACAAGGGACAGAAAACCAAAAATGGCAGCACATTACTTAAGATCGAGGTGGGCAAAATAATAATAAATATAACAGGAAGGCCTGAGAGATAATAATCACGAAGTATGCGTGAATTTTTTTTCATTTCAATGAATAAAAAAG
>JAVHOI010000384.1:0-7794 GCA_036169975.1 Ferruginibacter sp. | reverse complement strand
TGGTGCCTTTTGAAACAATTACAAGGGATGATATAGTTATCATTCCCGCCTTTGGTACTACGCTGGCCATTGAAGAAAAATTAAAAGCAATTGGGATACAAACAGAAAAATATAATACCACCTGCCCTTTTGTGGAAAAAGTTTGGAACCGAAGCGAACAGATCGCCAAAAAAGAATATAGCGTAATTGTACATGGCAAACCAGTGCATGAAGAAACAAGAGCCACCTTTTCGCATGCAGCAAGTAATACGCCCACAGTAGTGGTAAATGATATGCAGGAAGCCATTGCTTTGAGTAAATATATTACCGGTGAAAAAATGTCATCCGGGTTTTATATTGAATTTAAGGACAGGTATTCTAAAGGGTTCAATGTAGAAAAAGATCTCCAAAGATTTGGTGTGGTCAATCAAACCACCATGCTGGCAAGCGATACGCAAAGCATTGCGGACTACCTGAAACAGGTAATGATAACCAAATACAATCTGACGGAAACAACTCTTGTAGAAAGGTTCGCGGATACGAGGGATACCCTTTGCTACGCTACCAACGATAACCAGACAGCGGTAAATGGGTTATTACAAACAGAAGCTGACCTCGCTATTGTTGTAGGCGGATACAACAGCAGCAACACTTCGCATTTGGTTGAATTGTGTGAAGAAAAATTACCTACTTATTTTATCAATGATGAGGAAAAAATAATTTCAGTTAACCAGATGCAACATTTTAATTTTCATAATAAAGAAGCAACAACTACATACAATTATTTACCGGATAAAACTCCTGTAAAAATTTTATTAACGAGCGGGGCAAGTTGCCCTGATGCGATGGTAGAAGGTGTAATTGCGAAATTGGTTTCATTATTCGAAGCTGAAATAACAATGGAAGACATTATCAAACAGTTCAATGAATAAAGCAGCAGGTTAGGAGTTTGTTGGAATTAAATGAAAAACTGAAAGTAAAATAAGTTAGGATTAAATTAAATGGAAGAGGGCAACTTAATTCGAAATACTATTTTTTCATTTGTGCATAAACAATAGGAATATGGTATGCTTTAGCGTCTATTTTACCACCTTCAACGCAAAAGCCAATTGCTCTTCCATACCAAGGTTTGTATTATCCAAAACAACCGCGTCATCAGCTTTTCGCAAAGGGCTTACTTCCCTGTTAGAATCAATATAGTCACGCATTTCAAGATTGTTTTTTACTTCTTCAATAGTGATATTGGGATTTTTCTCAAATAAATCCTTAAACCTTCTTTCCACCCTAACCGCACTATCCGCCGTCATAAAAAATTTAATTTCCGCATCAGGAAAAACGGTGGTGCCGATATCCCTGCCATCCATTACAATGCATTTCTTTTTTCCCATCTTCTGCTGCTGCGCTACCGCGAAAGCCCTTACTTCCCTGATGGCGGAAACATCACTTACCTTGTCGGCAATTACAAGATCCCTTATCAGGTATTCTATATTCTCCTCGTTTAAAAAAATTTCTGATTGTTGTGAGTTTGGATTGAAATTAAATTCGATATGTATGTTCTTTAAGGCTTCCGTTACTGCTTTGGTATCTGTCCAGTCAACATGGTTTCGCAAAAAATACAAAGTGATGGCACGATACATAGCTCCGCTGTCGATGTAAACATAGCCTAATTCTTTTGCCAGTTGTTTAGCCAATGTGCTTTTCCCGCAGGCGGACCATCCATCAATTGTAATAATCTTTTTTTTCATCCCTGCAAAAGTCAATTAAATAAATCATCCATCAAAAGAAAAGTAACTTTAAAATTTACTCTTTATTAATGACGTAATTTTAATCACCTACCAAAATAAAAAAGCCATCCGGATAAATGGATGGCTTTTATAATTATATTATAATATTGATTATGCTTTTGGTGCAGCTTCTTCTTTCTTCTCTTCTACTTTTAAACTGAATTGTATTTTTTCTTTCTTTTCATCCAAATCCGCTATCAGGATGTCCCCTTCTTTTACCAGCATATTCAATATTTCTTCCGCTAACGGATCTTCCAGATACTTTTGAATAGCCCGGTGTAATGGCCTTGCCCCAAACTGGGCATCGTATCCCTTATCCGCGATAAAGTCTTTAGCCTGCGGCGTCAATTCCATTGTAAAACCAAGGTTTACCAAACGTTTCATGACTCCTTTCATCAGGATATCAATAATTTCAAAAATATGTTCCCTTGTAAGTGAATTAAATATTACTACGTCATCAATCCGGTTCAAAAATTCGGGACTAAATGTACGTTTCAGCGCTTTTTCAATTACGGCCTTATTGTTTTCATCCGTATTTTGCATCCTGGCAGCAGTCGCGAAACCAACGCCTTCGCCAAAATCCTTTAACTGGCGTGCCCCAATATTAGAGGTCATTATGATAACCGTATTCTTAAAATCAATTTTTCTGCCCATGCCATCAGTCAACTGCCCATCATCCAATACCTGCAATAAAATATTATAAATGTCGGGGTGGGCTTTTTCAATTTCATCCAGCAATATCACGCTGTATGGTTTGCGCCTTACACGTTCCGTTAATTGTCCGCCTTCTTCATAACCAACATATCCCGGAGGCGCCCCAATCAAACGGCTAACGGTGAATTTTTCCATGTATTCACTCATGTCTATCCGGATCAGCGAATCATCATTATCAAACATATACCGGGCAAGCGATCTGGCCATTTCTGTTTTTCCGACACCCGTAGGCCCCAGGAAAATAAAAGTACCAATTGGTTTTTTAGGATCCTTTAATCCAACCCTGTTCCGCTGAATGGCTTTTACCACTTTTGAAATGGCTTCCTCCTGGCCAACTACTACATTTTTAAGATCATCACCCATGTGGCGAAGTTTTTCAGTTTCCGCCTGCACCATACGTTTTACAGGTATCCCTGTCATCATGCTGATTACTTCCGCGATATCTTCTTCTTCTATGGGGAATCGTTTATGTTTGCTTTCTTCTTCCCAATCATTTTTGGCTTTTTCAAGTTGTTCCTGGAGCCTTTTTTCTGAATCCCTGAGGGAAGCGGCTTCTTCAAATCGCTGACTTTTTACTACCTTGTTTTTTTCCAATTTAATGTCCTCTATTTTCTTCTCAAGTTCCAATACATCTTCCGGCACATTGATATTCTTTATATGCTTCCTGGCGCCTACCTCATCCAACACATCAATCGCTTTATCCGGCAATAGCCGATCGGTCATATACCTTTCGCTGAGTTTCACACAGGCATCAATAGCCAGGTCACTATAGATTACATTGTGGTAATCTTCGTATTTACTTTTTATATTGGTAAGTATCTGAATTGTTTCTTCTACTGAAGGTTGTTCCACAATTACCTTTTGAAAACGACGATCGAGGGCGCCATCTTTTTCAATGTGCATCCTGTATTCGTCCAATGTAGAAGCGCCAATACATTGTAATTCGCCTCTTGCCAAAGCAGGTTTAAATATATTACTGGCATCCAATGAACCACTGGCACCACCTGCTCCAACAATTGTATGTATTTCATCAATGAATAATATTACGTCCCTGTTTTTTTCCAATTCATTCATGATGGCTTTCATTCTTTCCTCAAACTGGCCACGGTATTTGGTACCGGCAACCAAGGCTGCCAGGTCCAATGATACTACTCTTTTATCAAACAATACCCTGCTAACCTTACGTTGCACAATGCGCAATGCAAGGCCTTCCACAATTGCTGTTTTGCCCACACCCGGCTCACCAATTAAAATGGGATTGTTCTTTTTTCTTCTTGAAAGAATTTGTGATACCCGTTCAATTTCAATTTCCCTTCCTACGATTGGATCAAGGGTACCGTTTTCGGCTAATCTTGTAATATCCCTGCCAAAATTATCAAGTACCGGGGTTTTTGTTTTAGGTTGGTTAGCTGCACCCCCACGTTGAGATTTTTGTTGCTGGCTGTATTGCTTTCTTTCTTCGTCAAAATCATCATCGTTTTCGTCAGAAAATTCTGCTGCGGGAGGGGTACTTGTAACAAAGCCCAGCTCATTTTTAAAAATATCATAATCCACATCAAACTGGTTTAAAATCTGAGTGGCTATATTTTCCTTGTTTTTTAATATTGACAACATCAGGTGCTCACTTTCCACCATCACGCTTTTATGTGCTTTAGCTTCGAGTACGGTTATACGTATCACTTTCTCCGCCTGCTTGGTTAACGGGAGAGAATTAATGTTGGCGATATTCTTACCGGTTTTATCCTTTACGGCCACCTCTATTTCCTTACGTAATTCGTAGAGGTCAACATTTAATGATTTTAATATTTTGATGGCGGTATTTTCGCCATCGCGTATTAATCCTAAAACTAAATGTTCCGTACCTATAAAGTCATTTCCTAACCGTAAAGCTTCCTCCCTGCTATAGGAAATTATCTCTTTTACTTGTGCTGAAAAATTGTTGTCCATGTATCGAATTTTACTTGTACAATAATAACGATTATTTAATAGAATTAGTTTAATGTTCGGGAGAAATGTGCAAATGTTCAAAAATTGAAAAATTGAAAGCGAATATTAATCTTACTGCATTATACCCGATTATTAAAATTATTGAGTTATTTCAACTCCGGTTTATCAAAACTATCCTGCACCTTTTACCTTCAGGCAACCCTTACTAAAGTGTAAAGACGCAAAATTTTTCTTTACTTTACAAAATAACAATAAGAAATCTTATTACAAGATAACCAACTTTTGGCCAATAGCTTAAAACTTCATTCTATTACCAAAATTCTAATCCCAAAACATTATCAGATGAATGTCAAAATAGATACCAAAGAGAAATTTACCGTAATTGCCCCCTCAGCCCCTGATCTTACTGCTAATATGACAGCAGAACTCACCGATATGTTGCTTACTTACCTGCAAAAAGACATACCGCACATTATTTTAAAGATGTCGGCGGTAAATCATTTAGATGATAAAGCCGGTACAATGATAGCGGAAGTGCAACAGAAATTTTATGAAAACAAATGTTCTTTCGTAATTTGCGAATTACAAAAAGCTGTTGAAGATAAATTTGATCAACTGGAACTTCTTGAAATTTTGAATGTGACACATACAGAAAGTGAAGCTTGGGATATTGTACAAATGGAAGAAATTGAAAGAGAATTGTTAGGTAGGGATGATTAGTGGTTTTGAATTAAAAATTCAGAATTAGTGATGGAGCAATCGTAAAATTTTTCATGTATCACCTTTCCATATTTCACTTTTCATTTCACCTTCTTCCATATTTATCAGCATTTGTAAATTAGTGATTAGTGTGCAGCATATTTGAATCCAAATCACTCTTCATAAAACAAACAGTTAACTTTTAACCCTATTAATTTACAATTTTGTTTGCACTTACCATATTAGGAAACAATTCAGCCATACCAGCTTTTGGGAGAAACCCCACTGCCCAGGTATTACAATTAATGGAAGAATATTTTTTAATTGATTGTGGCGAAGGAACGCAATTGCAGATGTCGAAATACAAAATCCGAAGGAGTAAGATCAATCATATTTTTATCTCACACCTTCACGGCGATCATTATTTTGGTTTGATTGGATTACTAACCAGCATGAGTTTGCTGAGCCGTACCCAGGATTTACATTTATACGGGCCTGTACCACTAAAACATATTATTGATTTTCAACTAAGTGTTGCAGACACGAAGCTTTCCTATACACTTCATTTTCATCCAATAACCGCAGAGGGCCTGATTTTGGATGAAAATAAATTTACCGTCAATAGTTTCCAGGTAAAGCATCGCATTGAATGCTGGGGCTTTTTATTTAAAGAAAAAAAGAATCCAAGAAGCATTGATCCTGAAAGAATAAAAGATTATGAAATCCCTTCATCTTTTTATGAAAAACTACAGAATGGGGAAGATTATATTTCAAAAAAAGGAACAATCATAAATAATGAGGAAGTGACCATTGCCAACATCCCTGCCAAAAGTTACGCCTATTGCGCAGATACGATTTTTGATGAAAGCCTCGCTGAAAAAGTAAAAGAGGTGGATCTGCTTTATCATGAAACTACTTATCTGAAAGAATCCGCGGATAAGGCTGCCGCACGCTTTCATTGTACTACCTGCCAGGCAGGCACCATCGCATTAAAGGCAGGCGCAAAAAAACTGCTTATCGGCCATTTTTCATCAAGATATGAAACACTGGATGAATTTTTAACAGAGACAACTGAAGTTTTCGAAAATACGGAACTTGCTATGGAAGGCACCTGTTACCGGATTTAGTCTTCCTCCAATTTAATTATATTATTATATACATTGGCCAATACCCAGGTATAAAATTCGGGAAACCATTTACGCCAGGATTGTTCATTATGGTTACCCTCAGTATCTGTTACAGTATAAATTAAGGCTATGGAATTTTTTCCCAGTTTATCAGTGATCTCCTTCATATCACTTATATATTTATCCCCTTCCCTGCCGCCAATGTAAAAGAATAATGTTCCCGTTAATTTTTTCCCGTCAGATTCTGTCAGGCCTTTAATTTTATCCGCTGTCCAGAATGCAGGAGAAAAAAAGCCTCCTTTTCCAAATACCGCAGGGTATTTCAACATCGCATAGTAGGCTATTAATCCCCCCATAGAACTTCCAGCTATAATGGTATTTTGACAGGTGGGTAATGTCCGGTAATGCTTATCAATAAAAGGTTTCAGGTCTTCCACAATAAAATCTACATATCGGTTCCCTTCTCCTTTTCCGAAATCCTTAAACCAGTATGGATTGTATTCATTCATTCTTCTGGAGCCATTGTCAATTCCAACTATGATGCAGGCAGGTTTGCCTTTTTTGATCATTGAGTCAACAGATTCGTCAATTCCCCATTCACCAAAAGCGGATGTATATTTATCAAAAATATTTTGCCCGTCCTGCAAATACATTACCGGGTAATGCTTCTTGCCTTTTGCATATCCCGGAGGTAAATACAAACATATCCTCCTTGTTCTTCCCAATTGAGGAATTGCAAAAGCCGAATCCATAACCTGCACATTTGGTGACAGGGTATGCTGTTTCGCAACGGCGGCAAAATCATCTTTCCATGCTTCTATTGAAAGCCGGACAATGGTATCAGAAGATAACCGGAGCTGCCGGTTCATTACATCTTTGCCAACAGCGAGACATTCCACCGATTGCCAGCTACCCCTTGTGAATTTGAATTGATAGTCACCTGCCGGAAGATTATTTAATTCAATAAAAGAAGGCCCTTTCTTTTTTGAAAGTCGGTTTCCATTTTTCCCCGGATTCCAGCCATTGAAGTTACCTGCTACAAAAACGGAGTCTGATAAATGATTTTCAGGTAAATCATTTACCAGGAACCTGACCTTAAATTGTGCAAATGTAAACAGGTAACAAAAAAGAAAAATAACCTGCAAACACAATGCTTTGCAATTGCGGCAAATAAACCTGAGCAGGTGATTGTATTTCAATATTATTTTTTTAGGCAGGCTTTTACCCTTTGCTGTATTGGTTCGCTTAATGGCGTAACCGGTAATCGAAGCACGTTTTGTATAAACCCAAGCTCATGTAAAAATGCTTTTACCCCGGCAGGATTATTTTCCGTGAATAAAAGATTATACACTTCAAGCAGGGAATCGTTTAATTTTTTGGCGGTAGTAAAATCATGAATAAGCCCTGCCCTGACCATATCGGAAAACTGTTTTGGAAAACAGTTAGCTGCGACGCTGATGACACCATCAATGCCACAGGCAAGTTCCGGCAATACCAAATCATCGTCGCCACTTACTACTAAAAAATCAGCAGGCCTGTCTTTC
>JAVHOI010000383.1:0-30174 GCA_036169975.1 Ferruginibacter sp. | reverse complement strand
GGTTACCGTTTTTAATTTAAAATCTACCTGTGGGTTTATTTTTGGAAATGGTGAAACCAATACATTGTTTTGTACATCCTGTACATCTATGTATTCGTTAAATACAAGTGTGATTTTGTTGGCGGAAAAATTAGGGGTTAACAATTTCGGATTGGAACTTACCAGCACCGGCGGAATGCTATCCCTTGGCCCGCCGGTAGGCGAACCTATCTGTGCGCAGCCAGTACCCAAAATTGTTATAAAACAGAAGACGGCAATAAAAGACACGAAATATAGAAAAGTATTGATCTTCATTTGATGGTATTAATTTGCAAACTTAGGTTCTTTCTTTTGTTTGTAGTTGAATACAAATGATAAAATTGACTTAATCCGTTTCTCCTGTCCCTTCCCTATTATGGCATGCCATTGGCAATTTTTTGTCTTTTGCAAAATTGAAGCAATAGCTTTTGGTTACAGCAGATACTATAAAAACTCAGGAGCTTTTATTTTTTTCTGAGAACATTAAGCGGCTGTTGTTGTTATGAGAAAAAACAAAACGATGAGTAAGGTTTACCATATTAAAACAATTCAGCAACTACCTGTTAGCCTGGATGAAGCCTGGGAATTTTTCAGTAACCCAAAAAATTTAAAAGAGATTACGCCGGATAATTTAGGCTTCAATATTATTTCAAAGCATAATGGCGAAAAAATGTATCCAGGCCAGATTATTGAATATGAGGTAAGCCCGGTTTTAAATATCCCGATTTACTGGATGACGGAAATAACCCACGTTGAAGATAAAAAATATTTTGTTGATGAGCAGCGCTTTGGGCCTTACGCCTTATGGCATCATCAGCACCATTTTAAAATAATTAAGGGAGGGGTGGAGATGACGGATATTGTACACTATAAGCTACCTTTTTTGTTTTTAGGGGATATTGCGAATGCGCTTTTTGTAAAAAGACAACTTAAAGAAATATTTGATTACCGTTATAAAAAGGTGGAACGGTTGTATCCCCGGTCCTTAAAAGGTTAATAAAGAAAAACAGGCTCCAATTGCGCCATGTTTTTAATTTAAAAAATTCCATACGGAAAGAAGGGCGTATTATCCGGGCATCCTCGTAATATACTTTTCCATTTGTTTTATCTGGTCGGCAATCTGAGGTGTAGTGGGTTTCAGCCCTTTGGCTTTTCTGAAATATTCTTTTCCCGCCCTGAATTCCCTTTTATTAATCATAATGGAAGAAAGTTGCAAGTAGGCTGCTGCTTCATTTTCTTTATCGGGTAAACCTGACCTTATGGCTCCACGGATATAGCTTTCCGCCTGGCGCATATCGCCTTTTTGCATAGCCAGCATGCCGAGCTGCAATTTGTTCGCACCTTCCGCCTGCTTCATTTGCCCACCCATTAATCCACTGCCATCGCCCATTAATGCCTGGCTTTTTTTCAGGTTTTTTTCCGCGCCTTCATAATTTTGATCTACCATATCAAGGTTGCCTTTTACTGTAAAGTAAACAGAACGGATTGGCTTTATCAATAAGGCCGGGAACCATATTGATGCCAGTACTTTTTTGGCGCCTTCCATATCGCCGGTTTCCATACATTCCTGTATTAACCGCATGGGGCCAAACACAAAATGGCCAACGATTAGTATTACCGCTACAAGGTATAATACAAAAGATGGCCAAAACCCTGCTTGTATATTGGTGAAAATGGCAAGCGCCAAAAATACGGCCCCCATCCATAAACGGTATTTAATAATTACATTCAGCCACTTCATATTCTTATAAAATTAGGAAGGCAAAGATAGGGTTTTGATTTTTGATTTTCGATTTCAAATTATACCAAAATCCCTATCCTGACAGTTCTGTTTAGGCAGACGCAGTGGGCTGGATGTGGAATTTAGTAATCGGCTAATCGTAATTTTCCGGATAAAATTGGGGTAGGTTAAAATCCGAACCAGGCTTTTTTTTTTGTGAATTTGGTTGATTATTGCCAATGGCGTTTTTATTGTTCAAAATTAGAGTAGAGGTATTTTTGTTTTATTGAATTAAATTTTTGAAACGAAAGGGTTTTATGGTAATACATGCGAAGAAATAAAAATAGTGATTTATTGTTTTTGGCTTTAGCAAAAAAAATGTTGAAGTTTTCTTCAATACCCGTTTTATGCCCTATCTCTAAAGGTGAATAGTACAATAGTTGACAGGTACAAAAAAAATTACAATACTTTATTTCCTCATGCGTAGTGACATTTTTAGATGAGTGGTAGGGCAGGTTTGTTATAATGATTGTATTATTGCTTAATTCTAGAAAACTATGTTTTAAATTTACTCCTTTAATATAATTGTCAAATGTTTTTTATAAGACCCTATAAAATTATTGCATGAAATTAACGGCGCTGAATAGTTTAATTATTTTAATCACTTTTTTGTATCCCAATGTCAGGCTAACAGGGCAGGCCAATAATAGCGACAGCATTTTTTATCAGTCGGCAGTTTATAATACTATCGCTTTTTACCGGCTATCCGCCGGCGATCAGACGGAGCTATTCAACGGGCGTGAATATAAACCTTACAGAATTTCATTTATAAATGGGCACCCGTTTTTCCTGTCAGATCAATTTGCTGAAGGTTCAATTATTTATGAGGATGGCTTATACCAGAACCAGCAACTTTTGTACGATGAAGTACAAGGAATGGTTATTTTAAATACTGATGTTCGCATAGAGTTGATTACCGAAAGGATCAAACAGTTTACTATTTCAGGACATACATTTATCAGGCTGAATAAAGACAGTTTGAATAACAGGTTTATTGAAGGTTTTTACGAAAGGCTGTATGATGGTAAAATTGAAATATATAAAAAAGAAAATAAATTTATTAAAGAAGACCTTTCAGAAACGGAGGGTGTCAGGGGAGAAATAACAAAGAAAAATTATTACTTCCTAAAAAAGAATGGGCAATACTACCCGGTTATAAAAAAGAATAATTTATTTGAAATATTGAAAGACCGGGAAAAAGAAATTCAACAATTCATAAAAAATAACAGTCTTGATTTTCGGAAAGATACAGACAACACGCTTGCGAAAATTGCAGGTTATTACGACCAGTTAACAAGATAGTATGAAATATTTTTATTTATTTTTATTGAGTATTAATTTTTTTTATTCCGCTGATGTATTGGGACAAAATAATAAGCATGGACTGATAAGTGGTGATTTTCAAAATTTGACAATTGATGAATTTATATTGCAATTGGAAAATCAGACGGACTATCGGTATTATTATAGCAATAAGGATTTTGACAGTATTAGAATTACGCTTTCCGTGAAAAAACAATCATTACATGACGTGCTGGAATTGGCATTTGCTAATAAAGATCTGTACTTTTCTACTGATGCGGATAATCATGTTTTTCTTACAAAGGGAAAGAAGGTAAAGACCCAATTGCCTGAAGGGTTGCTTACCGCAATAAAACCGGATACCGCCAATAGAAAACAGATAAATGAGGTTGATTTTGTAAGTGGCGAAAAAAATGATAAACCTGTTCAAAAATCTTCACTTGAAAATAAGCTATACGAAGTGGGTGATCGTAACCTCATTCATAACAAAGTGAATGTAATCCTTGATGGGTATGCGGTGGATTCTAAAACGGGGGTCCCGGTGGCTGGTGCATCCATCTATATAGAAAAATTAAAGATGGGAACAATAACCGATCAGTTTGGATATTACAGCATTTTATTACCCCGGGGCAGGCATACATTAGCCATACAATGTGTGGGCATTAAAGATACCAAACGCCAGGTACTGCTACATGGCGATGGCAAAATGAATTTGGAATTACAGGCGCAGGTAATGACTTTGAAAAACGTTACAATGTCTTCACAAAAAACAGGCAATATAAGAAATGCGCAAATGGGTGTCCAAAAAATTGACATTAAGACAATCAAACAGGTGCCTGTTGTATTTGGGGAGGCAGACATATTAAGAGTAGTACTTACATTGCCTGGTGTAAAATCAGTTGGAGAAGCTAGTACAGGCCTCAATGTAAGAGGGGGCGCCGCGGATCAAAACCTTATCCTTTTCAATGATGCTACCATTTATAATCCTGCTCATTTCTTTGGTTTGTTTTCAGCTTTTAATCCGGAACTGGTGAAAGATGTGGAATTATACAAGAGCAGTATCCCGGCTAAATTTGGTGGCCGGCTTTCTTCGGTAATAGATATTAGCAGCAGGGAGGGAAATAAGAAAAAACTGTCCGGTTCGGCTGGTATTGGCTTGCTTACAAGCAGATTTAATTTGGAGGGCCCCATTGTAAAAAATAAATCATCTTTTATACTGGGTGCAAGAACAACTTATGCCAAATGGCTATTAAATATTTTACCTGACCAGTATAAAAACAGCAGGGCTTCTTTTAATGATTTCAATCTTAATTTGAACCATGAGTTTAATAAGAAAACCACATTGTATCTTACCGCCTATATGAGTAATGACCGGTTTAACCTGAACAGTGATACGGTTTATAGTTATGGCAACCGCAACGTTTCATTAAAACTCAAACACATTTTTAATAATAAAATTAATGCATTGGTAACGGCGGGTTACGACCGGTATCAATATAATATTTCGAGTAGTTATAATCCGGTGAATGCTTATCAGCTTGGCTTTAATATCAATCAAACTTACGGGAAGGCACAATTCAATTACTACGCCGGGTTAAAACATAAAATTGAATTTGGATTAAACTCGGTCTTTTATAAACTGCATCCGGGTTTGTACCAGCCGATAGGAAACAAATCGCTGGTATTGCCCGATACCGTACCATCGGAGCAGGCTCTGGAAAGTGCGCTTTACCTAAGTGATCGTTATAATATCACCTCCACCCTGACGTTAGATGCCGGTATCCGATATTCTTTTTTTAATTATCTGGGGCCGAACAATATTCGTACTTATGGAGCCGGCATACCAAGAACGGAAGAAAATTTGCTGGCTACAGTTCCCTATTCCAGGGGAGAATTTATAAAAAATTATGGAGGCCCTGAATACCGCCTTTCTATGCGATATACCTTCTCCGAAAGTTTTTCCGTAAAATCGGGTTATAATACACAGCGCCAATATATTCACTCGGTATCCAATATTACTTCCATGGCGCCTACTGATATTTGGAAATTAAGTGATCCCAATATAAAACCCCAATACGGCGGGCAGGTCTCATTTGGATTATTTAAAAATTTTAAAGCCAACACAATTGAAACTTCCGTTGAAGTGTATTATAAAAAAATTTATGATTACCTCGATTACAAGAGCGGGGCACAACTCATCATGAATCATCATGTAGAAACGGAAGTGATTAGTACAAAAGGTAAAGCCTATGGTGTAGAAGTGATGATAAAAAAACTTACCGGTAAAATAAATGGATGGATCAGTTATACATGGTCCCGAACATTGTTAAAAATGGATGATCCTTTAGCCGGAGAACTGATTAATAACGGAAACTATTACCCGGCTAATTATGATAAACCACACGACATTACTTTAATTGGAAATTATCGGGTTAACCATCGTTTTAGTATTTCTGTAAACGCAACCTATAATACAGGCAGACCCATCACTTTGCCAATCGGTACGTTTTATTATGGAAGTTCACTTCGCACACTATATGCCGACCGGAATGCCCATCGCATTCCTGATTATTTCCGTACGGATTTTTCAATAAATCTTGATGGTAATCACAAAGTGAAACAATTAAGTCACAATTCCTGGACGATTGGGGTATATAACCTTACAGGTAGAAAAAATGCGTATTCTGTCTATTTTGTTTCAGAAGGCGGAATTATTAATGGGTATAAGCTTTCCATTTTTGGAAGCGCAATTCCATACATCAATTTTAATATCAGGTTTTAAAATTAAAGTATGAAAAAATATTTTGTTGGTTTATTGTGGATATTAATTGCTGGTTGCAAAGAAAAATACAATCCGGCATTCACTGCGCCAAGTACCGGATACCTGGTGGTAGAAGGGCTTATCAACAATGGATCCGATAGCACCATTATTGAGCTAAGCCGTACAAATAAAATGGGATCTGTTCAGAAACAATATGAAAAAGATGCCATGGTGCAGGTAGAAGGTAATGATAACAGTATTTTTAAGTTGGCGGAGATAGTTAATGGAGGGGGAGCTACCGGAAGGTATTCAGCGCAACTTAATTTAAACAATTTAAACCAATACAGACTGAGGATAAAAACTTTAACGGGTAAAGAATATCTATCCGATTTTGTGGAAGTTAAAATTACACCACCTATTGACAGTATAAGCTGGCAAAGAGAAAATGGCAATGGGTTACAGTTATATGTCAATACCCACGATCCTCAAAACAAAACGTATTATTACCAATGGGATTACCAGGAAACATGGGAATTTCATTCTGCTTACAGGGCTGTACTTAAATTTAATACCATTCCTAGTCCAAGAGGGCCAATTCCGTATTTAGCTTTTATAGATTCTACCACTTTTGGGCCCGATACCACTATTTTTAAATGTTGGAAATCTTCAGTATCCAATCAACTGCTCCTCGGCTCATCTGCCAAATTATCGGAGGATAGGATTTACAAACCCTTTCTTTTTATTCCGCGGGGCGACAGGAAGATGAGTGTTCTTTACAGTATCTATCTGAAGCAATATGCCCTTACCAAAACAGGATACGGGTTTTTATCAAAAATGAAAAAAAATACAGAGGAGAATGGAACTGTTTTTGACCCGCAGCCTTCTGAATTGAGAGGGAATATCCATTGTATCAGCGATGCGTATGAACCTGTTATCGGGTATATCAGTGTTTCTTCTATTGCCGTTAAGAGGATATTTATTAGTAATGGTCAGCTAACGAATTGGAATTATACATCAGATTGTGTGGAAGCAAGTGTAAAAAATAACAGAGATAGTATTGCTGAAGCCTTTGGTTCCGGATCAATACCTACAGGCATATTAGATATGACTATGGCGGGTAATACTATCAATCATTTTGGAATGTCAGCACCTGAATGTATTGATTGTACCATTTCGGGTACTAATATAAAGCCGTTATTTTGGCCATAAGTTTGGCCTGGTAATTTTGTATAAAAGCTTTTTTAGAATCATGAAAATTTATTTGAAACCCGTTTATATGAACAGCTTAAGAATAATTTCCGGTATCCTGTGGTTAGTTGGGACCACTGTAAATTTAATTGCCCAAAACAATGAAACTGTTATTTTGCGGCAATTTGATAGTTATCGTAAGAGTGCCCTGCAGGAAAAAATGTTTGTACATACCGATAAAGAGTATTACCTGGCTGGCGAAATTTGTTGGTTTAAAATTTATTTGGTAGATGCTGCTTTTCACAAACCGCTGGATATAAGTAAAGTGGCTTATGCCGAGTTGCTGGATGACACCAACAAGCCTGTTGTGCAAGCTAAAATAGCATTGGAAAAAGGAGATGGGAATGGCTCTTTGTATATGCCGTTTACGCTTAACTCAGGCAATTATAAATTGAGGGTGTACAGTAAATGGATGAAGAATTTTAGCGCTGATTATTTTTTCGAAAAAACAATCAGCATTATCAATTCCCAGAAAATAACTGAATTGCCTGTTACCCTTCAAAAAAATGATTATGATGTTCAATTCTTTCCTGAAGGCGGGAACCTGGTAAATGGCCTTAAAAGCAAAATTGCTTTCAGGGTAGCAGATCAAAATGGGAAAGGAGTTGACTGTAATGCAGTGGTAGTAAACGACAGGAAGGATACAGTACTGAAGTTTCATACAATGATATTTGGCATGGGTAGTTTTAATTTGATGCCTTTTTCCGGTGAGCATTATTCAGCTTATATAACAATGCCAGATGGTTTGCGTATCGTCAGGGATCTGCCACGTGCCTATAAAAATGGCTATACCATGAGCCTTGCCGCGGATGGTGAAAAGCAGGTTAAAATAACGGTTCGGTTAGTTGCGGACGAATTGGTACAAACTCCATCCAGCGTTTATCTTTTAGTGCATACCCGCGGATCGGTAAAGGCCGCTGAAAGTGCCGGTATTCAAAACGGGCTTGCCACATTTTTAATTGACCGGGAAAAATTAGGGGATGGTATTTCTCATTTTACTATTTTTAACAGCAACCGGAAGCCGGTATGCGAGCGTTTATATTTTAAATATCCCCAAAAAAAGGTAATAGTAAAAATAATTACTGATGAAAATATCTATAAGGAAAGGCAAAGAATAAACATAGATATTTTTACCAATGACCAAAATGACAAACCAGTTGATGCAAATTTGTCAATGGCAGTTTACCGCATTGATTCTTTGCAATTACCAACGGAAGGGGGAATAAGCGAATACTTGTGGCTTACATCAGACATACCAGGCAGTGTAGAATCTCCGGATTATTATTTTAATACCATAGGCCCCGCAACTACAGAAGCCATGGATAACCTGATGCTTACAAATGGCTGGAGAAGGTTTCGTTGGGAAGATGTATTGAACAATAAAAAACCCTATTTCAAATTTGCTCCTGAGTACAATGGCCATTTGATAAATGGCAAAATCGTAAACAGTAAAGCAGCTTCCGGTGCAGCCAATATCAATACTTTTCTTTCTGTGCCCGGTACCAACCAGTTTCGTACTTCACAAAGTGACGGAGAAGGAGATATAAAATTTGAAATGAAAAGTTTTTATGGAACACCGGGGATTATTGTGCAAACTAATACAGAAAAGGATAGCACATATCATATAGAAATTGACAATCCTTTCTCCGGAGAATATTCAGTCAAACAGATGCCTTCTTTTTTATTCCCCGCCAAAAATCCCGAAACATTAATTGGTCAAAGTATAGGTATGCAGGTAGAAAATATTTATCATGGGGATAACCTTAAAATGGTTAAGAACGGGAGGATGGATACATCCAGTTTTTATCAACAGCCCAATGCGATTTACCTGCTTGATAATTATACCAGGTTTGCTACTATGGAGGAAGTGTTACGTGAATATGTTTTTCCGGTTAATGTGCGCAAAAAAGGAGGCAGGTATCATTTGCCGGTTTATAACGATGCGGACAAATTCAATAGTCTGTTTGAAAATGATCCATTGGTATTGCTGGATGGTGTGCCGGTTTTTAATATGGATAAACTTTTAAAGTATGATCCGCTTAAGGTTTGGAAACTGGAAGCGGTAACAAGGAGATATTATTATGGGAATATGACTTTTGACGGTATAGTAAATCTTGTTACCTACAATGGTGAACTGGAAGGATACGAACTTGATCCACAGGCAGTAGTTATGGAATATGAAGCATTACAATCACAAAGAATATTTTATTCGCCGGTTTACGAAACGACACAACAGACTGCAAGTCATCTGCCCGATTTCAGGAACGTATTAAGCTGGTTGCCAGAAATCCGAACTGATAAATACGGAAAATATCATAATAGTTTTTACACCTCCGACCTTCCGGGAAAATATGTAGCGGTGGTGCAATCCATTACTACAGATGGTAAGACAGGCAGTAACAGGATATTTTTTGAAGTAAAAATGCCGTAAAAACAGGATGGTTTGCAACTATTGATTTTATTGAGGTCATGGCTAAGTATTTTTTTATTAACTTGCGCCAATTATTTTAATTTATCAGAATTAATATTCTGAAAATCAGCTTGCCGGTCCCGTAGTTCAATGGATAGAATAGAAGTTTCCTAAACTTTAGATGTGAGTTCGATTCTCGCCGGGACCACCCCACCGGAAAGGCACAAAATGTTGCAGCCTTTCCGGTTTTTTATTTCCAGTAAAACCCTTATCTGTAGTATATATTAGCCGGGATGTGTACTATAATTAGTGGGTTTGATATTGAATTAAAAATCAATTTTTACGGATACGCCAAAATATTAATTTTCAGGTTTCCTATTATTTTTATTGAATCAGGCAGATAAATTGCATTCCGAATATTGACAACGTTTTTCTAAGTTCCAAAGGAACTTTTCACCCTTTTTTTCTAACATAGTTTAATTAGGACCTGGCTTTGCGAATTATCTACCTTATCTAATATTTTTAATTAACCTTATAATTTATCTGACTCAAAAAGATTATCAGTTATTTTTGGTAATGGATCATCTGTTTTTTATGAATTGGAACTGCCCTAAAAATATCAAACACAGGTGCCTGATTAGCCAGGTTTTTTAATTGTTGATTTTCGATTATATCAAAATTCAAAAAAAACATTTGACCTATGAACACTATATTTAGCTAATTAAAAATGTTAGTTGGTAGTAATATAAAGGCATTAATAAAAAGAGCCTGTCATTTCTTTATGTCCTTAACATGCTAACCTTCATTAAGGGCAATAAAAAAATACTACTCCAAATGGGTAGAAACATTTGTGTCTTTTTTATTTCTGAAATACAGGTTAATTCCACTTCTGTTAATCTTTTTCGTTATAATTTTAAACAAACAATGTTGAATATTGTAATAAACTATATAAATTGATTTAATGGACTCATTTACCATAAAGGATCTCGAAAATATTTCAGGTATTAAAGCGCACACAATCAGAATTTGGGAACAGCGATATCAATTCCTTAAACCCAATCGTACTGATACTAATATCCGCTTTTATAGTAATGAGGAATTAAAAAAGGTACTCAACATTGCATTGCTGAATAAATATGGGTTTAAAATATCTCATATTGATAAAATGAATGAGGCAGAGGTAAGGGAAAAAATCCTTTCACTTACACAATTGGAGGCACAGCAGGAAAGAATCGTGAATGAGTTAATACAGTGCCTCGTGGATCTGGATTTGGATAAACTTGAAAATATACTTGACAACTACATTCATACCAGGGGTATTGAAAGAACAATTACCCAGATCATATTTCCGTTTATGGAAAAAATCGGTATCCTTTGGGTTACCAACCATATAAACCCGGCACAGGAGCACCTCGTAAGTAATATCATTCGGCAAAAATTAATTGTTGGCATTGAAAGCGTTTCCACCTCTTTGAAAGTAAATAAAACCATTCTGCTTTTTTTACCCGAAGGAGAATATCACGAATTAGGAATGCTGTTTATGTATTATTTATTAAAAAGCAGGGGCGTTTCCACAATATATTTAGGCGCTAATGTTCCTTTGAGCGATGTGGAATATTTGGTAAACCTAAAAAAGCCTAACTACTTATACGCCCACCTTACCTCAGTTGGCCATAATTTTAATTTCGATAAATTCATATTATCCATCACTAAAAAATTTGCGGGAACGCCAATTATTATTTCCGGGTTGTTAACAAATTCCTACGAAAAAAAAATACCTCAACAAATTAAATTCAAAAAATCATTTTCAGAAGTAATGGAATTTGTTTCAGCATTATAAAATTTGCCTCCATTTTATTTCAATAAATTGTTCTCCTGTTATAAATTGCTGATTTGTAATATGTTTAACATTTTATCCTAAAATATTAAACATATTATTGGAATTCTCAAAACTTTTTGTTTAGCTTTGTTGTATATTTAATTAAACACATTGATATGGCAACCATTGATTTCAATCAACTGTTATTAAACAATACAGCGTTTTTAAAACCTTTTGCAGTAACGTTAACAAGAGATAATGAGGTTGCAAAAGATTTACTTCAGGAAACATTGTACAGGGCGCTGGCCAATAAAGAAAAGTACAATACAGGTACAAATATCAAGGCATGGTTATATACCATCATGCGGAATATATTTATCAACAATTATCGGCGCAAAGCAAAACAAAATACTATTTTTGATAATACCGACAATGAGTATTTGTTAAATTATAATCAGGTTGCTGTCGCTAACGCGGCTGAAGGTGCATTAAGAAGGAAAGAAATAATTGGTGCTATTCACAGCCTTCCTGAAATTTTTAGAAATCCTTTTATGTTGTATTTTGAAGGATATAAATACCATGAAATAGCCGATATGATTTCGGAGCCATTGGGTACTATAAAAAGCCGGATACATTTTGCCCGGAAATTATTAAAAGAGCAACTTACCCGCTTCTAATTTTTTTTCTTAAATCTATTTTTGTGATTGCGACAAACCTTAAGTTAGCATCTTGAAAAAAGCAGTAATCATTGGTAGCGGATTTGCAGGTCTCTCCGCTGCTTCATTTATGGCCAGGGCAGGCTGGGATGTATCTGTTTTGGAAAAGCAGGATACAACTGGCGGCAGGGCAAGGCAATTAAATGCTGAAGGTTTTACTTTTGACAGGGGGCCAAGCTGGTACTGGATGCCTGCGGTGTTCGAAAGGTATTTTAATTGTTTTGGTAAAAAAGTTTCGGACTATTACCAGTTACAAAGATTAGATCCTTCCTACAGAATATATTGGCCCGATGAGACAATGGATATACCGGCTGACTACTATGAATTGAGAAACCTGTTTGAAAAGGCCGAGCCGGGTAGTGGTGTTATGCTGGATAAATTTATTAATGAAGCAGCTTATAAATATGAAGTAGGTATGAATAAGCTGGTTCACAAACCCGGTCAATCCTTACTTGAATTTGCTGACTGGGAACTAATAAAAGGAGTACTGAAATCAGATGTTTTTAATTCTATTAGGAGCCACGTTGGCAGGTATTTTAAAAATTCAAAGTTGCGTGAACTGCTTGAATTTCCAGTATTGTTTTTGGGCGCTTTGCCTCAGGATACCCCCGCATTATATAGCCTGATGAATTATGCTGATATAAAACTTGGCACCTGGTATCCGCAGGGTGGTATGTATAAAATCGTGGAAGGAATGACAAGTTTGGCAAAAGAACTGGGGGTTAAATTTTATTTTAACCATGATATAACAGAAATAAAAATTGAAAACGGAATTGCTACAAAAGTAGTGGCAAAAATAAATTGCCAGTCATCCGGAATTGATGAAAAAGCAATCGCAAATGATCACCTTTCCAACACCCTTTTTTTTGATGCTGATGTAGTAATTGGCAGTGCGGATTACCATTTTATTGAATCAAAACTATTGGATAAAAAATACAGAAGTTATTCGGTAAAATACTGGGATAAAAGAGTAATGGCTCCAAGTTGCCTGCTGTACTACGTAGGATTAAATAAAAAATTATCCAACCTGGTGCACCATACTTTATTTTTTGATGTTAGTTTTGAGGCGCATGGTAAAGAAATATATTCTTCGCCACAGTGGCCTGCAGAGCCTCTGTTTTACGTTGGCGCTCCTTCCGTAACAGATTCATCAGTTGCGCCCGAAGGAGGTGAAAATTTATTTTTTCTCATTCCCGTAGCAAGCGGCCTTGAAGGTGATACGGAAGAATTGAGGAATAAATATTTTGATAAGATATTAACACGTTTTGAAAACAGGATAAAACAATCCGTAAAAGATTTTATAATTTATAAAAAATCCTATTCGGTGAGCGACTTTAAAAAAGATTATAATTCTTTTAAAGGGAATGCTTACGGGTTAGCGAACATTTTGCTGCAAACCGCTGTTTTAAAACCACGGTTGCGAAGCAAAAAAGTAAACAACTTATTTTATGCAGGCCAGTTAACTGTACCGGGGCCTGGTGTTCCTCCGGCTTTAATTAGTGGCGAAGTGGTAGCAAAGCAAATTGTAAAACATTTTGGATAAAATATTACAGCACAGATTCTTAAAATATCTCTTTTTGTAACTGTTTGTTTATTAATAAAAGCAAAGCTAAATGATGAATCTTTTTCATGAATTAAGTCAGCAGTGCAGTAAAGCTACTACCGAAAAGTATAGTACTTCTTTTAGTAGCGCCATTAAATTAATCCGAAAGGATATGCGGATTCCAATATTTAATATTTATGGTTTTGTTCGTTTTGCGGATGAAATCGTAGATACCTTTCACCATTACGATAAAGAAAAATTGCTGGCAGAGTTTAAAAAGGATACCTACAAGGCAATTGAAAGAGGGATTAGCCTGAACCCTATTCTGCATAGTTTTCAGCTTACTGTAAATAAATACAGGTTATCGCACGATCTGATTGAATCATTCTTTAAGAGCATGGAAATGGATATTGGCAATACTACTTATAGCAGCGATAGCTATAAAGAATATATTTATGGAAGCGCTGAAGTGGTAGGGTTAATGTGCCTGTGCGTTTTTTGCGAAGGCAATAAAATGATGTACGAAAAATTAAAGCCGGGGGCACAATCGCTAGGTGCGGCTTTTCAAAAAGTGAATTTTTTAAGAGATGTAAAAGCGGATTATGGTCAGTTGAGCAGGACTTATTTTCCGGAAGTGGATTTTAAAAATTTCACCCCATCCGAAAAAAAACATATTGAAAAAGACATTGCCCGTGATTTTGCTGATGCTTATAAAGCAATCATTCATTTGCCGGTTAAAGCCAGGTTTGGTGTGTACGTAGCCTACAAATATTATTTATCGCTATTCAGGAAAATAAAAAAGATGAAGCCGGCCAATATATTAGAGCAGCGCATAAGAATCCCTGATTACGGCAAGGTTATTATAGTTGCCAAAGCAGGATTACGGAGCCATTTAAATTTATTATAAAGCGAAATATTTATGGATGTCATTTTGGTAGATGAAAAGGATCATCCGGCAGGAAGGATGGAGAAAATGAAAGCTCATCAAAAAGCCCTGCTGCACAGGGCTTTCAGCATTTTTATTTTTAATGGAAAAGGTGAAATGCTTTTGCAAAAACGAGCAGCGAATAAATATCACAGCGCCGGCTTGTGGACCAATGCCTGCTGTAGCCATCCTCAGCCCGGGGAGGATACCTTAATGGCTGCCGGCAAAAGGTTGCAGGAAGAAATGGGCTTTACTACCACGCTTGTAAAAGCATTTGATTTTATTTATAAGGCTCCGTTTGATAATGGCTTAACGGAATATGAATTCGATCATGTACTGGTTGGTACTTATACAGGCGAAATTATTCCCAACCCTGATGAAGTAGATGACTTTTGCTTTAAGCCGGTTAAGCAGATAAAAGAATCTTTACAATTCAGTGCTGATAAATATACTGCATGGTTCAAAATCGCCTTCCCAAAAATGGAGAGGCATATTGCGGGAATTTCGCGAAGCGCTTAATTTGTGCCATTGGTTTGTGGATTAATTAATTTAATAACGGAACTATTTGATGTACTTTAAATATGCAGGTTTCAAAAGCGATTATTATTGGAAGTGGTGTGGCTGGTATGGCCATTGCGATTCGCCTGGCTTTGAAGGGATATGAGGTGAAAGTATTTGAAAAAAATAATTATCCTGGTGGTAAGTTGTCCGCATTTGAAAAGGATGGTTATTATTTTGATGCAGGGCCTTCCTTGTTTACGCAGCCACAAAATATGGAGGAACTCTTTGAGTTGGCGGGGGAGCCAATTGAAAATTATTTTACTTATCTGCCTGTTAGTATCGCCTGTAAATATTTTTATGAAAATGGCAAAGAGGTAAATGCATTTACAAATGCGCAATATTTTGCTCAGGAAATGAAACTACAGTTAAATGAAGATCCTCAAACTGTAATCAATTATTTAAAACAGTCGGAAAAATTGTATGAAAATATTGGTACCATTTTTTTAAACTATTCTCTTCACCAGAAAAAAACATGGTTAAATAAAAGGATTGGCAAAGCATTGTCAACAGTAAAATTTCGTTACTTATTTCAATCACTTAATCAATATAACAGCAGTCAGTTTGCTACGCCCGAAGCTGTACAGTTGTTTAACCGCTTTGCTACTTACAATGGCAGCAGTCCTTTCAAAACGCCTGCAATGCTGAGTTTGATTCCACACCTCGAACAAAACCAGGGAACCTTTTACCCAAAAGGCGGAATGATTAGCATTGCCAATGCCTTATACAAACTCGCTATAAACAAAGGGGTTGAATTTTATTTTAATTCTCCGGTGCAACGAATCATGCTGCACAAAGGAGAGGTTAGGGGAGTAGTAGTAAAAAATGAAAATGTTTTAGCGGATATAGTAGTTAGTAATTCGGATGTTTATTTTACCTATAAATATTTATTGCAAAACCAGGTAAAAGCTAAAAAGGTATTAAGGCAGGAACGCAGTAGCAGTGCGGTTATTTTTTATTGGGGAATAAAAAGGGAATTTAATCAACTTGGGTTACACAATATTTTTTTCAGCAAAGATTATAAAAATGAATTTGACTCCATCTTTAATAAAATGCAATTAAGTGAAGACCCTACTATTTATATCAACATTACTTCAAAAATGGAACCTGCCCAATCGCCGGGAGGAAAGGAAAATTGGTTTGTGATGGTAAACGCACCAGCCAATTCGGGCCAGGACTGGGACGAAATAAAGAGGCAATTGAGAAAAAATGTGATCAGCAAATTAGGCCGTATGCTTGGTGAAGATGTGGGAGCGTTGATTGAAACGGAACATGTATTGGATCCAATAATGATTGAAGAACAAACGGCCTCTTATAAGGGATCTTTATATGGTACCAGTTCCAACTCAAAACTTGCTGCTTTCTTCAGGCATGCGAATTTTACGGATTCCATCAAAGGCTTGTATTTTTGTGGTGGTAGTGTGCATCCTGGCGGAGGAATCCCCCTCTGTTTTAAAAGCGCCAAAATTGTAAGCGAACTGGTAACTGCTAATAATAAAAAATAAAACCATTAAGCAAATTGTTGTAAACTTATATAACGGTAGTAGTACCTGTAGGATGTTTAATATTGTATAAAATAGCTGTGATAAAAAACATTTCCAAATATCAAATAGCCACCGCAATTGCATTATGTTTTCATTTAATTGGATTGACGGGAATCCTGTTTTTTAATCAGGCTTTCTTTATTCAATCCACGCCGTTCAATTTACTTTTGTCTTTTGCATTATTGGTATGGACCCAACAAACAAAAAACACGGCCTTCCTGCTTTTTGTGGCCGCTGTTTTTTTAATTGGTTATTTTTCAGAAGTGGCGGGAGTTAATACCGGTTTATTGTTTGGCGATTACAGCTATGGAAAAGTTTTGGGATTTCAGCTATTGCAAGTGCCTTTATTAATTGCTTTCAACTGGTTCATCATTATTTATTGTTGTGGCATTAGTACACAATCCTTACTTTTAAAAGTGATTAACCGGGTGGCTTCCGATACAAAAGAACCACCGTTAATTCTAAAGGCAATATCAGTAATTGTAGATGGCGCTACTTTAGCGGTTGTATTTGATTGGCTGATGGAACCTGTTGCCATGAAATTAGGCTTTTGGGTTTGGCATGGTGACGGAAGCATTCCTCTGTACAATTACATTTGCTGGTTTGTTATCAGTATGCTGTTGTTAACCATCTTTCATTTATCCGAGTTTGATAAAGGGAACAGATTCGCAGTGAATTTGCTGCTCATTCAGGCTTTGTTTTTTTTGATTTTAAGAACATTTTTAAAATAAAGTTCAGCCGGAAACATAACATTTAAAATCATGAGTGCGCTATTTTTTATTTCCATCGCCTTAATGGCCTTCTTCATTATGGAGGGTGTTACCTGGCTTACACACCGTTTTATAATGCATGGTTTTTTGTGGTACCTGCATGAAGACCATCATAAAAAGAGCCCTGGATTTTTTGAAAAGAATGATGCTTTTTTTCTGATTTTCGCTATACCCTGCTGGCTCTGTATCATGTTGGGCTTACAGTTTCAGGCTTATTGGGTGGCATCCATCGGATCGGGTATTGCGCTTTATGGCCTTGCCTATTTTTTAGTACATGAAGTAATTATTCATCAGCGGTTCAAATTGTTTACCCGCAGCAACAACACCTATATCCGCACTATTCGTTGGGCGCACAAAATGCATCACAAGCATTTAGGTAAGCAGGATGGCGAAAGTTTTGGTATGCTGTTCGTTGCAAAAAAATATTGGGTGAAGGTAAAATCGGATAGCAAAAGTAATACGAGGCATTCAACAACTTCTTCTATCCGGAAGTAAAGTAAACCAGGTTTTTAACTTGCTAAATTATTGTCGTTTGAAATAGTATTTTTCATTTATTGATCTAGTATTATATTTCCTTATCGTACATTTTTATTACAGTTAAATAATTACATCTTTTTGGTGGCCATAAGGCTGTCGCTGAGTTACGCTGACATGAATATGCATTACACTTATTTTTTGATTCTTGCCGCTTCAGTAGCGGGGCCATTAGCGCTTAGCTTTGATAGAAAGGTAGCATTTTATAAAAAATGGAAATATCTTTTTCCCGCAATGATCATTCCTTCCTTGCTATATATTGCCTGGGATATTTATTTTACTTCAAAGGCCGTGTGGAGCTTTAATGATATTTATATTACCGGAATAAAAATTGTTAACCTTCCTGTGGAAGAAGTATTATTCTTTTTGATTGTTCCTTATTGTTGCGTATTTATTTACGAATGCATACTTTGTTATTTTCCCCACCTGAAAAATAAAAAATACGGAGACGTTATCCTACAGGGGTTAGCCGTAGTATTATTGATCACAGGAATATTCTGTGTTGAGAAATACTATACTTCTTGGACATTTATGCTTTGTTTTCTTTTTATAGCGATTATTTATTGTTTCAGA
Source organism: Ferruginibacter sp. (assembly GCA_036169975.1). Taxonomy (GTDB): domain Bacteria; phylum Bacteroidota; class Bacteroidia; order Chitinophagales; family Chitinophagaceae; genus Ferruginibacter. The sequence continues at coordinate 11,673 of JAVHOI010000383.1, read as the reverse complement.
AATCATTTTAAACATTTTGATGCAATGTATTTCCTGGTTGCATTCGCTGTTATTTTAATTCCTTTCCTGGTTGTAAATGGCTTGCTCACAGCCATACCAATTGTATTGTACAACGATGCCGAAAATTCAGGGATAAGGATTTATACTATCCCGGTTGAAGATATATTTTATGGTATGCTGCTGGTGATGATGAATATTGCCTTATATGAAAAGCTACGTAATCACGAAAAAGTTTAATAATCATTTGGAACTTTCATTAGCCAATGTATTATCCCATTTGGTATCACAATACAATCAACAACAAATTTAAAATTGAAATTGAACTTCAGGATAATAATTATAATTTAAACAGAAATGATAATTTATTCCTGCAATAATTGTAAAACCTGACTGTATAATTCAAATCCTGATTCATGTTACATTATGCTGATTTTTTTTTGTTTCAATCTATAAAATTTTCAAATGATTTATTCCCGGCAAATCAATATGGCTTTTTTTGAATTGCTCAAAATGAATGATTACGGCCGGGCATTTCAATATCATAAGAAATTCAAAGTTTATAGGCATATTCGGATAATAATTCTCCGAAATAAACCGTACAAACTAAGAACGATTATTTAGTTGGCTTTGCAAATTATGGCGGGATTGCAACTCCGGATCAGGAGTCGCATTATTTTCCATTCATCCAAAAATTTCGGTTCGATATTTTTATACATATTATCTTCACAAAAAATAATAATCATGATAAGCAATCACGAAATTGATTACAAAATTTATGGGGAAGAACTCCAGTTTGTAGAAATTGAATTAGACCCATCCGAGACTGCCATCGCGGAAAGCGGCGCCTTTATGATGATGGATGACGGCATACAGATGAATACCATTTTGGGTGATGGCAGCCAGCAGCAGGACAATAGTTTAATTGGTAAATTATTTAGCGCCGGCAAGCGTTTGTTGGTAGGCGAAAGTTTATTCATGACCGCCTTTACCAATACCGGGCAGGGAAAGAAGAAGGTGAGTTTCGCGGCGCCTTATACCGGAAAAATCGTTGTGTTTGATTTGAATGAATTGGGTGGAAAGATCATTGCGCAGAAAGATGCTTTTTTATGTGCGGCCAAAGGTGTAAGTATTGGCATCGAATTTCAAAAAAGACTGGGTGCCGGTATATTTGGTGGCGAAGGATTTATTATGGAAAAGCTGGAAGGTGATGGGTTGGCCTTTGCACACGCAGGCGGCTATGTGCTGGAAAGGGAACTGGCTGCGGGAGAAATTTTAAAAGTAGATACAGGTTGTGTAGTAGCCTACACTGCTGGCGTTGATTTTGATATTGAATTTATAAGGGGAATCAAAAACTGGATGTTTGGCGGCGAGGGATTGTATTTCGCTATATTAAAAGGCCCGGGCAAAGTATGGCTGCAATCATTACCCATCAGCAGGCTTGCGGGAAGGATTATACGCTATGCCCCGCAAATGGGTGGCCGGAAAGAAGAGGGTAGTATATTGGGAGGATTGGGAAATTTATTGGATGGAAGGGAATAGAATAAGCATGGGATTAATATATTTTAAAGCGCCGGATATTCAGGCGCTTTATTTGTTTGCCGTGTATGCCATTGTTCTATAAGGTTAATGTCCACAAGAAGCGATCTAACGGGAAATGTTAGTCCAATACCAGGGTATATGCCGTGAAGCAAAATCAGAGGGAAGCTATGGACAACATTGTGAGCAGACGAACAGAAACATGATATAAGTCTTACTCATTTGGTGGGTTGGCATTAGTTAGCGAAGCCCAATAGTTATACGTAAGCATGAGGTAGCAAATCCTTCCATCAGACAACACTTTAAAGAAACTGCCGTACACGCAAGTATATACGGCGGGGTAAGAGGGCGGCAAGGTCGCTATAACTTTGCCCTCTACTTTAATTTAAGTTTCATACATTTTACCACTTATTGTTTATTACAAACATAAACCGGCTGATAACCAAAACTGGTATTTTTGTTTGAAATTGCGTTGCTAAACTTTATCTGCTTTACTACATATTGGCAACTGGTAGCAGGTGTTGGCAAAGAATTACTTACAATTAAGGTATCGTTTGCAAATCCATTTGAGTATTCCAGAAAAAAAGTTTGATTCTCGAAGGATGCTATTTGCCTGCTTGTTAGAATACCTTTGTTTGCATAAAATTCTACGGCTTTTCCAAAATCCGGAATATATTTTATGTTGCCATTTTGTTGACCTAAATCTCTCGAAAACTATTGATATAACTGGATTTATTTGTTTTTCAGCAGACCCTAAATAGTGACTTTGCTGCAAACATGGTAATATTAGTTGCTGAAAGAAAGAGTTTAATTTTCATCTGAATTCATTAACCCTGACCAACGACTTGTGGCGTACGCCACGCATTTAAGACGGTTGATTAGTACCTGTCGGTCAGGTTTCCGGCAATAATCAAAACCTCATAGCTACTGATTTGCAATTTAGATTATTACTAAAAAAAACATTGAATAATTTTCTTTATCCATCAATACTGGTTGTTGTCCGGTTTGTTTTTCAATAATGATTTTTATGGCAATGCACACCCGCTGTTTTTTGGCTGGCGCTTGTTGTGCAGTGCTGCTTGTGTATGTTTTATTTTTACATACCACTACGGCCAAAAAATGTAGTGTATGGCAGCGTAGGAATTCCGCTATGTTATTTGCAAAACAATACAAGAAAAAGTTCCGGCAAACATTGAGATTATTTTTCAAAAATAAAAAGCAAAAAAAACGGCCCTCAATATGCAGGGCCGTTTTTGATTTATTTAAAATCAATTATTGTTTGTTAAACTTCCTGATCACAACATCATCACTTAAAGTTATTTTCAAAACATAAGCGCCGGCGGAAAATTTATTTATATTTACCGGTACAAGGTTTGTTCCCTGCGAAAGCGCCACCATTTTAGTTTCAATAATTTTACCACTGATATCGGTAATGGTTACTTCCGCTTTATCTGCTTTATCTGCAATGATCTTAATGTTGAGTAATTCTTTTGCAGGGTTTGGGTAAACAGCTACATCAACCAATCCTTCATTTCTAAGGCTGCGGATAGCACTATACTTACTGCTATTGTCAATGTCAACCATACGCAACCGGTAATAATTAATTCCCGGTGCAGGGGTATTATCCACAAAACTATAATTCCGAATGATATTACTATTTCCTGCGGCATCAACCTCACCAATGGAAGAAAAATTATGGCCGTCTGCACTACGCTCTATTACAAAACTGCGGGTATTTAATTCCTGGCTGGTGCTCCAGTTCAATTGATTTATTTTTCCGGAACGCTTTACATCAAAATTTATTAAAGCTAACGGCAAAGGAGAGCCGGGGCCAACCCCTGTAGAATAGGTACCTCCGCTAAAGCTGGTGATACCATCAAACTGGGCATACAAAATTCCATTGATGGTATTATTGCCTGCATTAACATTGGTAAGTGGTATTGAATTTAATACACCATCGGTATTTACATGTGTGGCATCGCCCATAAAATCAGTACCGGTAGTTTTGAACCAGGTGGGTGTTTCAAGCGTACCGGAATTGGTAGTAGCAAATGTGGAAGCGGCATTATCTATTGCCGTCTTTTCCGCAGCATCATAAAAAAAACGGATATTCACCGGGCCGGTTAATGTGCTTGCACCGGCATTGAGGTTCCAATAACGTTTCATGGTATAGGTCGCCTTTTTAGCAGGGATATCTTCTGCTGGATAAAAAGCCGGATCTACCTGTATAGTAAGTACAGTAGCGGCTTTGGCTGCTACATTCGCACCGTTATTGGATGGGTCCCAGTTAATGGCAAACAGTCCGGCTAACGGGTTTCCGGGGTTGGAATAATAAGTCCATCCCTGATCCTCACATTGTTTTGAAAGTGTTATCCCATTATTGGCAGCCGATGATAAAATGAGTTCCTGCGCAGGGATACTTGCAATGGTGATATCATCAAGGCCGAAAGCATTTCCCTTTTTACTTACACCTTCAAAACCAATTTGAATAGTTTGTCCTGCGTAGGCCGACAGGTCTTTCTCCAGCATTTCCCAACCGGGTGATGCATAAGAGGCATTCCATCTTTGAAAACCAGGTAACAGCCTTGTCCAACTTGCACCATTATTGGTGGAAACACTTATGTACATACTATCCAACTGGGGTAACGAGGCGGTATTGTCATGGCTCATCCAGCATCGTAATTTATAGCTACAATTACTACCTGTGTTAACCGGCAGGCTGATGCATTTACTGGATAGCCTTGAGATAAATCCTGCAGAAGCCCCACCTCCATAACTATCAAATAAATAAAATTTGCTACCCCCGTGTGCAGGTAACGCGGTTGTTTGTATGGCATTGCTATAACTACCTGTTTGTACCCGCCACAACTGGCTGCTACCGGAAACTGTTTTAAAATATGGAAACAAAGGAAGGGAGGCTTCCGCATTTTCTATTGTGGGGAAAGTAGAAATGGAAACAGGCGCAGCGGATAGGTCAGTCGTTTTTAATGTGTCATTTGCCTGCTCGGTATCGCCGGTTAATGAAACGAATACGGTATCTGAATTTGTTCCGGGATTACTTACATTAACACCGCTGAAGGTAATCGTTTCCGAACCGCCACTGGCAATATTTGTAGTGTTGGCAAGCGAAGCAGTATAAGTATTGGCTCCTCCTATTTTCAATGTAATATTCGCGGCTCCCGCATTTATGGTATTTAATCCCACATTCGATATTACCGCTCCATAGTTTACCAGTCCAGCGTTGCAATTGGCGGCAGGTGTAATAATATTAGTGACATTCGCATCATTGGGTATCTGAAGCTTTGGTTCAATCATAAACCTAAACCTGCTTGCGGGAGCAAAATCCGTCCACGCTGTTCCATCAATTGGCTGAACCCAGTAAAATGTATTAAGCCTGATAGGGTCTTCATTTTGATAAGCAAAACTAATATTTACCGTTCCACTCTGCTTAACCCCTACAAAAAAGTCACCTATACCAACAGGCACTGCAGGTAGTACGGGTAATACATAAACACCGGCTGTGGAAGTTTGTATAGCAGATGAAAACAATAAGTTGCCGGGTGTTCCTCCGGCTCCGGTAGCATCCCAGATTCCTGCCTGGAAAGGCTGCCCGCCCGTAATGAAATTTACAGATACCTGGCTGATGGCGGTAGCAACACTTGTATTATATCTTATAGCAAAATCTCCTGTGCTTCCATTAAAACCTACCGACCCAATTGGCACCGTGCCATAAGAGTAGGAGAAGGTATTATTGTTTATTGATTGTATTACCGATTTTAAATTATTACCATTAAAATCATCGTTTGATAGGGATACGCTGATGTTGTCATTACCCTGAACAGTTGGGGTAAAAGCGTTGAAACTTACATCCACATTGGCACCGGCAGCGATGGAGGGAATTGTCTTTATATCTGAAAAGGTGTTGGCGCCTGTAATATTTAATGTTACCTGAGTATTGGTCAACGTATTAAAACCCACATTAGAGACATTAGCCTTTATAATATGAGGTGTGCCAAAGGGAATGGGCAATTTGCCTAATGAATAAATCTCCTGCACCAGCGCATCATTCGGGTACACATGCTGAAGCCTTATCTGTGCCCTGAAAGAGGAAGCAGTTAAAGAGGTGGCTGCGGAAAGAGCCGTGGTATTATTATATCGCCTGCAAGAAACAACACCAGCGCCGGTATTGTTGCCCGTGGCGCTTTTGTAAATAAAGCCGGCATGGGTAATGCCATCCATTCTTTCAATCAAAACCTCCAGGTTATTTCCGCCTGTTCTTTGAAAAGAAGTTGTAAGCGGAATATTTAACCAGCCAACTGTTGTAGCATTTAGCGTTCCGCTGAATACCTGCGTGTAACCTGTTGTTGAATAAGTGCCACTCGCCAGCGTAGTGGTTGCCAATGGTACTTCTTTCATCCAGATAGTAACACTGTTGAATATGGTGGCGGTGCCCACCGCATTTATGTTGAAGGCGATTTGGTTTATTGCGGTGGCTGGTGTGATAAAGTTGGAAGCGCCGATTTCGGCTTCCGTATAAATGTTTTCGGATGCGTGATAATTGCTTATACCTATAGGATTCAGATTGGAAGAATTAGAGTTGGCGATTATATCAACCACCTGGGCGTGAGAAGCATTGCTCCAGGGAATTAAAATAAAAGCAGATGCCATAATTGTTTTCAAAAAAAACTGTAGATAAATTTTCATATAAAATCGGGTTTAATAAAATGTAAGAATATAAATGTAATGGTTTAAATTAAATAAGTGGCAGGTAAAAAAATGAATGGTGAATTTAGAATTTACAAGAACAAATAATCAAACTTAAATTTTCAAATGTAAATTATCTTTCTTCCTGTTGTTATATACCCATTCAATTCAAATCATATTTTTTCCTGAAGCATTATCTGCCGTACTCCCATTAATTTGATTATCCTATCAGGCCTGGCCTCCTCTACATATTCCTTCTGTACTGCCCGCCAACCGAATACAGGGCATTGGTTATTTGCCCCAGCGAACAATACTTTACTGTTTCCATTAATTCAGCGAATAAATTGCCGTTGCTTGCAGCTACCTGTTGCAAACGGGTAAGCATAGCCGAACTTTTTCCCTTATGCCGCTGATGAAATGCCCGCAATGTTTTTATCTGGAATTCCTTTTCATCGGTTGTGCTGCGTATAACTTCGGTTGGTAAAATAGTCGGGCTTCCTTTACTATTCAAAAAAGTATTCACACCCACTATTGGGAATTCGCCGGTATGCTTAAGGGTTTCGTAATACAAACTCTCTTCCTGGATCTTATTTCGCTGGTACATGCGTTCCATGGCGCCAAGCACGCCCCCCCTTTCTGAAAGCCGGTGAAATTCCTTCATCACCGCATCTTCCACCAGGTCGGTCAGCTCTTCAATTAAAAAAGACCCCTGGTTTGGATTTTCATTTTTCGCCGTGCCCAACTCCCGGTTGATGATTAACTGAATAGCCATCGCCCTGCGAACGCTTTCTTCAGTGGGTGTTGTAATCGCCTCGTCGTAAGCGTTAGTATGAAGGGAATTGCAGTTGTCATAAATAGCATACAATGCCTGTAGGGTGGTACGGATATCATTAAAATCAATTTCCTGCGCATGTAAACTTCTGCCGCTTGTTTGAATATGGTATTTTAATTTCTGGCTCCGGCTGTTGGCTTTGTATTTATGCTTCATGGCCTTGGCCCATATCCGGCGGGCTACCCTGCCGATAACACTATATTCTGGATCCATGCCATTGCTGAAAAAGAAAGAAAGATTGGGTGCGAAATCATCAATGTTCATCCCCCTGCTTAAATAATATTCCACATAAGTAAAACCATTGGCCAATGTAAATGCCAATTGGCTGATAGGGTTTGCTCCCGCTTCGGCGATATGGTAACCACTGATGCTCACACTATAAAAATTCTGAACTTTGTTTGTAATAAAATATTCCTGTACATCGCCCATTAATTTCAACGCGAATTCTGTTGAAAAAATGCAGGTGTTTTGTGCCTGGTCTTCTTTTAAAATATCCGCCTGTACTGTACCTCTTACGGTAGCCAATGCTTTCGCTTTTATCTGTTGATATACATCAGCAGGCAATACATCCGATCCGCTCAATCCAAGTAATCTTAATCCTAAACCATCATTACCTTCCGGCAAGCCAACAGTGCGGCTTTTTAAATAACCGCTTAGGGAATTAAAGCCCTTCAAAGCCCCACCTTCTAAGAGCTTGTCCCGGCCTGCCGGAAGGTTTGGAGAGGCTGTGCCTAAATATACCGGCAAGGTTTCAACATCATATTTCGAATCAATAATTTTGTTTACTTCTTCCCCTAAATTATTTTCAACAATATATTTTTCACATTGCTGATCAATAGCCGCATTCATGAAAAATGCCAATAGCATTGGCGCCGGCCCGTTAATCGTCATGCTTACCGATGTTTTCGGATCGCAGAGATCGAAACCGCTGTAAAGTTTTTTCGCATCATCCACCGTTGCCACACTTACTCCACTATTGCCTACTTTTCCATAAATATCAGGACGGGATGCAGGGTCTTCGCCATACAAGGTTACGCTGTCGAATGCAGTACTGAGGCGCTTTGCAGGCTGCCCCAAACTTACATAGTGAAACCGCCTGTTGGTTCTTTCCGGCCCACCCTCGCCGGCAAACATCCGGGTAGGGTCTTCCTCTACTCTTTTTAACGGAAATACGCCGGCAGTGTAGGGAAATTTTCCGGGAAAATTTTCCTGTATGCGCCACCGTAAAATGTCACCCCAGTCATTGTACCGGGGAGCCGCTATTTTTGGAATGCGGGTATGCGATAAGGATTTAAAGTATAACGGTTGCTTTATGATTTTCCCCCTGACATTATATTCAAAAAAATCTTTTTGGTAACGGGCTTTTGTTTGTTCCCATTCATCTATCAATTTTTTACATGCCGGAAATAATTGTTTATCAAGCCGCATTATGGCTGCGGTTAATGCCACTATTGACTGATCAACTTCGGAAGGTTTACTACCTTGTTCCTTAATTACCTGTAATGCACCATTCAACTGGTAAAGTTTACCTGCAATTGTTGCCTGTTCCTCTCCCAGTTTATTATATTTTTCAATTTCTTCCGCTATTTCCGCTAAATAACGTACCCTTTTGGGCGGTATGATGGTGGATTGGCTTTGGGTATCTTTTGTATGTGCATGATGTGTGATACTACCATCAAATCGCACCCCGGTTTTCTCCGCTACTTTCTCCATCAATCTTTCAAACAATTCATTAACACCGGCATCATTAAACTGTGCGGCGATGGTTCCTATAATTGGTAATTCTTCCTCTTTAGCGGACCATAAATCATGATTGCGTTTGTATTGTTTGCGTACATCGTGCAAGGCATCAACCGCCCCTGCCTTATCAAATTTATTGACACAAACCATATCCGCATAATCGAGCATATTGATTTTCTCCAATTGAGAAGCGGCGCCGTATTCCGGGGTCATCACATACATGCTTATATCTACGTAATCCAGGATGGATGCATCGCTTTGGCCAACACCGGCACTTTCCAAAATAATAAAATCGTAAGCGGCGGCCTTACATATATCAATGGCATCCCGTACATACTTGCTCAAAGCCTTATCACTTTCCCTGGTAGCAAGGCTGCGCATATACGCCCTTGGAGAAGATATGGCATTCATTCTAATCCTGTCGCCCAACAATGCCCCACCCGTTTTTTTCTTGCTGGGGTCAACTGATATAACCGCTATTGTTTTATCGGTATAGGTATTTAAAAAACGGCGGACGATTTCATCAGTAACAGATGATTTTCCTGCGCCACCCGTGCCGGTAATGCCAAGTACAGGACACCCAGCCCCCCTGCCCCCCGAAGTGGGGGGCTTGGAGCCTTTCAAATTATTAGACCCTGCTTTTAATTGATCAGTAAGCGTTGAATAGTCTTGCCCATTTTCGGCAAGTGTAATGGCTCTTGCAATTTTTTTTATATCTCTCTTTTCGCCCAATGCAAAGTGTGTCGCATTAGCAGTGTCCAAGAACCCCCCTTCGGGGGGCAGGGGGGCTTTGCTTCTCTCAATCACATCTTCAATCATACCTTCCAAACCCATCTGCCGTCCATCATCCGGCGAATAAATTCTTGTAATACCATAATGCTGCAACTCCTCAATTTCAGCAGGTAAAATGGTACCGCCACCACCGCCAAAAATTTTTATATGGCCGCATCCGTTTTCATTCAACAGGTCTTTCATGTATTTAAAAAATTCAACATGCCCACCCTGGTAACTGGTGATGGCGACCCCCTGCACATCTTCCTCAATGGCGCATTCCACTATTTCCTGCACGCTCCTGTTGTGGCCGAGGTGAATGATCTCCGCACCCTTTGCCTGCAGGATGCGGCGCATGATATTGATGGCCGCATCATGGCCATCAAATAAAGCGGCAGCGGTTACAATACGAACTTTATTTATTGGGACTAAACTCATATCAGATTCAATATTTAAGCACTGAATGTGCTGTTTATTTTTTACGGACGAATAGCTGAACACCGCATTGCCAACGCCTGTATGGCTATTTTGCACGGCAAAGGATCAGGCATCTTATACCGAAGCGTAAACAGGCAAACAATCGTGGTACAAAAATACAGATAAAGGAATGGAAAAGTTAACGGATGTTAGTTTTTATCACTTGCCTGGGCCTGGCTGAAATATTTTGGGAATATCCAGTAGCATACCTAAGGAAAAATTGAAGGAACGATAATCAATGATCTGATTGCTGACCCGCAAAGAAGCTAATAACTGGTATTGAAATTTTATGCCAGGTAATTTATTAAAGCCGAAAGTATTGGTAAATGCAGGCTCCCAAAATATATGGGAACCATCAGGCACCCTGTTCAAACGGTAATCTTCCAATTCCGCTACTGTATAATCTGTTTTAATATTGCTGAAGTTAATGATGCTGAGCCGGGTTGAAACCGAGAGGGTAAAATTTTCTTTTATGCGAAAAATAAATGCCGGCTGTATATATACTTTAAACACACCGGCCTGGTGATGCCTGGTATAAGAGGTATCGTACCTGTTCTTACCCTTATCCGTAAAACTAAAAGTACCCTTACCTGCACCACCAAATACCTGGAATATTATTTTGTCTTTCCGGTGCATGGATTTAAAATAGCCAACGGCAAATTCCGTAAGGTTCCTTTTATAACTGATGCTGGTACTATCCACATTATATCCATTTCCATTGTTCCTTTCCCTGCGGTTAAAGTAACTGGCCTGTATGGCAAAATTATTGGTAATGGCAACAGCCCCTTGTATATCAATACCGTTGTTTTTAGTGCTATTACTACCAGATGAAAAACCGGGAAATGGGCTGCCTGAAAGATCCGTAGAATAATTGGCGGAAAGCCTGCTATCGCCTTTCTTAACCAACACAGGTACATTTTGCGCTGAGGGGCTGTACATGTATCTTGGCGTGTAACAGGATGCGGCTAAAAGGCAAATAACCGCCCCCGGTAAAACTGTTTTTATTTTCATGGACTAACTCATTTTAAAAGTTAACGCCGCAAATTCTTCCACACTTAAAGCTTCGGCTCGCTTGTTAAATAAGACATCCTGTAAAACCTCAGCGGTGAATAAACTTTTAACCGCATTACGCAGGGTTTTGCGGCGCTGGTTAAATGCGGTTTTTACCAACACCCTAAAGGCTCTTTCGCTTTTAACAGTTAAATCAGTTGATTTTCTTTTAAGCCGGATTACACCACTTTGCACTTTTGGCGGAGGGTTAAATGACAGGTTGCTTACATCAAACAAATATTCCACTTCATAAAAAGCCTGTATCAGTACACTCAACACGCCATATACTTTACTGCCTTCTTTGGATGCGGCACGCTGTGCCACTTCTTTTTGGAACATCCCGATTACTACCGGCACTTTATCCTTCCAATCCAGTACTTTAAATAATATCTGTGTGGAGATATTGTATGGAAAATTTCCAATCACCATAAAGGGATCTTCAAAGGGTTCATCCATATCCAAAAAACTTTGCCCGATAATTTTATCCTTTAGCACAGGATAGGTTCTTATGAGGTAAGCCGTTTTTTCATCATCCAGCTCTACGGCTTTAAAATTGATGCCGG
>JAVHOI010000382.1:0-7803 GCA_036169975.1 Ferruginibacter sp. | reverse complement strand
GAGCCGACAGGTTGAGTGAACTGAAAACAAAACTGGAAAATACCTTTTCAATTAACGTACTTCCACTGGCATTTGATGTACAGGACAGGAAAGCGGTGGAAACTACATTGGGCGCTTTGCCACGGGAATGGCGGCATATTGATATTTTGATCAACAACGCAGGGCTTGCCGCAGGCAGGGATTCTTTTGAAGATGCTGATATGGATGATTGGGAAACCATGTTAAACACCAATGTTCATGGGCTATTGTATGTTTCCAAAGCGATTGTACCTTTAATGATTGCCCAAAAAAAAGGGCATATCATTAATATGGGATCGGTTGCCGGGAAAGAAGTTTACGAAAGAGGCAATGTGTATTGTGCCAGTAAATTCGCGGTAGATGCCCTCAATAAAGCCATGCGTATTGATTTATTAAAACATAATATTAAAGTTACCGGCATACATCCCGGAGCAGTAGAAACCGAATTCGCTTTGGTACGTTTTAAGGGCGATGAAAAACAGGCTGCTGCTACTTATAATGGGATTGTACCACTTACTGCCGGAGACATTGCCGATACTATTTATTATTGTACCCAACTACCAGCGCATGTATGTATCAATGACCTTGTAATTACCTGCACCCAACAGGCTGGCGCATATTATTTTTATAAAACACAATAAAAACCGAATTCGGTTGTTTACTAAATATGATATAAAATTATACCTGAGACTTGAATATCGATGGAACGAAATTCGTTTTCAAACTTCTTCTTCATTCAACAAACCAGCTATTTTTATATTGGAAAACCCATTATTTAATTCCCAATGCCTAATCTGAAAGCAGATGAAAAATATTTTTTATTTTACGTTAATAATTACCTTCCTGATTTCTGCCTTACAAGTAAAATCCCAAAACGTTATCCATCAAACAGGTTGTGCTGATACTTTCATAAAGCACCAGGCTGATAGTATTAAGCATGAGCTTTCCAAACAGGGTTTTATAGTGGTAAAAGAAGCCTCTATGCCAATGGAAAGCGAATATGAAATGCCGGTGATTGTTCCTTTAACACAGGGCACCTGGTATCAGTTTGTTTTTATCGGAGATATTAGTTCCAGGTTATATGAAGTAAGAATGTTTGACTGGGATGAAAAACAGGTTGCGTACCAAAAGAAACAATGGGGCGATACAGACGGTAATGTAATTAGCTACTCCTATATTCCGAAATTTTCTGAATACCACATGATGAAACCAGTACAGGTAAATAAAGGAAAAAAGGAATTATGTGGCTATGTAATGTTGCTAAAAAAAATAAAACAATAATTAATTGGTAAGGCTTTTTATGTTTTTAATACCTGTAGGGTTTCGGTCAAATTATCAGGTTGATCCTCTGTCTGAAATTTAAATCCAATTTTTTTCTAAACGGTAATTCTTTTTGCCAGCCCCGGCTTAATTTATATCTGATTTTTATTTTCTCCTTTCTTCCGCTAATTTAAGCCTTCTTGTCAGTTGGCGGCTTAGCCTTTCCGTTAGTAGTACTTTTTTGTACATCTTTTTTATGTGGTTCAATACATAACAACTTCTTCCATTTATTTTATAAAATTCCTTACAAAAAGTAATGCTTTTTATTAAATGAATACATACATTGTAAGCCTTGATGATTTACAATAATAAATAAACTTCAGAAATTCTTTTAATCTTCGGATAGCCTGTTAAGGCATTTCAGCGGAAGCCGTATCATAAGCCCATTTAATTAAAGTAGCGCCCCAGGTATATCCGCCACCAAAAGCGGACAGTACAATTTTGTCTCCTTTGTGCAATTGTTTTTCCCACTCCCACAAGCACAAGGGTATGGTGGCCGCGGTAGTGTTACCATAGCGTTGTATATTCAGCATTACCTTGTCGTGCGATAGTCCCATCCTGTTGGCGGTGGCATCTATAATACGCTTATTGGCCTGGTGTGGCACCAGCCAGGCAATATCATCACCGGTTAAATTATTGCGTTGCATAAGTTCGTAAGCTATATCGGCCATGCCTTTCACGGCGGCTTTAAAAACCTGTGGCCCCGCCTGGTATATATAATGTTCTTTAGCCAAAACCGTTTCCGCGCTGGCGGGTTTTAAAGAGCCGCCTGCTTTCATATATAAATAATGACGGCCACTGCCATCAGTTTTCAGTAGGCTATCCATTACACCATTATCGTCTTCGGAAGGCTCTAATAAAACAGCTCCTGCGCCATCTCCAAAAAGGATGCAGGTAGTCCTGTCGGTATAATCAACAATAGCGCTCATTTTGTCGGCGCCCACCACCACCACTTTTTTATAACGCCCGCTTTCCACTATGGAAGTTCCGGTGGTTAAAGCAAATAAAAATCCTGAACAGGCGGCGCTTAAATCAAAGCCCCAGGCATTTATAGCGCCTATTTTGTCGCAGACAATATTAGCGGTTGCGGGAAAAAACATATCAGGCGTTACCGTTGCCACAATCAGGCAATCTATTTCTTCGGGTGATATACCTCTTTTTTTACAAAGCTCCAGTACCGCAGGTGCAACCATATCGGAAGTTGCCAGGCCATCGCCTTTCAAAATCCTTCTTTCTTCTACGCCGGTCCTCGATTTTATCCACTCATCGTTGGTATCAATCATGGTTTCTAAAATGGCATTGGTAAGTTTGTACTCTGGTACGTATCCGCCAACGGCGGTAATGGCTGCTGTAATTTTTTGCATATAATGTAAATGATTTATTTTTTCAGGTCAATTCCTTAAATTAACCGATAGGGGCAAAAATACATTAAAAAGTGTTAGGTTGGATTTTGCACTTTCCATGCAGAATTATCCTTATTTTCGCAACAGACGCAAATGTATTATGTACGCATATTTGGAAGGAAAATTTACTTTAAAGAATCCGGCGCAGGTTTATGTAGATATAAACGGGGTTGGGTATGCGGTAAATATAAGTTTAAATACTTATTCCCATATTCAAAACATTGAATCCGGCAAACTATTTACTTATCTTCAGATCAAAGAGGATGGCCACACTTTATATGGTTTTTTCGACAGGGGGGAAAAGGAAATGTTTATACAATTAATTAGTGTTTCGGGCGTTGGCGCCACTACGGCGAGGATGATGCTGTCTCATTTAAAGCCAGATGAAGTAAGCGCCGCGATACAGCAGGGAAATATAAAACTGCTGGAGAGTATTAAAGGGATTGGTAAAAAAACAGCTGAGCGATTGGTGCTGGAACTAAGGGATAAAGTCAATAAAATGGATAGTATTGTACAGGTTCCGCCGTTGGCAGGCAATAGTACACAACAAGATGCGTTAAATGCTTTGGTGGCGCTGGGTATTACCCGGCCACAAGCCGAATCAGCCATTAAAAAAATATACTTAACCGATTCAAATACCAACAACCTCGAAGAATTAATAAAAAAAGCACTTAAAGCCATTTGATAGAATTATACATTAACTGAATACCGGATGTTTCGTAAAAGAAATTTATTACCAGGATTAATTGGCTTTAGGTTAGTGTATATAGTGCTCTTCTCCGCTATTTCATTTCAACTCACCGCTAAAAATGTAGGCTTGCATTTATCATCTTCAACAGCAGATGGTAAAGTACAGGATACCTTACCATACCCCATACACGACAGGAAAGGCGATATAGTTGGCGATAATAAAAAGAGCACTTACGATTTTAAAACGCCCGCCAACATTACCGATTCCGTGGTATATGATTTCAGGACCCGGCTTTATACGGTGTATGAAAAAATAGGTAACAAATTTTATCGTACACCCACTACCTACACTTTTGATGAATACTGGCAATTGCGAGGGCGGCAATCGGAGATTGATTATTTTAAAAAGCGGGCCAATACCATGAATTTGCTCAACCGTAAATTGACAAAGCCACGGTTATCCCTATACGATAATCTTTTTAACCGCCTGTTTGGTAATGGTAAAATAGAAATCAGCCCGCAGGGGAATGTGGATATTACCGCAGGCTATCAGGGGCAAAATGTAAAAAACCCAACTTTACCCGAAAGGGCAAGAAGAAATGGCGGCTTTGATTTTGACATGAATGCGCAGGTAAATGTAAATGCCAATATCGGGGATAAATTAAAGTTTCCCATCAACTACAATACCTTAGCCAACTTTGGCCAGGATAACCAGTTGAAGCTTGATTACAGCGGTGTAGATGATGAAATCATAAAACGTATAGAAGCAGGTGCAGTGCAGTTTTCATCACGCAGCACGTTTATACCCGGCGCCCAGCAATTGTTTGGTTTAAAAACGCAGTTGCAATTTGGTAAACTGAATATTACGGCAGTATTGGCCAATCAAAAATCGCAGCGGCAAACCGTCAATTTACAGGGGGGGGCGGCAGCCCAGGTAATTGATTTAAAAGCGGATGAGTATGAGGAGAACCGGCATTTTTTACTGGGGCAATATTTTAGGGAAAATTACAATAAGGTATTATCTAAATTACCAGCCGTAACCACACCCGTTCAGATACTGCGTTTAGACGTATGGGTAACTAACCGGAACGGAAGTACAACCAATACAAGGGATATTGTTGGATTGATGGATCTTGGAGAAAGGAATCCATACCTGCCATCCATTATCGCATCGGGCAATCTGCCTGACAACTATACCAACGACCTGTACCCAAAGATCATCAACAACCCTGGCAACAGGAACCCCGCATTGGTGGTAAGTAATTTACAGAGCATGGGCCTGTCACCGGTACAGGATTTTGAAAAAATATTCGCGAAAAAATTGGATTCTACCCAATATATATTCAACAGGCAGGCAGGCTATATTTCTTTAAGCCAACCATTGCAACCGGATGAAATATTGGCGGTTGCCTATCAATATTCTTATAATGGGAAAATTTTTACTGTAGGTGAATTTTCTCAGGACCTGACACCGGACAGCGTGTCGGCTACCCAAAAAGTATTGTTCCTTAAATTATTAAAAGCTACATCCCAACGGACTGCGTTACCCATCTGGAAACTGATGATGAAAAATGTTTACTCGGTTGGATATGGTACATTAACGCCTACGGATTTCAAGCTCAATGTTTTGTATCAGGAGCCAAGCCTGGGCTGGAAAAGATATGTGCCTTTTGGTGATAAAAACCAGGGGGTGCCCATTATTACTTTGGTCAATTTAGACCGGTTGAATAATCAGCTTGATCCTCAGCCGGATGGTGTTTTCGATTATGTGGAAGGGTTCACGGTTATTTCTCAATATAGCAGGATCGTTTTCCCGGTATTGGAACCTTTTGGGCGTGACCTTGCGGCACAGGTTTATACCAACCCGCCACCTTCCGCGAAAGATACTTTGTATTATGCCTTGTATGATTCCATCAAGGCCGTGGCGCAGCAATTTCCAAACCTCAACCGCTTTGTATTAAAAGGATCTGCCCGTACTTCGGGTTCATCAGATATTAGTATCGGATACAATATTCCTAAGGGTAGTGTAAAAGTTACCGCAGGCGGACAGGCCCTTATTGAAGGCGCTGATTATGATATTAATTACGATCTCGGCACCATTAAAGTAACCAACCAGGCGATATTAAATGCCGGGCTTCCGGTGCAGGTAAATTTTGAAAACAATGCGGCATTTGGTATTCAGCAGCGAAACTATTTAGGATTGCGGTTAGATTATCTTGCCAAAAATACCCTAAAAGAACAGCTTGCTATTGGAGGTACGCTTGTTCGTTTGGGCGAACGCCCTTTCTTTACAAAAAATAATATTGGCGAAGATCCCATACGAAATACCATGTATGGCCTTGATGTTAATTACCGGAAGGTAATGCCACGTCTTACAAAACTATTGGACAAACTTCCTTTTTATTCTACTACCGCACCATCCACCATTAATGCTTATGCGGAGGGCGCTTTTTTGCAACCCGGACATGCCCCGCAAATTGGAAAAGGTTCTGCAGGAACCGTGTATATTGATGATTTCGAAGGCAGCAAATCGGGCATTGATCTTCGTTTTCCCGCTATCAGTTGGGCGATGGCCTCTACACCCCAAAAAGCTACTGATGTTAATGGCAATATACTTTTTCCGGATGCTACTTTAAACAATAATCTTGATTATGGCAAGAAGCGGGCGAAACTTGCCTGGTATCAGATTGAGCCTGCATTGCAGGCTTTCAGGGGAGTTAATAACCCATTAAGCGACAACAGGGCTGAGTTGAGTGATCCGAGGGTGCGCCTTGTAAAACAGAGTGAAATATTTCCACAACGTACATTGGATTTTGGCCAAAACCAATTGATTACTTTTGACCTTGCTTATTATCCAACTGAAAAGGGAGCCTATAATTATGAGTCTTCTCCTTTGGGTATTGATAACAATAACCACCTGAGAAACCCCAAACAAAAATGGGGTGGCCTGATGAGAAATATAGACCAGTCCGATTTTGAAACTTCGAATATAGAATTCATCGAATTTTGGGTGCAGGATCCTTTCATTAATACGGCCTCAAGGCCAAATGCGGATAAGTCTTCCGGGGGTAAATTATATTTCAACCTTGGTAACATTTCTGAAGATATACTGAAAGATGGAAGAAGGTTTTATGAAAATGGATTGCCTACTCCTACGGCTCCGGCACAGGTGGACAATTCCTCTGTATGGGGAAGGGTTCCGCTAAATCCCATTCAGGTAACCAATGCATTCAGCAATGATGCCGCCGACCGGGTATTTCAGGATGTCGGGTTTGATGGATTAAATGACGATTCCGAAGCGATAAGGAGAGCGCCTTACCTCAACCAACTACAGGGAACTTTAAATGCCACGGCCTACCAGTTAGCGGCAAAGGATCCTTCATCGGATGATTATACACATTACCGGGATGCGGCTTTTTCCGCGACGGATGGTATTTTAAAACGATATAAAAATTTCAACAGTCCTGAAGGAAATTCAAAAGTAAATGACGGTTCAATCTATTCTTCAGCAGCCACTTTATACCCGGATGCGGAAGACCTGAACAGGGATAATACCATGAATGAGACGGAAGAATATTTTCAATATATCGTTGATATTAAACCAGTCAATGACCCAACCATGCAGATTGGTGTTAATTATATTGTTGATAAGAAAACGGTTAATATAACCGGTTTGCCAGATGGCACTACCCGGCCGGAAACCTGGTACCAATTCAGGATACCCATTGGGGCGTATAACAATAAAATTGGAAATATCCCGGATTTTAAATCAATCCGTTTTATGAGGATGTTCCTCACGGGTTTTGAAGATGAAGTGGTAATGCGTTTTGGTAAATTAGAACTGACCAGGAATATATGGCGAAGGTTTCCCAACAGGATTGATTCTTCCGGTATTTATTCGCCTGTTACCACCACTGCTGATTTTAATGTGAACGGGGTAAATATTGAAGAAAATGATAAACGTACCCCTTTGCCCTATCGCACGCCAAGGGATATTCAGCGGCAACAAATACAAAGCAATAACGGTGTAAACCTTTTGCAAAATGAACAAAGCATGTCGCTTCAGTTTTGTGGATTAACCAAAGGTGATGCGAGGGGTGTGCAACAAACATTCGCCAACAGGGATATCAGGCAGTATGGTAATTTATCCATGTACATTCATGCGGAAAATAATGTAAAAACCGCTAACAATATTAAGGATCGTGATTTGAACGCGGTGATAAGAATAGGAACTGATTTTGTAAGCAATTATTATGAAATTAAAATACCGCTTTATTTGACGCCGCTTCAGGCGGGTTCTTTAAATCCTAATACGGATGCTTACAACGATACCCTTTGGCGGGCCATTAATAATTTGAATGTGGACCTGGCC
>JAVHOI010000381.1:0-7822 GCA_036169975.1 Ferruginibacter sp. | reverse complement strand
CGCCCGAAAGTTGCAGTAGTATTTTGTGGCGCAATTGGGATAATAAAGAAACAGCCGCTGACCAACTTCGTTTAACCGGCGATGATATGCTAAAATTTGGGTTGGTGGATGGGGTAATACCTGAACCTTTTGGTGGCGCTCATTGGGACTATGATGAGGCCGCGGATATTTTAAAGAAGTTCCTCATACCCGTAATCGCTGAATTGAAACAAATACCCTCCGATCAGCGTTGTAAACAGCGTATTGAAAAATTTGGCAGGATGGGTTTCTGGGATGAATTGCCTGAAGTGGCGGCCCACCCGGCATCTCAATCTTTTGAATAGGCCTGAATTTGTACTCTTTCATTTTTTGGTATTGGTTTTAAATTGTTAAGCAGTTACAAATTCAACTCTCCGGTAAAATATTATTTAAGCATTTAATTTGCAGGGCAACAAAAGAACCCGGATAATAAACATTGGCTTTTGGGGTGCACCCGGAATAAATAAATACAAAATGAAGAAGAAGAAATTTTATTAATATCCAAATATAATGGCTCACCCGTACGGGTTGGGTCTTATCTTTGATTAAAGAATATCGTTATGCTAAAAGTTGGTGTTTTTGGGGTAGGCCACCTGGGAAAATTTCATTTAAATAACTGGAAAGAAATTGAAGGGACAGAACTCGCAGGTTTTTTTGATCCGGATGAGGAGAATGCCAAAGTAGTAATTGAAAAATATCAGCTTACCCGATTTGATAATGCGGAAAAATTAATGGATGCATGCGATGTGGTTGACATAGTAGCGCCCACCACGGCGCATTTTGAATTAAGCAAGGCTGCCATTACAAAAGGTAAAAACGTTTTTGTGGAAAAGCCTTTGGCCAATACAATGAAGGAGGCGAAAGAATTGGTGAACCTTTCCATGGAAGCCAATATTAAATTTCAGGTGGGGCATGTGGAAAGGTTTAACCCCGCTTTTTTGGCGCTGAAGGGTTATAAGATTAACCCGATGTTTATTGAAGTGCATCGTTTGGCGCAGTTTAATCCACGTGGCACGGATGTGAGTGTGATACTTGACCTGATGATCCATGATATTGACATTATACTGAGTTTGGTAAAAAGTAATGTAAAATATATTTCGGCCAATGGTGTGGCGGTAATGAGTGATACACCTGATATCGCCAACGTGCGTATCGAGTTTGATAATGGCTGCGTGGCCAACCTTACCAGCAGCCGCATTTCCATGAAAAAAATGCGTAAAATGCGTTTGTTTCAAAAAGACGCATATATCGGCATTGATTTTTTAGCAAAGAAAACAGAGATCATCAAACTGAATACACCGGATGATAAGAATGTATTTACATTTGATGTAGAAACCAACAATGGCAAAAAAACAATCGCCGTTGCCAATCCATTGGTAGAAGATGGCAATGCCATAAAGATGGAACTGGAAGCTTTTGCCAACGCCATCAACAATAATACGGAAACGCCGGTAACGGTACAGGATGGATACAGGGCGATGGATGTGGCGCATCAGATTTTAGAAAAAATCGGCGATAAGCACGCCCTGTAATTTTTTTATTTCCTGCAATCAACTAACCCCGCTAATTACATTTTGAATCAACCCCGCATAAATATCTATTGGTACATACCCGGGGATATTTGTGGCGCCACCATTACCTGGTTAAGCTTTTATTACTTACGTACCGAAATTTATCATTATCCTTTCACCATACCACCGGGCTTTTATACCGGCGGGTTTTTATATATTGCCGGATGGCTGAGCCTGCATTTTTTAAGTGGCGCTTATGAAATGGTTTACTATAAATCGGGCATCACGGAAACCTTAAGGACTTTGATAGTATCCTTTATCGGGTGCCTTGCCCTGTTATTTTTTTTTATATTAAAAAATCCCCAGGATAATAATATGTATTACTACCAGGAATTTTTCAGCCTGCTTGTTCCTGTCATTTTAATTACCCTTTTTCTCCGCTTGCTTTTTTTAAAAATTGGCCGGGCCCAGTTAAAAAATAAAAAAGTTTTTTTTAATGTATTGCTGATAGGGGCAGGTAATAATGCTACCCGGTTTTACGCATCATTTATGGATACAAAAGAAGTTACCGGTTACAATATCAATAGTTTTTTAAACGTAAACGGGGACAAGGAAGTGGCGCTACCGGAAAGCATAAAAAAATATAATGATCTTGCGAATATTGATACCATTATTGCCGATAACCATATTGAAGAAGTTATAATTACAGTTGAAAAAAATGAAAGGGGGCTTCTCACTAAAATATTGCAGCAGTTGAGCGATAAAAATGTAAACATCAAAATTACCCCTGATGCAGTGGACATCATAAGCGGAGCCGTACAAAGCACCAATGTAATGGGTGTGCCCCTGATAGATGTACATAGCGGCCTGCTTCCCAACTGGCAAAAAAACACCAAACGGTTTATTGATATCACTACAGCCGCAACCGGTTTATTGCTGCTATCCCCCCTGTTGCTTTATACCGCCATCCGTACCTGGTTATCATCCCCTGGCAGCATATTTTTTCTACAGGAAAGGATTGGATACAAAGGCAAACCATTTACTATTTTTAAGTTCAGAAGCATGTTACAACATGCGGAAAAAAACGGTCCCCTATTAAGTAGTGACGATGATCCGCGAATTACAAGATGGGGAAAAGTGATGCGTAAATGGAGACTGGATGAACTGCCTCAATTGCTAAATATTTTGAAAGGGGAAATGAGCCTGGTAGGGCCAAGGCCCGAGCGGAAATATTATATTGAACAAATAGAACTGCAGCATCCTGAATACAACTATTTATTTAAAGTAAAACCGGGGCTAACGAGCTGGGGCATGGTAAAATTCGGCTATGCATCCTCGGTAGAAGAAATGATTGAAAGGATGACGTTCGACCTGATGTATATTGAAAATGTTTCCGTAGCGCTTGATCTTAAAATATTGATGCTTACTATCCGGATTATACTGGCGGGAAAAGGGAAATAATATATTGGTTGTTGGTTGATCGTTGCTGGCTGGGCGTTGGTTATTATTTCAAATCAACCTTATGTTTACAAATAATTAAGCCGTTTATTAATCACTTCCATTTCTTTCGAAAAACCTTCATCAGGCCTCGCAGGCTGACGTACTTTTTTTAATGGGCTGATTATTCTCCATTTGAAAAAAAATCAGGTACAATTGATACCTGGTAATTCAACAATTCAAATAAATGGAATAACCAATTTAAAAGTAACCATCGCAAAAAATCAGGCAGCAGAAATCAGACTTCAAACTTCTTTCATTATTTTTGAATAAACACTATGTTTTGAAAAAACTGTTCTTTATAATCATACTCTTCGGTTGGCAACTACCAACTGCCAACTGCCAACCAGGATACTGGCAACAACAGGTTGATTTTAAAATTGACATTACCCTTAACGAAAAGGATCATACATTGGATGGTTTTGAAAAAATGGACTATTACAATAATTCTCCTGACACTTTATATTTTATCTGGTTTCACCTTTGGCCCAATGCCTATAAAAATGACCGCACCGCATTTAGCGACCAGTTGCTGGAGAACGGCAGAACAGATTTTTATTTTAGCAACAATGAAAAACGCGGATACATTAACCGGCTCGATTTTAAAGTAAATGGCATAGTCGCCAGGATGGAGGATCATCCCCTGCACCAGGATATAATCAGGATCGTGTTACCACGCCCGTTAGCACCAAAAAGCAGCGTCGAAATCCAAACACCATTTCATGTACAGTTACCCTTTAATTTTTCCAGGGGTGGACATGTTGGCCAGTCTTACCAAATAACGCAATGGTTTCCCAAGCCGGCGGTATATGACCGCAAAGGCTGGCACCCTATGCCCTATCTTGATCAGGGGGAGTTTTACAGTGAGTTTGGCAATTATGAAGTACAGATAACCCTGCCTAAAAATTATGTGGTAGCATCCACCGGGGTTTTGCAGGATAAGGAAGAACAAAACTGGCTGAATAAAAAAATAAGTAAGCCGGCTATTTGCACGGATTGCGGTGGATCTAAAAAACAGGAAATAGATAAAACCGAAATTACTTCTTCCAAAGAAACCAAGACCATCCACTTTAAACAAAATAATATTCATGATTTCGCCTGGTTTGCCGACAAAAATTTTATTGTTTACCAGGATAGCCTGCTATTGGCAAACGGAAGAAAAATAAATGTTTACAGTTACCATCTTCCAAAAACCACCGAACAAAATTATTGGGCGAAAAGCATTCAATTCATAAAAAATACTATCCTTACACGGAGCAAATGGCTGGGAGAATATCCTTACGATATTGTAAGTGTGGTAGAAGCGGAAATGGGTTTTTCCGGTGGCATGGAGTACCCAACCATTACCTCAATTACACCTGTTGAAAATGAATCTGTTTTGGAAGCGGTTATTGAACATGAGGTTGGCCACAATTGGTTATATGGGATACTCGCCACCAATGAAAGAGACCACCCGTGGATGGATGAAGGCATTAATACCTTTTATGATAACCGGTATAATAAGTGGGAAAGTTATACCAGTAAGGAAGAAATCCGCAAGCCAACCTTTTTCACAAAAAGAATCCCGAAAGACATTGCTGCCGTGGCTTTCAAAACAATGGTTGCCGGCAAAAAGGATCAGCTCATCGAAACGGCTTCAGCAGATTTCAGCGAAGTAAATTATGGTTTGATCGCCTATTACAAAACCGGACAGTGGATGAAATTATTGGAAAATGAATTGGAGAGGCCATTGTTTGATAGTTGCATGCATGAATATTATAGCCGATGGAAATTCAGGCATCCTTATCCGGAAGATTTTAAAAAATTAATGGAAGAAATAAGCGGCAGGAACCTGACTCCAACATTTGCGTTGCTTTCAAAAAAAGGGGACCTGCCTGCTTCTCCGTTAAAAAAGGATTTTAAATTTGGCGCTTTTTTTAATTTAAAGGATACCGATAAACACCATTATATTTTTGCGGCTCCATTGGCCGGTTTTAATTTTTATGATAAATTAATGATTGGTGGCATCATACATAACTATACTTTACCCGCTGAAAAATTTCAGTTTTTAGTAGCCCCGTTATATGCTACCGGCAGCAAACAGTTGAACGGTTTGGGAAGAATGAGTTACAACTGGTTTCCGGGAAATCAAGGATTGAAAGCGGAGTTGTCACTCGCCGGCGCTTCTTTTAGCGGCGATTCTTTTACCGACTCCACCAGCAATACGAATTATCAGCGATTCAGTAAACTGGTTCCCTCGATAAAAATTATTTTCGCCAATAAACATCCCCGGAGCCACCTGTTGAAATACCTGCAATGGAAAACGTTTCTTATTCGTGAACAAGGATTACTTTTTACCAGGGACACCATTAATAATATTGATATCATTACCTATCCATCGGCAAAAAGGTATGTAAATCAGTTGCGCTTTGTAGTGGATAATAACCGGGCGCTGTATCCATACCGGGGAGAGCTGCAATTGGAGCAGGGCAAGGGTTTCGCCAGGTTGGCATTTACCGGTAATTATTTTTTCAACTATACGAAAGGTGGAGGAATGAATGTGCGGATATTTGCCGGCAAGTTTTTTTACCTGGGTGATAAAACCTACCTTAAACAATTTGAAACCGACCGCTATCATTTAAATATGACCGGGCCAAAAGGCGATGAAGATTATACCTACAGCGATTACTTTATTGGCAGAAATGAATTTGAAAAATATCCATCACAACAGATCATGCAAAGAGATGGTTTCTTTAAAGTAAGGACGGATTTGCTGAGCAGTAAAACAGGTAAAACGGATAATTGGCTAAGTGCGGCAAACTTCACAACGGATATTCCTAAAGAGTACAATCCGCTAAAGGTTTTACCCATCAAAATTCCGCTGAAGGTATTCATGGATATTGGCACTTATGCCGAAGCCTGGCAAAACAATGCCGGTACCGGAAAATTTATTTATGATGCCGGATTGCAATTATCATTATTGAATAATACGGTAAACATTTATGTGCCTGTATTGTACAGTAAAGTATATCGGGATTATTTTAAATCAACTATAACGGAGAAACGTTTTTTAAGAAATATATCTTTCAGCCTTGATATTCAAAATATCAACCTGAGAAAACTGGCCCCGCAAATTCCAACTTATTAGTGGGCATACAATACCTTTCATATTACCAAATAGATAAACAAAAATGGGATGCCTGTATTGATACCGCCGGCAATGGATTGGTGTATGCTTATTCTTTTTATTTAGATACCATGGCGAAGCATTGGGATGCCCTGGTACTAAACGATTATGAAGTGGTAATGCCGCTTGCCTGGAATAAAAAATATGGAATTAATTATTTGTATCAGCCATTTATTACAGCATGCCTTGGCCTGTTTGGTAATAACATTACCGCTGATCTGGTAAATGATTTTTTACAGGCGGTACCACATAAATTCAAATATTGGGATATCTGTTTAAATTATGCAAACCGTTTTCATTTAAAACATTTTGAACTGTACGACAGGGTAAATTATGTGTTGCCGCTAAATGCCCCTTATGAAAAACTGTTTGCTGGCTTTCGTATTGGCCTTAAACAAAGTATAAAAAAAGCGGAACTTTTAAATTGTACCATCCGAAGAAATATTGATGTAGATGAAGTGCTTGCCCTGGCGAAGGAGCAAGGCAAACATTTTTCACCTGCGACAAAAGATGATTACGTCCGTTTTAAAAAATTATACAATCATTTATATTCCGGGCAAAAAGCCGCTACTTACGGAATTTATAAGCCTTCCGGAAAATTGGTAGCTTCCTGTGTATTGTTTTTTTCTCACAAAAGGGCCTATTATATTTTAGCAGGCAATCATCCTTATGGCAGAACAATTGGCGCTTCCCAATTCCTTATAAACGCATTCATAAAAGATCATGCGAGCCAGGACATCCTGCTCGATTTTGAAGGAAGCGATATCCGAAGCCTGGCGTTTTTCTATAGTAGTTTTGGAGCCACCGCCGAAATGTATGCTGGACTAAAGTTGAATAAGCTGCCGAAAATAATACAACTGTTTAAGCACTAGGCCTGGAAGCATTATATTTACGAAGGGTTCCCTTTGGGGGGCAACGGGGTTGGATTTATCATCCCTTCAGCAACCGTCAAATCCACAGGCATGGTTATTTTCATATTGCCCTCTTCCCCTTCAATCAAATGGACCTTAAGCCCAAAGGCTTCTGCCACCGTGGCTTCATCTGTATATTTATCTTTGTAATCTATTTTATATGCAGGCAATAAAATCTTGCTATGAAAAGCCTGCGGGGTCTGTACCAACTTGATCCTGCCGCGTTCCAGGGCTTCATTGCCGTCTTCATGCACCATCCGCACGCTATCCTTTGAATTGATAACCGGGATGGCCGAGCCAAATTCTAAGGCGGCTTCATAACAACGATGTATCAGATCCGTAGTTAGTAAACACCTTACCCCGTCATGAACGAATATTATGCTCTCCTCCGTTATCAACTGCAGGCCATTTTGTACCGAGTGGAACCTTGTTCTGCCACCAGCCGTAATCTTAATACGGTCGTAATTAAAAAAAGCATCAATGATTTCCTGCCCGGCGGCAATATGATCATCCGGCAACACCAAAATAATTTGCAGGTCTTTATATGCCTTTAAAAAAGTATTAAGGGTATAATATAAAACAGGTTTACCATTTAATAGTAAAAATTGTTTGGGCAAATTAGAGTGCATCCGGCTGCCGCTGCCCCCGGCAACTATTACTGCATATTTTTTCATTACCGCAAATTTATAATTATTCAGTTACAATAAGATTATGTGAGT